>NZ_JBFBAM010000080.1:0-43208 GCF_040682195.1 Kutzneria sp. NPDC051319 | reverse complement strand
TCCGGACGACAGATCTCGCGCAAGGCATCACGCCGGTCCCGCTCGGGGTCAGACCGGGTCGGGAGGACCACCATCTACATCCTCACTGTCCCGCTTAGCGTCACACCGAAATACGGTTTCCGGCAGAGGTCAGAACGCCGCTACCTGGCCGTGGTCCTCGCGGAGGGGCGGCAAGACGCCGGCGGCCAGGTCCTCGCCGGTGAAGCGCCAGGTCAGGGCGGTGTTGCGGCGGTCACCGGTCTGCTCGACGGCCATCCGCAGGGCCCGGGGCTGCCCGACCAGAACGACCATGGCCTTGGCCCGGGTGATGGCGGTGTACAGAAGGTTCCGGCGCAGCAACAACATCCCGGCGCTGGTGCTGAGTGGCACGACGACGTACGGGTATTCGCTGCCCTGCGAGCGGTGGACGGTGATGGCGTAGCCGTGGGCGAGCTCCTCCAGCTCGTCGAAGTCGTACTCGACGGCCTCACCGTCCTCCAGGGTGACCTCGAGGAGGCGGTCCTCCAGGGACAGGGCGGTGACGGTGCCGGCGGTGCCGTTGAAGACGCCGGCCTTGCCCTTGTCGTAGTTGTTGCGGATGGGCATGACCCGGTCGCCGACGCGGAAGGCGCGGTCGTCGGACCAGTACTGGGGGTCGCCCTCGCGGTGGGGGTTGAGCACGTCCTGCAACAGGCGGCCGATGTTGAGGGCGCCGACGTCGCGGGCGCGGCCGGGGCACAGGACCTGGATCCGGCTGGGCTCGATGCCGTACGCGGCGGGCAGCCGGCGGGTGGCGATGTCGACGACAGTCTCGGCGATGTCCTTGGGGTCCTCGGCGGGCACGAACCAGAACTCGGGGTTGTTCACCGGCAACACGCCTTCACGCACGTTCACGGCGTTGGCGGTGATGCCGCTGCCGGCGCCCTGCCGGTAGACGCGGCTCAGGTGCGTGCGAGGAATGTCCGGCACGTCAAGGAGATCCCGCAGCACGGAGCCGGGACCGACGCTGGGCAGCTGATCGACGTCGCCGACCAGCAACAGGTGCGCGCCGGGCGGGATCTTGTCGACCAGCGCGTCGGCGAGGCCGATGTCCAGCATCGAGCTCTCGTCCACGACGATCAGGTCGGCCGACAGCGGGTCGTTCACGTCGAACAGGCTGCCGTCGTCCTCGGGCTCGGCGTTGCGGCCCAGCATGCGGTGCACGGTCATCGCGGGCATGCCGGTCAGCTCGGACAGACGACGCGCGGCGCGGCCGGTTGGGGCGGCCAAGGTGATCTTCGCGCCGGCGGCCTTGGCTGTCTTGGCTATGTGCCGCACGGTGAAGCTCTTGCCGCAGCCGGGGCCGCCGGTCAGGATCGACACGGTGTGGGTCAGGGCCATCTCCACGGCCTGCCGCTGCGTGTCATCCAACTCCGGGCCGTCCAGCTTGGGCTTGCCGGGCAACGACGAGGGCGTGTCCAACAGACGGATCACGTTGTCGGCCAACAGGGTTTCCTGCTGGTGCAGGTGGGCCTGGAAGACCACGTCCCGGCCGTTGATCTGCTCCTGCACGACCTTTCGCCTACGCCGCAACGCATGCAGCGCCGCGCGGATCATCTCCTCGTCCTGCGCCACCATCGCCGTCGTATGCGTGAGCACCTCGTTCACCGACAGGAAGCAGTGCCCGCCCATGGTTCTGGCCTGGAGCAACGTGTGCAGCACCGCGGCCTGCATGCGTTCCGGGCTCTGCTCCGGGATGCCGGCGGCCAGGGCGATGGTGTCGGCGGTGGCGAAACCGATGCCCCAGACCTCCTCGACCAGCCGATACGGCTCGTTGCGCACCACCTGCAACGACTGCTCGCCCAGCTTGCGGTGGATGCGCACGGCCAGGGCGGGGCTGACGCCGACGCCCTGGAGGAACACCATGACCTCGCGGACCGCGCGCTGGTCGGCCCAGGCCGTGATGATCTTCACCATCCGGTCGCGGCCGATCTGGTGCACCTCCATCAGGCGCTTCGGGTCGCGGTCGATGACGTCCAGGGTGTCCTCGCCGAACGTGTCCACGATGGCGTCGGCCAGCTTGCGGCCGATGCCCCGGACCAGGCCGGAGCCGAGGTAGCGGCGGATCGCGTGCACCGTCGCCGGCAGCACCCGCTCGCACTCGCCGACCCGGAGCGTGCCGCTGGTGGTCCAGTCGCCGTCGACGCGGACGGTCTCGCCGGGCTGCAGGCCGTGCAGCACCGTGCCGGCGATCTTGGTCTCGCTGCGTTCGCCCGTGGTCAGGACCGCGACCGTGTAGCCGTCCGCCCCCACATATATGAGGCGGTCGACCACACCCTCCGCGACGGTCACGCTCCCCATCGTAGGTGTCAACGTTTGTTGACGGCGTGGTTATCGTCAACTAATGTTGACAACGTGACCGACATGAACGACCTCGCCGCGGCTGCCAGCGGCGCCGATGCCCGCACCGGCCTGCGGGCGGCGCTCGCGCTGCGCCGGCTGGCAGAGACGTTGGAGACGCTGCAAGTCGGCAACGCGCGGCGGCAGGGGTGGTCCTGGCAGGAGATCGCCGACGCGCTGGAGGTCACCAAGCAGGCCGTGCACAAGAAGTACGCCAACCTTCAGGAGGAATGATGTTCGAACGGTTCAGCCGCCCCGCGCGGGAGGTTGTCACGACGGCTCGGCAGGAGGCGGAAACGCTGGGGCACCGGCATTTCGGCACCGAGCACCTGCTGCTGGCCCTGGTGTCCGGCACCGGTGGCGGCCATGACGCCCTGGTCGCGGCCGGTGTGGACCGCGCGCTGGTCGCGGCGGCGATCGCCGACACCACCGTGCTCGGCGCCGCCGACGCCGATGCCCTGAAGTCCGTGGGCATCGACCTGGACGCCGTGCTCTCCCGTATCACCGAGTCCTTCGGGCCCGATGCCTTGCGCAAGGCCGTTCCCGGTCGCCGACGCGGTCGGGTCGGCGTTTCGCCCCGGGTGAAGAAGGTGCTGGAGCTGGCCCTGCGGGAGGCCGTGCACCTGGGCCACTCGGCCATCGGCACCGAGCACATCCTGCTCGGTATTCTCCGTGACGGCTCCGGGCGCGCCTTCACCATCATCACCGGCGCCGGCGTGGATCCGGTCGAGCTCCGGCGGACCGTCGTCGACGGGTTCGGCAAAGCCGCCTGAACCATGCCATGTTCTGTCAGGGTTACCCGGCAGGGTGCCCGGCATGGACGATCTCAAGGGCAAGATCGCAGTCGTGGCCGGGGCCACCCGTGGCGCCAGCCGGGCCATCGCGGTCGAACTCGGCCGCCGCGGGGCCCACGTGTACGTCACCGGGCGGAGCACCCGGGCCGAACGGTCCGAAGTGGACCGCGCCGAGACCATCGAGGACACCGTCGAGCTGGTCGAGAAGGCCGGCGGCAGCGCCGTCGCCGTGCGGGTGGACCACCTCGAAGCGGCCGAAGTGCAGGAACTGGCCGCCCGCGTCGACCGCGAGCAGGGGCGGCTCGACATCCTCGTCGACGGGCTGTGGGGCGGCGACGGCCTGATGACCTGGGGTGTTCCGGTGTGGGAGCACCCGCTGGCGGAGAGCCTCCGCATGATCCGCCTCGGCATCGACTCGCACGTCATCACCAGCCATTTCCTGTTGCCGCTGGTCATCCGCAATCCGGGCGGCCTCGTCGTCGACATGACCGACGGCACGGCCGAGTACAACGCCCAGTACCGGGAGGGCACCACTCTCGCCTTCTACGTGGCCAAGGCGGCCGCCCACCACCTGGCCATCGGTCAGGCGGCCGAGCTGAAGTCCTTTGACTGCACGGCAATTGCCCTCACACCGGGGTATCTGCGGTCCGAGGCGATGCTTGAGCACTACCGCGTCACCGAGGAGACGTGGCGGGACGCCCTCGTGCGGGAGCCCCATTTCTGCATCTCCGAGTCCCCGGCCTTCGTCGGTCGCGGTCTGGCGGCGCTGGCCGCCGACCCGGCGCGGGCCCGGTTCACCGGCCAGACCCTCAACAGCGGGCAGCTGGCCCAGATCTACGACATCGACGACGTCGACGGCAGCCGTCCGGACGGCTGGCGGTACATGATCGAGGTGGCCGGCACCGGCAAGCCGGCCGATCCCACGGGTTACCGATGAAACGAAGGCGGACTTGGTGGCGCATATGCCACCAAGTCCGCCTTCACGTCTCACGGTGGCGCGAGGCCATCCGCCGCACGACCGCTACGAAAGCGGCCCTGGTCTCGGCCGGCCCCAGCACCTCCACCTCGTCGCCCAACGCGATCAGCTGACCGGCGGCGATGGTGGCCTCTTCCAACTCCACGGTGACCTCCGTCCAACCGTCGGAAGCCGGCGGCCCGGCCTGCTCCAGGGCTTTCACGGCGGCGTCGGGGTCGAGGATCTTCGGCAGCGCACGCATCCCGTACGGGCTGAGCCGGATCCGCACGGGCACGGTCCGCAGCGACTGCTCGAACTGCGCCGAGGACTGCTCCCACCAGGCGACGAGGTCGAAGTCCGGCGGGCGTTCGAAGCGCTGGTCGGTCTCCGCGACGGCTTCGATCCGGGCCACGCGGTAGGTGCGGAGGTCCCCGTCGACCTCGGCCACCAGGTACCAGACGCCGGCCTTGAGCACGATTCCCAACGGCTGCAAGGTGCGCTGCACAGTCTTGCCGGACCGGCCGTAGGCGATCTCCACTCGCCGCTGCTCCCACACCGCCCGCGCGATCGCCGCCAGGTGTTCCGTGTCGTCGGCCGGACGGAACCAGGATGGCGCGTCGAGGTGGAAGCGCTGGGCCATGGCCTGGGCCTGTTCCCGCAGCGCTGGCGGCAAAGTCGCGAAGAGCTTGGCGTGCGCGGCGGACATCGCCGTGCCCAGGCCCAAATCGGCCAGCGCCTGCGGCACGCCCATGGCGAACATCGCCACGGCCTCCCTCGACGTGAGGCCGTCCAGGTGCGTGCGCCACCCGTCCACCAGCCGCACGCCGCCGTGCCGCCCCGCCTCCGTCCACAGTGGAACCCCGGCGTCGCGCAGGGCCGCGATGTCCCGGTGCATGGTCCGCTCCGAGACGTCCAACGCCGCGGCTAACTCCGCCACCGTCGCGCTTCTCTTGCTGTACAAGGTGAACAACAGGGCCACCAGCCGCTCGGCGCGCATCCTAGTGGGGCACGCCGTCGGACATCAGCTCCATCTCGGCCGGCGTCACGTCGAGCCGTGCCACAGTGGTGCCGGCCCGACCGCAGAGGGCGACCTCACCCGGACGCAGGTCGTCAGCCAAGCCGCCATCAGGCCGGTTGCGCAAAGACAGCACGGCCTCGCCATGACCAGGGGCGCAGACAACGACAACGTCGGCGGCACGCCAGAACTCGGAGCGGGTGGGCACGCGGGAGGCGACGTGGATGACCGTGCACCAGGGCGCATCGCCGACCCAGTTGGGCGGAGGCTCGGGGGCGTCGAGTACCAGGGCCTGCGGCGCACGGGGACCGGCCGGCACTCCCGGCCACCGCACCGAGCGCTGGGTGAAGGTCATGCGACGGCCGCCGACCTTGGTCCACAGACCCTGCCATGACGGCTGCCGCTGGCTGTACACCGTGACCTGGCAGCCGACGGCCAGCAGCCGGTGGGCCACGAGCCGGGCGACGCCGACGCCGTCGACCAGCCCGATGCGCACGGGGTGGGGCTGAATCGCCGGCAGGCAGGCGATGTTGCCGCCGCGGTCGGCCCCGAGCAGCACGCCGGCCGCCGGCACGTGCAGGGACAGGGAGATGTCGGCCAGGTTCCGCCACGGCTGGGCCGGCAGTTGAGAGGTGCTCATCGTCGTACCAATCCAATCGCGCTGGTCAGGTCCCGAGCCCCGCCGCCCAGCGGCAGCGTGGCGACGACACCGGCGGCCTGGTTGTCGGTCAGCGGCTCGACCAGCCCGGTGGCGATCAAGGCGGCACGGGCATTGGCGGCGGCGCCGTGGTCGGCGGCGAAAAGCCTTAGCACCGAGCGGGTCTGGGCCGAGTGACCGTCGAGTTCGACGGCCACGGACACGACGCAGCGGTCGGCGGCGATGGAGGCGGCGGTCATCAGGAGCTTGCTCCAGTCGCCCGTGACGGCGAGGCAGCAGTGCGCGCCGGCCTGCGTGAGCCAGGCGTCGGCATGGAACCGGCCCTGGTGGCTGGGGTCGCCGACGGCCCCGAGCAGCTCGGTCGCCGCCGCCGACCCGAGCAGATGAACCTGGAATCCGTTGTCCATCAGGTGCACCCGCAGCCGGGCGGCCGCCGCGACGAGCGCGGTGCGAGCGCCGGCGGTCCCGCCACCACGGCGCTCGGTGGCCTCGGGCGCCCACAGCGGTTCGTGCCGCAGCACCAGCCACACCCGTCGCAGCACGGGCACGGCCGAGGTCGGCAGCCGGCGGTAGACCATCGTCGGCCCGAACCGCTCGGTCACGTCCAGCGGCGGCAGCGGGAACTGCTCGATCAGCACCTGGAACCCGGCCAGCTCCGCCGGATCGGCCGCCACCTGGGCGGCCAGCGTCGCCACGTCCAGCCGCAGATTGCCGGCGATCTCCAGCTCCAGCACGGCGGCGAAGCCCTGCCCGTCGCCGATCACGCCGAGCGGCGCTGCGCCGCGACCCGTCACCTCGACGACGTGCAGGTCGGGCAGCACTTCCCGGATCACGCCGAATCCCGGGCCGGTCGAGGGTGGCGGTGGCCCCGGCGCGGGCGCGCGCAGCCGGAAGGCCAGGTGCTCGGTGGCCCATTTTCCTTGCCAGAACAGGAAGGTGCCGACCAGCGTGAGGCCGGCCAGCACCATCAGGGCGATGCCGAAGGGCCCCATGATCGCCACCCCGGCCCCGGCCGTGCCGACGGCGGCCTCGGCGGAGATCCACCGGGCCCGCCCGATCCGCCCCGGGCGCCGGGGTCGCGTGCGTGCGGGACTGTCTGCCACAGATGCAGTATGCCGATAGAGTCCGACTCGGCACGCCCAGTTGGGGAGGGCAGCGATGGTTACCACGCGAGACCAGGTCGAGGCCTACACGTACGAGAGCAGGCGGCAGGTCACCAGCCTGATGCTCGGCGCGGACGAGGCCGTGACCGATCCTCGCCGCCGGCTCAACCGGTCGACCGTGGGTGGCACGGTCATCGCCGTGCTGCTGATGGCGGGCTTCGGCATCGCCGGTTTCCTCGGCGGCGGCAGCGGTCCCGCGCTGCCCGGCTCGGGCGCCGTAACGGTGAGCGGCACCGGCGACCATTACGTGATCGTCGACGGGCAGGTGCACCCGGCGCTGAACCTCGCGTCGGCGCTGTTGGTCGGCGGCGGCTCGCTGACCGAGGTTCGCTCGGAGGTGCTGGCCGGCAAGCCGCGCGGCCTGCCGGTCGGGATCCCCAACGCCCCGGACGCGTTGCCGTCCAAGGACAATCTCACCAACGGCGCCTGGACGGTGTGTGCGCTGCAGTCGGGGTCCGTCTCGGCCCCGCCGCAGATCACGCTGCTCATCGGGGCCGCCCCGAGTCAGGGCACTGTGGACTCCGCCTCGGGCGTGTTGGCCCAGCTGCCGGACGACAGCACGTGGCTGATCAGCAAGGGCCGCCGCTACAAGCTGACCGGCAACACCCGGGCCCTGCTCGGCCTGCAACGCGCCGCCACCGTCCGGCTGCCGGCCGAGGTGTTGGCGGTCGTGCCGGAGGGCGCGGAAATCACCCAACCGAGTGTCACCTCGGGCGGCGCGCCGACCGTGCAGCTGCCGTCCCAGGTCGGCGTCGGCGACGTCATCCAGACCCGGCAGACCGGCGTCCAAGAGCAGTTCTTCGTGGTCGAGCCGGACGGCCTCGCGCCGATCTCCGAGCTGACCTACGCGCTGCTGGCCGCCTCCGGCAGCCGCGTCGACCAGCTCGACGCCAACGTCGCGGTGTCGGCCCCGCAGTCGCACGCCCAGCCGCCGGGCAGCAACACCTGGCCCGACCGCATCCCGCAGCCGGTCGGCCCGCAGCTGGACCAGCCGCTGTGCCTGAGCACCACGCCCGGCCAGGCCCCCGGCGACGCCCCGTGGCAGCTGTCGGTCAGCCTGCCACTGGCCATGCCTTCGCCCTCCGGGCTGTCCACCGTGACCACCAAGGCCGGGCACGTCACCAACGTCAAGATCGCCGCCGGCTCCGGCGCCGTGGTGAAGGCATCCTCAGCCGCCGGCCAGGACGGTGTGCTCACCCTCGTGACCGACTCCGGCCAGCGGTTCCCCATCCCCAGCGCCGACGCCGCGTCCCGGCTGCACTTCGACCCCAACGCCGCCAAGAACGTGCCGCTGCCCTTCGTCACGCTACTGCCGGCCGGGCCCACGCTGGATCCGGCCGCCGCGGCTAAGGAATTCCCCGGCGGCAACTAGGTCTCGGCCATTACGGTGGGGCCATGGCATCGGTCAGGCAGGTCCAGGTCACCTTCGACTGCGCGGACCCCAAGCGCGTCGCCCTTTTCTGGTGCGAGGTGTTGGGCTACGTCGTGCCGTCGCCCCCGCCGGGCTTCGACAGCTGGGACGACTTCGACCACTCCCTGCCCGCCGACCGCCAGGGCTCGGCCTTCGCCTGCGTCGACCCCAACGGCGTGGGCCCGCGGCTGTACTTCCAGCGCGTGCCCGAGGGCAAGGTCGTCAAGAACCGGGTGCACCTCGACGTGCGGGCCGCCCCCGGCCTCGCCGGCCAGGAGCGCCTCGCCGCCCTCCGCGCCGAGCGCGCACGCCTGGAGGCCCTGGGCGCGGTGTGCCATCTGGAGCAGGTGTCCGACGACTTCAACGAATCCTGCATCACCATGCTGGACGTCGAGGGCAACGAGTTCTGCCTGGACTGATCCGGCAACGAACGCCGGAAACACCGTTGGGCGGGGGCTGTGCCCGGTTCAAGGGGTGTCTGTGAGGGCGTCCAGGGCGTGGCGGAGTTGGCGGCGCTGGGTGGGGTCGAGGTGGTCGAGCAGGTGACGGCGGACGGCGTCGGCGTGGGCGGGGCGCGCTCGGCGGGCGAGGGAGTGGCCGGCGTCGGTGAGGTGGACCTCGACGCCGCCGTCGGCCGGGTGGCGGGTGAGAAGGTCGCGATGTTCCATGCGGCTGAGCTGGTGGGACAGGCGGCTGCGGTGCCAGCCGACGGATTCGGCCAGGGCGTTCTGGCGTAGGCGGCCGCCGCCGAGCTCGGCGACGCGGGTGAGCACGGCGAAGTCGGCGTCGGAGAGGCCGACGGCGGCGGTGATGTCCTCGGCGATGCGGGCCCGGACGGTGTCGGCGGCCGACTTCCAGGCGTGCCAGAGGGCCATCTCGTCGGCGTCCAGTTCGCTCACCCGGTCACGGTAGCGGGCCGGGTGTTGACATGACAACAGAAACGGGCGCACGCTGTTGTCATGACAACAGCTGGCCAAATCGCGCTGGTCACCGGCGCGAACAAGGGGATTGGCAAGGCGATCGTGGCGGGACTGGCGGGGCGAGGCTTCACGGTCTACCTCGCCGCTCGTGACGCGGACCGGGGAAAGAAGGCGGCGGACGAGGTCGAGGGGGACGTCCGGGCGATCACGCTCGACGTCACCTCGGACGACCACGTCCAGGCCGCGGTCGAGCGGATCGAGCACGAGGCGGGCCGCCTCGACGTCCTGGTCAACAACGCGGGCACGCATCCGCTCAACAACCGGAAACTCGATCACCTGCCGACGCCGACCGAGGAGACGGTGGAGGACCTGCGCCACGTCTACGAGACGAACGTCTTCGCGGTCGTGCGCCTGACGAACGCCTTCCTGCCCCTGCTGCGCCGCGCGTCGGCGGCGCGGATCGTCAACGTGACCAGCAAACGCGGCTCGATCAGCGAGGACGGCGCCTGGGCCGGGCAGCCGGTCATGTCCTACTCCAGCTCCAAAACGGCCCTGAACGCCATCACGGTCCACTACGCCCGGGCCCTGGCCGACACGCCGATCAAGGTCAACGGGGCGGCCCCGGGACACGTGGCCACGGACTTCAACGACTTCCGCGGCACCCGCACGCCCGAACAGGGCGCCGACGTGGCGATCCGCCTGGCCACGCTGCCCGAGGACGGCCCCACCGGCGCGGTGTTCCAGGACGACACGCAACTCGCCTGGTGAACGGCTACAACAGCTCGACCTCGGTCGGCTCCGGGGTCTGAGGCATCGAACGAACGTCGTCACGCCCGCCCGGGCGCCAGCGGCGGAGGGCGGCGCGGCGGAAGGCGATGCCGCCGACCAACGCCAGCAGGCCGGCGAGGGCGAGGCCGCCGGCCCAGGCCAGGGCGGTGCGCAGGACGGGGCCGAAACCCTCGTCCTCGGCGGGGCGGGGGAGCACGGCGACGGTCCCGACAGGACGGTCCGATGTGGACGGAGCAATCACGGGCGCGGTCAAGGCGGCGAAGGGATCCACGACACCGGCCCCGACCTTGTCGTCACGGGAGCCGGCGACGGGCACCGCGGTGTTGATCAACCGCTGCACGACGGCGGGGCCGGACAGGCCCGGGAACCGGGAGCGGACGAGGGCGGCGACGCCGGAGACGATGGCGGTGGCGAAGCTGGTGCCGGACTGGGTGATGTAGCCGCTCCCGCCGGCGGCGGTGCTGGTCAGATCGGAGCCGGGGGCGGCGATGCCGACCCAGGGGCCCTGGTTGGACTGGGCGATGGGGGCGCCGTTGACGTCGACGGCGGCGACGGCCAGAACCCCGGGATAGGCGGCGGGGTACCAGGTTTGCCCCGGCTGCGACTGCTGTTCGTTGCCGGCGGCGGCGACCACGACGACGTCCCGGGACAGCGCGTACTGGACGGCGTCCCTGATCGAGGGCCGGTCGACGGGCAACGCGAACGACAGGTTGAGCACGGAGCCGCGGTCGGCGCCGTCGTGGATCGCCTGCGCGATCACCTTGTCCGGCAGGTCGGAAATGGTGCCGACCATGCGGATGGGGGCGATCTTGGCGTCGGGGGCGACGCCGACGACCCGGTCGTCGTCCAACGGCCGTGCGGCGATCAGGCCGGCGACCATGGTGCCGTGGTTCTGGCAGTCCTCGGCCGTGCCCGGCGAGTCGGCGGCCACCCGGGGATCGTTCACGGCCGCCACGTCGACGCCGGGCACCACGGCCGGAGCCAGCTTGGGATGCCGACTGTCCACACCGGAATCGACGACGGCCACGGTGACCCCGGCCCCGGTGCTCAGGTCCTTGACCCGGGGCAGGCCGAGCCGGTCGATCATGGGATCACGGCCGGCCGCGGCGGGAATGGGCTGCCCCGCAGCCGGCGGCGGCTGGCACACGGCGAAGGCCATGGGGGCCGGCACGACCAGCAAACCCGCGGCCACCAACAGGACCGCAGCGACCCGCATCATGCGCGCAGGTTCAGCAGCGCGGCGTACACATCCCAGACCGCCAGCACCAACGGCACGACGGCGAGCAGCAGCGCGGTCTCGGTCATGTCCAGCAACCGGACCAGCCGCGGATTGGCCGCGCGGCGACCGCTGTTCACGCCGATCAGCCCGGCCAGCAAAGCAAGTCCGACCAGCACGGGCGCGGCGATGCCGAGCATGGCCGTGGTGTCGGCGGCGAAGTGCGTCACCGCAACTCCCGTGCCAGCAACAAAAACCGCCGCCACGGTGATGACCGGTGCGGACACCTGGGCGCGTTCCCGGAACAGTCGGGAGCGCAGCACGACCAGGATCGTCAGCACGGCGGCGAGCACAGCCGACCAAAGCGCCGCGTCCGCGGCCAGCAGCGCGATGCCGACGCCGACGGCGGCGTGACAGCCGGCGATGAGCCCGGTGAACAGCTGACGGGCTCGGGAAACCCGCTGCTGGGTGCGTTCCAGCTCGACCTGCCCCGGCAAATCGGCCAGGTCCTCGGCCGAGCGCGGCAACACCGGCCGCGGCAAGCGGGCCGCGCGCAACGCCAAAGTCGGCATGACGGTCGTGACGGCCAGGGCCAGCGGCGCGATGACACCGGCGGACCGCCCCGGCCCGACGTCGCCGACCACCGCCAACAACCCGCCGAGCAGACCGAACAGCCCGAGCACGCCCACCGCCGCAAACACTGCGTCACCGCCGCCGACCACCACCGGCCCGAGCCCGGCCACCAGCAGAAACACCGCGCTGGCCAGCAGCAGGTGCCCACGGCCCCAGTCGCCGCCGAGCAACACGACGGCGCCGACGGCCCCGACCGGGGCGGCCAGCGCGGATGTGAGGATGCCGGCCTGGAGGTCGCCGCCCGCGCGGGCCAGCGCCCCGCCGCCCAGCAGCAACAGAACCGCGGCCACCAAAGCGAGATAGCCGCCGACGAGACCGCCGTGCGCGGCGACAGCGGCGGTCGCCGACAGCACGGCGATGGCCGCCACCACGCCACAGGCCAGCCGGGTCTGGGCGCTCTCCCACGCCGTGTGCACGCCGCCCGCGCCGATCACCTCGACGACGTCGTCGTACAGCGGCGGCGGAGTGCGTTCCCGCGCCTGGTGCAGCACCAGCACATCGCCGTCATGGATGCCGGAGCCGGCCAGGCTCAGCGCGGAATCCAGCCGCGAACCGTCCGTCTTGCTCACGGCCCAGCCGCCATGGCCGACCCCGCCGTCGTCACCACCGCCGTCGGCGGCGTGCCGCAGCAGTGTCGGCAGCAGGTGCGCCAGCGGTATGCCGGCCGGCACCGCGAGGTCGACCCGGGTGCGGGGGCCGGCCACCGCGATACGGCAAAAGGCCCCGGTCTCTGCCTGCACGCTTCTCCCCCAAACGGAGTACGCCGTTGCCACGCAGCCCATAGAGTAGATCCGTCGATCGGGAGGTGTCGTGTCAACTGCGCTGTTCCGACGGCCGCCGAGAGCGCCGCGGCCGACGGTCCCCGCCGGTGACGTCCTGCTGCAACCGCCGCCCGAGCTGCCCAAACCCGACACGGGAAACGTGTGGCTGACCGCGTTGCCCGCGCTGTCCGGCCTCGGCTCGGTCGCCTACCTGCTCGGCGGGGCGGCCAACCCGATCACCTACGTGGCGGGCTCGTTCTTCCTGTTCTCCTCGCTGGCCATGGTGGCCGGCTCGCTGCTGCGCTCCAGATCCACCCAGAAGGGTGACTCTCAGCAGATTCGTCGGGACTACCTGCGCTACCTGGGCCGGATGCGCCAGCAGGTGCGGCGGACCGCGGCCGCGCAGCACGAGTCGTTGGGCTGGGGCGCGCCCGAGCCGGAGCAGCTGTGGGCGGTCGCGGCCAGCAAACGGCTGTGGGAGCGGCGTCCGGCCGACGAGGACTTCGGCGTGGTGCGCGTCGGCCGTGGCCCGCAGTACCTGGCCACGCAGCTGGTGCCGGGCGAATCCGGCCCGGTCGAGGACCTGGATCCCTTGGCCGCCTTGGCTCTCAAGCGTTTCATCAGCACCCACACGGTGGTGCCGGACCTGCCGGTGCAGGTGTCGCTGCGCCGGTTCGCGGCCATCGGCATCGGCGGCGACCGCGACGCCGCACGGGCCGTGGCGCGCTCGCTGATCTCGCACGTCGCGACCTTCCATCCGCCGCAGGACCTGCGGATCCTCATCTGCACGTCCGAACAGGACGGTCCGGACTGGGGCTGGGCCAAGTGGCTGCCGCACTGCCACCACCCCGACGAGGTCGACTACGCGGGCCCGGTGCGGCTGATCAACCCGTCGCTGGTGGCGCTGGAGGACTGGCTGGGCGTGGAGCTGACCCGCCGGCCGCGCTTCAACCGCACCGCCGAGCCGGATCCCGACGTCCCGCACGTGCTGGTGGTGATCGACGGCGGCATGGTAGCCGGCACCGAACTCGTGCTCGGCCACGACGGCCTGCAGGCGGTCACGGTCGTCGACCTGGACGGCCGGGCCGGCGACCTGATCCGGACCCACGGCCTGGAGCTGATCGTCGACGACGGCGAATTGGCCGTGCGCAACGGAAGTCGGCTGGAGGCGCTGGGCACGGCCGACGCGATGCCCGCCCCGGTGGCGGCCGCGCTGGCGCAGCAGCTGGGCGGCCGGCGCCTCGACGTGACCTCGCACGCCGACGACCTGGCCACCACCAGCCAGACCCTGCCCGGCCTGCTCGGCATCACCGACGCCGGCGCGATGGACCTGGACGTGCTGTGGAAGCCCCGCCCGCTGCGCGACCGGCTGCGGGTGCCGATCGGCATCAGCGCCGACGGCACGGTGCTGGACCTGGACATCAAGGAGTCCGCGCAGGACGGCATGGGCCCGCACGGCCTGGTCGTCGGCGCGACCGGCTCCGGCAAGTCGGAGCTGCTGCGCACGCTGGTGCTGGGCATGGCCGCGACCCATCCGCCCGACCAGCTCAACCTCGTGCTGGTGGACTTCAAGGGCGGCGCGACCTTCGCCAAGATGGGCCATCTGCCCCAGGTCGCCGCCGTGATCACCAACCTTGAAGACGATCTGTCCCTTGTGGACCGCATGCAGGAGGCGCTGTCCGGCGAGATGAACCGCCGGCAGGAGATCCTGCGTGACGCCGGCAACCTGGTGTCGGTCCGCGACTACGAGCGGGCCCGGCAGAACGGGGCCGGCCTGCCGCCGCTGCCCAGCCTTTTTGTCGTGGTCGACGAGTTCTCCGAGCTGCTGAGCCAGAAGCCCGACTTCGCCGATCTGTTCGTCCAGATCGGACGGCTGGGGCGGTCGCTCGGGTTGCACCTTTTGCTGGCCTCGCAACGATTGGAGGAGGGGCGGCTGCGCGGTCTGGAGGCGCACCTGTCGTACCGGATCGGGCTGCGCACGTTCTCGGCGCAGGAGAGCCGCACGGCCATCGGTGTGCCGGACGCCAACGACCTGCCCAACGCCCCCGGGCACGGCTTCCTCAAGACCGACACCGCGACGCTGCGCCGGTTCCGCGCCGCCTATGTGTCCGGCGCCTACCACTCCGCCGAGGATCGCGACGGGCAATCGTTGCTCGGGGTGGGCGATGTGCGGCCGTTCACCGCGCGCTCGCTGCCCGTGCCGGTCGGGCTGGACAACCTCACGCCGGCGGCGGCCGACGCCGACGAGGACGACGAGAACCCCAGCCGGCCAACGATTCTTTCGGTGATGGTGGACCAGCTGATCGGCCAGGGAAGCCCCGCGCATCAGGTGTGGTTGCCGCCGCTGGACGCCCCGGACACGTTGGACGCGCTGCTGCCGGGCCTGGCCGTGCGGCCGGGGCGGGGCTTCGGCGCGGCGCCGGAGTTGGCCCCGCTGACCGTGCCGGTGGGCACCGTGGACCGGCCGTACCACCAGCGGCGCGACCCGATGCTGATCGACCTGGCCGGGGCCGGCGGCCACGTGGCCATCGTCGGCGGGCCACGGTCGGGCAAGTCGACGCTGGTCCGAACCCTGGTCGCCGGGCTCGCGCTGCGGCACACCCCGGCCGAGGTGCAGGTGTACTGCCTGGACTTCAGCGGCACGCTGTTCGCGATGTCCGGGCTGCCGCACGTCGGCCGGGTCGCCGGCCGGCAGGACAACGAGATCGTCCGGCGCACGGTGGCCGAGGTCAGCGCCGTGGTGGAGCGGCGCGAGACCCGGTTCCGCGAGCTGGGCGTGGACACCATGGCCGACTACCGGCGGCTGCGGGCCGAGGGCAAGGTGGCCGACGACCCGTTCGGCGACGTCTTCCTGGTGGTGGACGGCTGGTCGGTGCTTCGTCAGGACTACGAGGACCTGGAGGCCTACCTGCTCAACCTGGTCGGCCGGTCGCTGACCTACGGCGTGCACGTGGTGCTGACCGCCAACCGCTGGCTCGACCTGCGGCTGGGGCTGCGTGACCTGGTCGGCGCCAAGATCGAGCTGAAGCTGGGCGACGCGCTGGACTCGGAGATCGACCGCAAGGCCCAGCAGGCCGTGCCGGCCGACCGGCCCGGCCGCGGCGTGACCAGGGAACGCCTGCACTTCCTGGGCGCGGTGCCGCGGGTGGACGGCCGCAGCACCGCCGACGACCTGGCCACCGGCATCGCCGACCTGATCGCCAAGATCAACGAGAACTGGTCCGGGCCGCCCGCGCCCGCGGTGCGGCTGCTGCCCCGGATGATCGAGTTCGCCGAGCTGCCGGTCCAGCGTGGACTGGTGATCGGCGTGGAGGGGCAGCGGCTGGAGCCGGTCGTGCTGGCCGACCAGGGCCTGGTGCTGATCGGCGACAGCGAGTCCGGCAAGACCTCGACGCTGCGGGCGATCGCGCGCCAGGTGGTGAACCGCGGCGACGCCAAGGCGGCCAAGGTCGCGCTGATCGACTACCGGATGACCATGCTCGGCGAGTTCGAGGGGCCGGAGATGCTGGCCTACGGCACTACGCCGCAGCAGACGGTGGAGATCGTGGCCGGCCTCGTCGAAGGCTTCACCAAACGGTTGCCGGACACCGATGTCACGCCCGAGCAGCTGCGCAACCGCTCCTGGTGGACCGGGCCCGACGTGCACATCGTGGTCGACGACTACGACCTCGTGGCCAACTCGGTGGGCAATCCGCTGGCCCCGCTGCTGGACTTCCTACCGCAGGCTCGCAACATCGGGCTGCACCTGTACGTGGCCCGGCAGGCCGGCGGTGCGGGGTCGGCGATGCTGGAGCCGGTGCTGCGCCGGATGCGGGAGCTGGGTTTCCCGGCCGTCATCCTAAGCGCGCCGCCCGACGAGGGCACCCTGTTCGGCGTGCGGTCGGCCCGACTGCCGGCCGGTCGTGGGACGTTGGTGCACCGCCGTCTCGGCGCCGTTCCCGTGCAGCTGGCGCGGTTGGACTCGCACCATGGTTGACATGCTTCTGGTGGCGCACCTGGTGATCGCCGCGATCTGGCTGGGCTCGATGAGCTACAGCCTGACCGTCGTGCAGCCGAAGGTGGACCGCTTCTTCCTGGACGAGGAGCAGCGCGAGGAGTTCCTTGTCCTGCTGGCCCACGGCAACCGCTGGAAGGTCGTCGGGCTGGTCGCCGCTTTGGTGCTGAGCGGAATCGCGCTGGCCGTTCTGGTCACGCCCTGGTACGCGGTCTCCGTTGTGCTGTACGGGATCGCCGCCTCCATCTTCTGGCACGTGTCGTGGCGGCACTGGCCGGCCCGGATCTTCGCCGTGGTCGAGGAACTGGCTTCCTACCGGCGTCGCCTGCGGATTTTGGCTTCCTGCATGGTGGTGCTGGTCGGCGTGGCGTTCGTGTTCGCGTTGGGCCTGACCGTGGTGCGGCCATGAAGGTCGCGATCACCGGCTCCAGCGGCCTGATCGGGACCGCGTTGCGCGAGTCGTACGAGGGCGACGGCCACACTGTGGTTCGGCTGCCTCGGCAGGTGGACCGGTCGCAGGTCGACGGGGTCGACGTGGTGGTGAACCTGGCCGGCGCCGGCATCGGGGCGCGGCGGTGGACGCGGTCGTATCGGGACGTCATTCTGCGTTCCCGGGTCGACACGACTTCATCGTTGGTGACGGCCATCGGCGAGGCCCGAAGGCCGCCCAAGGCGTTGTTGTCGGCTTCGGGCGTGAGCTACTACGGCGATCGTGGTGACGAGGTGCTGACCGAGAGTTCGCCTGGGGGCATGGGGTTTCTGCCTTCCGTGGTACGTGCGTGGGAGGCGGCGGCGGTGGCCGAGATTCCGGTGTGCCACCTGCGTTTCGGTCTCGTGTTGTCGGCGTCGGGCGGTGTGTTGGGTCGGATGCTGCCGTTCTTCCGGGCTGGCCTCGGCGCTCGATTCGGCTCCGGGCGGCAGTTCTGGAGCTGGATCTCGCTGGTCGACGCGGTGCGGGCGATCCGGCATCTGCCCGGCGCGCAAGGGCCGTACAACGTGACCGCGCCGGAACCGGTGCGCAACAGCGAGTTCACCCGCGCCCTGGCCTTGGCGGTTGGCCGTCCGGCCGTGCTGCGGGTGCCGGCCTGGTCGTTGCGGTTGGCCCTCGGCGGCGTGGCCGGCGACGCCCTGGAGAGCATTCGCGCGCGGCCTACCCGCCTGATCGAGGCCGGGTTCCGGTTCGAGCACCGGGAGGTGTCGCGTGACGTTCTCACAGGCTGAACTGGTGGCCCAGGCCGGTGTCGACCCCTGGGCGTTGCGTGACAAGCTGAAGGCGGGCGATCCCGCGCAGATCGAGACGCTCGCCGCCGCCTTCTACGGCGCGGGTGGCGACATGGCCGACTCCAACGCCGCCAAGCAGCAGGCGCAGGTCTACGTCGGCGAGGGCTACACCGTCAACGGCTCGTCGCCGGTCGACTTCGACGCCGAGGCCCGCGGCACCAGGCAGTCGCCCGACCACCTCAACGCCATCGCCAAGGTGCTGACCGGCGTCGCCGGCGACCTCGACCGCCAGACCGGCAGCGCCGTCAAGGAGATCGGCAGCCTGGAGAGCACGCTGTCCGGCATCAACGGCGAGTACACGACGTTCATGCAGGGCATCGGCCACCACCTGCCGCCCGATGACCAGCAGTCGGCGCGGCAGGAGTTCCTGGACAAGGCCGTCGCCGCCGTGAAATCGAGCGGCACTCAGGTCACCAAGCTGGTGACCGACTACGAAGTGGCGCTGATGGGCTACCTCAAGCGGATGGGCGACCTGGGCTATGTGCCGTCGGCCAACCTGCAGGAGGGCCCGAACGTGCTCGACCTGACGCTGGACAATGCCGACGGTGAGCTCAACGGTGGCATCAACCCCGACCTGCCGACCGACCTCGCGGCGTTGCAGAAGCTGTTGGACGCCGCCCGCGCCGACGGGCTCGACCCCAAGCGCTACGCCGCCCTGCTCCAGCAGTACTGGCTGGTCAAGGCGGCCAACGACGCCGGGATCGACCTGAGCAAGTGGGATCCCAAGGCCGGCGTAGACGGCAACCTGGGCAACATCATGAACGTGTACAAGTTCTACGGTCAGTTGTTCCTGGACCATCCCGAGTTGCAGTGGGCCGGCATGGCCAACATGATCGGGCCGTCCTTCGCCGGCGGCTTCATGGACCTGGACAGCATGAAGGACTTCGCACACGGCCTGGCCGACAAGATCAACTCGCTGCCGCCCGAGCTGCGTGCCGCGGTCCCTCAGGAGCTGCGGGACCTGGCGTCCGCCGGGGCCAACCTGACCGCCGGCGAGCTGGGCTGGTTCGAGAACAAGTTCCTGGCCATGCAGAAGCACATCTTCATCGACCAGGGCTCCATGCACGAGGCCTACGTCAACGGCGGCACCGGAGCTATCGACGAGATGCGCCGGGCCGGGCTGATCGACGACCGCGCCGCCAACGCGTGGAGCGACATCGCCAGCGGCGATCCCGGGCGGATCCAGCACGGCAACACCGACCTGCTCTACCGTGAGCAGAACCAGGTCATCGCCAAGCAGTACGACGAGATGTACAACCATGACGGCGTCGTCGGCAAGGCGATGACCTACGGCATGACCGTGGCCGGCCAGGCCTCCATTCCCGGCACCAAGACCCCCGGCGAGTACAAGCCGCTCACCGTCGGCGCCGATGTCACCGTTCCCGGCCTGTTCGCCGACGAAACCGTGGGCGCCCATGTGACAACGCCGCTGCCCTCGTTCAACGTGGCCGACCGTGATCACCGGTGGGACTACGTCACCCACGACACGTTGCCGGCGTACCAGAAGTTGTTGGCCGAGCACCCGGATCAGGCGCGGGCCATCGTCGCCTCGTCCGTGCCCGACCGGGTCGCCGACCAGCGGCTGGAGCACCGGTGGCCGCAGTTGGCCGAGCACATGCTCGACGACTGGGACCTCGACGTCGACGCCGACGTCCGCTTCCACTGGCCGTGGTCATGAGGTGGCTGGCCGTCCTTCTCCTTCTCCTGCTTGGAGGTTGCACCGTGAGCACACCCGTCGCGCCGTCTCTGGTGCACGACGACAAGGCGACGATCGACCTCACGCGCAAGCCGACCCGGGCCGACTTCGGCTTCGCCGCCGGCCGTAACGACCGGTCGTACCAGCGCGGGTCGGGGGTCGACGCCATTGGCACCACCGTCGTGCTGCCCACCGGCACCTTGCACATCCCCGCTTTCGGCATCACCGCCGACGGCGGCGACTTCACCGGCGCGGTTTCGCTGCCGCCCCAGCACATCGTCGTGCAGCGCAAGTTCGACCGGGCCGCCCAGGCCCAGCAGAGCCTGCTCGCCGACGCCCCCACCCTCGGTCTGTCCACACAGGACATTCGTGACCAGCTCTCCCGCGTCACCGGCGCCACCATCGGCTCCGGCGTCGTCGACGGTCTCGTGCAGAACTGGTTGGCCGCCTACGTCGAGGTCATCGGCTACGAGGACGGCGCCGTCGGCGTCAACTACACCTTCACCATCGACCAGTTCCACAACGACGCCATCGACGCCGTTGTGCACGACGGCGTTTTCCCCATCGACCTCACCCACCGGCCGTCCCGCGCCGAACTCGCCTTCCGCGACGGCTTCCCCACCGCCCGCGTGCAACCGGCTTGGAACGCCACCCTGTCCGTCCGGCTGACCTTGCCCGGCGGCGTCATCCAGCGCCCCGTCCGCAGCGTCGACTCCACCGCCACCCAGACCGTGGTGTCATTGGCCTCCAGCAGCATCGCCGACGCCCAGGCTTTTCTAGCCGCCGACGCTCCCGCTCTCGGCGTGGACCCCGGTTCGGTGTGGGACGGCGCCGGCCACGTCAAGAAGACCCTGCCCGGTCTTCGCACGGCCTTCTACGACGTCTCCGTCACCGTCGACGCCACCCTCGGCCAGCCCGGCTCCTTCGCCGCCTCGCTGTCGTACACCTTCACCTACCACTAGCAGGAGGCATACCCATCCACCCGCACGTACTCGGCCTTGGGCACGGTGACGGTCAGCACCGTGGCATGGTCCGACGTCAGCGCCATCTGTGCCGGATCGTCGTCGCTCGACCGCTGGATGAAGCGGATCCCGTCGAGCTTGATCGCCTGATCGGCCGTGGCCAGCACGTTCTGCTCCGCGCTGTACTGGTTCTCCTTGGCCAACTGCGCGATCACCGGCGCCGACCACTTCACCGCCGCCCAGTGGGTGTCCTTGCACTGTCCGATGTAGACGTCCGGTGCCGACGTCAGATAGCCCATCCGCACCAGTGCCTTGCCGAAGGCCTCGATGTCCGATCGCACGGTCGCACGGTCGTCCCGGGGCGCCGACTGCCCCGAGCAGCCGACACAGCATGCGAACGCCGCCACGAGGGCAATCACTGTGCGCTTCACTTGCCACCAGCCAAATTGTATCCGTGGTCGAACCGACCGGCGGCGTTGTTGGCCTGCTCGTAGACCGAGGCGCCCTGCCCGAGCGTGCCCTCGGACTCGTTCGCCACGCCGCTCATGTAATCGTAGTACGCCTTCTTCAGGTTGTCGTCGCTCATGACCTGGGCGACGTTGAGCATGTGTCCGTGGCCGTCGAGCAGCTGCGGCGGAATCTTGTCGGTGCCCGGATAACCGGCCTCCTGCAGGATCGCGGTGCGCTCGTAGTCGCCGACCATGGCCACCTCGTGGCCGTTGTCCTTGAGCGCTTCGAGCTGCTGCTCGGAGCCGGCGGGCGCGCCGTACAGGCTCTCCAGCCCCATGTTCGTGGTGTGCTTCATGGCGTCCCACACGGAGTCGGACACCTTGAGGAAGGCGCCGCCGGCCGCCTCGGCCAGCTTGCCGGCCGGGATCATGTCGACGCCCGCGGACAGGATGCCCTTCATGATCTCCTTGGCGTGCTCCTCGCTCTCCACCTGCTCGCCGACGACCTCGACCGCGGCACTGTTCTCCGAGCCGGCCACCGAGCCGTAGGCCTGGGAGACGTCATCGAGGTAGTGCGCGGACTGGTTGTGGTGCAACAGGTCCACGTCGCCCCGCGCGCCGGCGAGCATCGCGTTGTGCGCGGCCTGCCCGGCCGCCGAGTCGAAGATCTTCGTCGCCTCCGGGTTGCCGGCGAAGGTCTTCGCGAACTCCTGGGCCAGCTCCGGCGGCACCTCGAACGCGGCGTTGTCGCCGAGCAGCTTGCCGTTCGCGTCCACAGGCAGGACCTCGTCGCCATGAGTTCGGTAGCCGGCGGCCATCTCCTGCACGTAGGAGCCGCCGATCTTGGCGAAGTTCTGGGCGGCGATCGGCGGCACGTCCTTGCTGTCGTGGGCCATGTCGTTGAACAGGGCCTTGGCGAAGGTGACGGCCTCGGGGCTGTGGCTGCCGTCGGTCTCGTTGTCGGCGCCGGCGGCGGCCTCGAAGGCGGCACCGTAGCCGTGGGCGATGGAGCCGGTGGAGTCGTCCTTGCCGTACTCGACGAGCTTGTGGATGTTGTCCTGGTAGGCGGCGGTGGGGTCGCCGTGGATGTGCACGTCGGTGCCGGGCTGGCCCATGGTGGCCAGGGCTTCGCGGGCGGCCACGGGGTTTCCGCCGAGGTCCTGGGTCCAGGCGGCGACGACGTCGTCGGGAACGCCTACGTCGTAAGGGAAGGAGCCGGCGGGGCCGCCACGGAAGCCCATGCCGCCGAAGCCCTCGGCGCCGTGCTGGGCGAACTCGTCGAGGGCGTTGGCCCGGGCGGCCTGGGCCAGCCAGTCGGGTGGGAAGTGGCCGTTGGAGGCCATCGCGGCGCGGCTCCACGAGGTGGCGGCCTCGCGAGGCGGCACCAGGAACTGGTCGGCGACGGCCTTCATGCCGGGATCGTCATTGGCATTGCTGACGGCGGTGCCGAAAGCGTGGCTGAATGTCTTGAGATCCTCGGCGGCGGTGTGGCTGCCGCTGGCTTGCAGCATGCTCGGCAGGATCTGGCTCAGCTGCGGCCCGAGTTCGCCGTAGAAGGCGGCGGAGAAATAGGGATCATCCATGTACGGCGCGATCTCGCCGGCCACGGTGTGCGCGTTGCGGGCCCAGTTCTCGTCGAGCGAGTGATTGTTCTTGAGATCGTCGGCGTATTTCTTGGCCAATGTCTGAAGATTTTTCACGTAAGCGTCGGCATCGGCGCCGAGATCCTCGAGCTGGCTCGGCGGCACATAACCAAGATCGGACATCGTCCGCTGCGCGCCGAAAAGCGTCTCCTCATATCCGGTGAGCAGCTGGTGCACGGCACCGCCGTGCGCCTTGACCGCGGCCACGGCCTGATTGACGAAATCGTCCCGTGCGGCCTGGCGGTCGTCCGGCGGCAGGTGGTGGCCGGTCTGCTGCATGAAGGCGACCCACTGCTGCTCGATCGCGGCCAGCTCGCCGTTCAGGCCGTTGACCTCGGACGTCGCCTTGCTGATGGCCCCGTCCAGGTCGCCGGCCACGGTGTCCAGCGTCCTGCCGATCTGCTGGAGGTGCTCCGGACTGGTCTTCGTGCCCGCGGCCTGGGCGTCGAAGTCCACCGGCGAGGCCCCGTTGACCTGGTAGCCCTCACCCACGTAGTGCTGCGCCTTCTGCTGATAGGAGTTCGACGTGGTCATGTCGCCGCCGGCCTTGTAGAACGCCGCCGCGAGACCCTCCACCTGAGCCGGATCGCCCTTGGCCAGCCGGCCCTGCTCTTTCCACGGGTCGAATCCGGCCTTCTGGGCGAGTTCGTCGTTGGAAATCAGGTCCATGGTCGCGGCCTCTCGTCCCCGAAGCTGGTCCGAGGATAGGGGAGGATCCGTCACCTGGCCGCCGATCGGCGAAACCGTCACCCACTGGCACACTGGCCTCATGGTCAAGACGGCGCAGCTGGCAGTGGTCGGCACCGCACTCGTCCTCGGCGGCCTGCTCACCGCCTGCACCGGCGACCCGGGCACGGCCGGCCCCACGTCCACATCGGTCACGACCTCGGCCGCGCCGACCACCACGGCGGCCACGACCACGACGACCAGCAGGAACCTGGCCCTGCCGCCCGGCGTCGGCCCGTTCAACAGCGCGGTCTGCGTCGCGAACCTCTACGCCTCCGGCGTGGTCAACGGCCTGATTCCCTACCTCAACCAGGTGAAGAAAGGCCGCCCGATCAGCGATGCGGGCTGGCAGGACATTCAGACGACGCTCCCCGACGCCATCGCCAGCTCCACGCCGCAGCGTGGCCTTCTCCAGCAGTTCGGCGTGCCCGCGGCCTTTCCCGCCTATCAGGACTCGGACGATCTGCTGGCGGCGATGAACGCGGTGCTCGACGCGGGAAAGGCGAAAGACGCCGCCAAGCTGGCCCAAGCCTTCGATCGGCTGCAGACGGCCAGCGCGCTGTTCGGCGAGGACTGCGGTGCCCTCACCCGCGGTTGATCTTCTGAGGGGCTACTCAGAGTAGCGCTCACTCCCCTGAGTTGACGAAAACGACTCCGCCGTTTGCCGAGTCGTTCTACAGTGACTTCACGGGCAAGGGGAACCGCACCCGGCCGTCGGAACGTCTGACCGACTGCCGTCATGAATGGACAGTGGGGCGGTCTCACCAACGACAGACCAGTACAGGGAGGGTCTCCGTGAGCGGTCCGAAGATCGATCTGGCCACCGTGCAGGCGGCCGAGAACGTCGTGAACAACGCGGTGTCCGAGATGGAGGGCATCACGAAGAAGATTCTCGACCAGGCCGGGCTCAGCCAGGCCGCGATGAAGGCGCCCGCGGGCCAGGTCACCGCGTCCACCTTCGACCAGCTCGGCGGCGGTGGCCGCGCGCTGTCCGAGGTGCTGGGCCAGCTCAAGACCGATCTCGGCCGGCTGCGCGAGACCGCGCTGTCCGGTTCGGACCAGGCCACCCAGGCGGCCAAGGCGGCCTCGCCCGGCGGCCTGAGCACCAGCGTCGCGCAGGGAATGTGAGGGGGATTCGGCTATGACCGACTACATCGAGTTCAACACCGAGCAGATCTCGCAGATCGCCTCGGCCACCCGCGGCCACCAGTCCGACTGGGACGGTGTGTGGGAAGGCGTGCGCAGCAAGCTGTCCAGCACCGTCTCCGAGGCGCTCGACTCGCTGACCGGCTCCTCGTTGCAGGACCGCACCAACGAGTACCACCGCAAGACCGAGCAGTACACGGCGCAGCTCAATTCGCAGCAGCTGGCGGTGGGCAAGGTCGGCGACATCGCCACCGAGACGAACCGGAACATGAGCAACGTCATTCGAGGCTGATCGGGTCGACCCGACGCGGACACCGGGGGCTCCGGTGTCTGGTCGGCGTCCCGCGGGGAGGGTAGGCATCCATGGGGAACCAGCTGTTCGGGTGGTCTGACGACCAGAAGGTCGTGCTCGACCCCGACCTGCTCAACGAGGCGGCCAGCCGGCTCAAGCAGCAGGGGGGCGACGAGCTCGTCAACCAGTTGAGGAACGCGTTGGCGCCACCCGGGGCGTTCGGCCAGATCGACGGCGGTCTGTCCGCGCAGGTGCGACTCACGCACATGTTCACCTCGTTGCAGTCCGAGCTGGCGAAGGTCGGCCTGGACATGCAGGATCTCGCCGCCCGCACGCTGGCCGCGCGGCAGATGGCCATCCAGGCCAACGCCGACACGACGCACGCCGCCAACAACGGCGCCCCGAACGGCGGGCGATGATGGCCGACTACGACTTCTACGACGCCTACGACGTCATCCAGAGCGGCCAGCCCTACAGCCTCAAGCAGGTCGCCGACACCTGGCGCAACTTCGCCAGCGCGTGCCTGAGCGCGGCCGACCAGCTCAAGGGCACCAGCGACATGGTGACCGCCCAGCAGGGCACGCCGTACCAGAACTTCGGGGCCCGGGCCACGCCCGTGGCCAACTGGATGAACCAGGTCGCCAACCAGGCCAACACCGTCGGCACCGGGCTGGCCAACGCCGGGGCCGTCGGCAGCAGCGCGCAGATGGAGGCGCACGAGCAGTACGCCACCGTCTCCCAGAAGATCGACAAGATCGTCGGGCCGGACGACGCGCTGTCCATGGGCAAGGTCAACGGCATGAAGGCGGCCGAGGCCGAGGGCGCCGCCGTGCTCAATCCCCAGATCGACAAGTGGTCCGCCGCCTACAACGAGTTCAACCCCGGCACCGTGCCGCCCGCGCCGGTCACCAACGGCGGCTCCGGCACCGGAACCGGCGCCACGAAAACGTCCACTTCGGACGGACCTGGGTCCACCGGCAAGACCGTCGGCACGCCGGTCGACACGCACACGGTGACGACGCCGACCGCCGACGGACGCCCCATCGCCACGGACACCACGCAGACGCCGCCGCAGCTGCCCGGCAAGGAGGACTACCCGCACTCCTCGGTGATCGGCTCCGACGGCAAGGACTTCACCGGTTGGGTGAAGGACCCCCGGACCGGTTACCTGATCGACCCCGGCAGCGGCCAGGAGTACGACCCGACCAGCGGCCGCTGGGTGGATCCCGTGACGGGCAAGCCTTTCGGCGACGTGACCCAGTACTCGTCCCGCCTGGAGGGGCTGTCCGGCGGCACGCCCGGCCCGTTGGCGCTGGGCGGCGGTGGCGGGGGCGGCGTCTCCGTCGACCCGCTCTTTTCCCTTGGTGGCAAGCCGTTGTTCGGCGGCACGGTGCCGCCGAGCCTGAACCCCGCCAACCCGGCGTACTCGCAGCTGGCCCAGACCGCAGGCAACTCCATGGCGGCCAAGGCATACGCGGCCAACGCCCTGGCTCAGCAGGAGGCACAGCAGGGCGGACGTCCTTACGTGCCGCCCATGCAGGCCGGCGCCGGTGGCGGTATCGGCGGTGGCGCCGGCTCTCGTGCCCGCCGCAACCGCGCCCTGGCCGAGCCGGAGTCCACGTGGACCGGCCGGGCCAAGGCTCGCGCCCGTGCGACGGCCGCGGCCGGTGAGGCCGAAGGCTCTTCCGGGCAGCGCGGCTACGTGCCCGGGATGCAGGCCGGCAAGGGCGAGAAGGACCGCGACAAGACGCGGGAGAACCCCGACTGGCTGGTCGAGGACGACGTGTGGTCCAGCGGCCAGCGGGCCGCCCGTGGCGTCCTCGGAGAGGACAGCTGATGTCGGACATGAAGTACGACTCCGGCGGCCTCCGGGACGGCGCCTCCAAGAACCGCCAGTCCGGCGAGGCCGCCGCCGGGGCCGCCCGCACCCTGAGCGGGGTCTCCGTCGACGCCCATCCGTTCGGCGACGTCAACAACGCCGGCTCCTTCGCCGGCGCCGTCGGCGAGGCCCACCAGCACCACATCACCGGCGCCACCAACGCTTCCACCCAGCGCGACATCGAGGGCGGCCGCGCCGACAAGACCGCCACCCTCGGCGACGAGCTGACCTCCGCCACCACCACCGTCGCCGACCAGGCCGCCGTGCGCCGCGTCGCCGACGGCATGTCCTGACCGCTTTCCCTGCACCCGGCCGTCGATGACCCAGGACGTCTATATGGGATACATGGGACGGGGCGTGCTCAGCCGGGCAGCAGCGCAAGCGCTCGACGATGCGCTGACCGAGCCCAAGGGGTAACCGCGGGGTTCAACGATGACGGTCGGACCCCGCAACGCGCTGACCTGTGACCGTCTGGGGCTCGAACCCGAAACCTACGGGCTGCCAGTCCACTGTTGTGGTTGATCGCTGTCGGCCCTGTTTCCCTTGCCTTGCAATGGATCTACTCCACCCGAGGTTTGCGCAGTGAAAGGTGGCGGTTGTCAGCCGGTGATTCGCACAGGTCTAGTTCGGCCTCGCTTGCAAGAGCCCTTGCGTCAGTTGCTGGACGGCGAACCGACCTATCAGGTGGACGCACGCGTCCTCCTCTCTGGCGAAGGGCACTTCGTCGAACCTGCTGCCGCGTTCGCTCCAGAACACATGCCAGGTGCCGTCGTCCTCGGCGGTCAGGCACCATCGTTCGTGTGCCTCGCCCCCGATGGCGTACTTGTCGGCCGCGACGCCCAGGAGGTCGAGGAAGCCACCCACCGTGTCCATCAAGACGACCATCAGATCTCCTTCAAGTAGCCGGCGAGGACCAGATCCTCAACGGGGTGCGGGGAAAGGTACTGGATCCCGCCGCCCGGGAATCCCATGGCGGGGGCGATCCCGCCCATCCACGCCGGGATCTCCTTGACGACCTCGTATCGGTGGTAGCCCTTGTCCAGCGAGTCACCCGGGATCGCACGGTCGTTGAAGGGGGTTCCCGCGGGGGACAGGTACCGTCCGTTGGGATCGCCGAAGCGGTCGATGACTGAGCCGCGTTCGAGGACCACTGGAAGTCGATCCTCCGAGCTGGAGAACCCGTCGGGGTATCGAGTCTTGTCGGGCCAATCGTAGTCGTCGTACCCCTCGGGGGTTTTGCCGTGGTAGTAGCGGGCTCTCCAGTCGTCCTTGCCGAGGCCGGCGTAGCCGTCCTCGCCGTGGAGGAGCTTCTTGACCTCGTCGGAGTCGGCCGGCAGTCCGGGCTTGAACGGTGAGTCGCTTCCCGCGCCGCCTTGCGCCAGCTGGGCTTTCTTCAGGGCGGCTTGCGCGAGGTCTCGCTTGTCCACCAGGTCAGCGTCTGGGTGGGTGAGGTATCGCGTCTGGACGGGGCCGTCAGGGCCGTTGCGGGCACCGGTGGGACCGGTCGAATAGCGGTACTTCTGCGGAAATTGGGGATCTGTGGTGGCGTCGCCTCGGCGCCCTGTGGCCTTGCTTTCGGTGCCGAAGAGATCCCCGCTGATCCGCGTCCGCTCGCCCTCCTTGCCTCCCGGCAGCCGTGTGGCAGTCCGATCCTTGTCGCTCGCGGACTTGGTGGACGGAGACTTCTTGTGTGTGGCACTACCCTTCGGGCCGGCCTTGCCTTTGGTGTCCGGGTGCAGCTTCTCCAGTAGGCCCGCACCGTGCTGGTCGGCTTGCTCATGCAGATCCGCGGTGGTGCGCAGTCGCTGGCCCGCGCCTTCGACGACGCGGCCACCCTCGCCGAAGACCTTGCCGGTGACCTGTATGCCCGTGCCGAATGCCTTGCTGATTACGCTGCCGATCCCTGACCGGTCGCTGCTGGCGTGTGAGAGCAGGCGCTGTCCGGCCGAGTCCAGCTTCTGACCGCCCTCGGCCAGCTTCCCGCCGAAACCGCCGAGCTTGGTGCCGGACCGGCGAAGGTGCTCGGGATTGGTGTGGATCTTGCTCATCGGTGGTTACCCCATGCTCGCGAGCGCACGGCAGGTCTCGTACAGCTTGGCAGCCGACGTTTGTCCCGGACGTCACCCGGAATCGACTGAAGCTTGTCGATCGCCTCCCGAACGACTTTGGGGTCGAAGCGCGTCCCGTTGCCCGTGTCGATCCTCGCCATGCCGCGCCCCCGTCGCTCGCCCCCAGTGCCGGGTAGATGGACGCAGCCCGCCTCCTGCCGGTTCCCGATCGTACCGACAACGGTGACGACCCGTCGCCGGACTGCAACCATGTGTAGTCAACCGAGTGTATGACGATCGGCGTGGTCTTAGGCCGAACGCGGGCCGAGAAACGCCGGCGCGACGCGCCAACGAGGACAGCGCGGAAGCTGGTCCGTATGTCCGGCAACGGGATCTGAGCCAGGGAGAGGGGCGAGGTCGTCAATCGGACCGGGTCGAGGCGATTGGCGCCGGGTTAAGGGCCCCCTGGCCAGCAAGGATGTCGCCGTTTCCGTGGGGTAAACGCGGGTTTGATCTTGAAGGGACTAGGCGGTTCAGCCTCCGATGGGCAGCAAAAAGCCCCTGACCAGGGCAAGGGTGCCTGTAGTCAGGGGCTGGAGTGTGGGCCGCCTGGGGCTCGAACCCAGAACCTACGGATTAAAAGTCCGCAGCTCTACCAATTGAGCTAACGGCCCGTGGGCCACACGATAGCGCCTCGGGTGGGGAGGCTGCCGCCGCATTGGGCTGTCGGGCTGGACACAGTGCGTCACGGGCGGGTGATCAGCGGCGATGGCGAGGGATGCTACGGTGGGTAGTCAATGAATAGCGGAGGGTGTGTGCGTTGTCCTTCTGGCCCGGGCGGATCATCCTGGACCTGCGTGCATATGCACGGTCATGGGTGGCCGGGTATCCAGCCGGCGGGGGAGGGCTCTTGACTGGCTAAGGGGGAACGGCGCGGACGGAGGTTGGCGGTGGACCACCTCGAGAGGCGCCCGCTGGTGGGGAGGGCGGCGGAGCTGGCGCGGCTGGAGGAGGTGGCGGCGCAGGCGAAGACGGCGTTCCGGCTGGTGGAAGTGGTGGGGGAGCCGGGCGCGGGCAAGACGAGGTTGCTGGGGGAGTTCACGAGCAAGCGCCTGGTGCTGAAGGGCCGGGCGGTGGAGCAGGAGCGGGAGGCGCCGTTCGCGCCGCTGGTGGATGCCCTGGTGGACCGGGTGGACGCGGGACTGGCGAGCAGGCTGAGCGAGGCGGAGACGCAGCTGCTGGCGTCGGCGTTCCCGGTGCTGTCGAAGAAGCCGAACCAAGAGGTGGTGAAGCCTCGCCTGTACCGGGCGATGAGGTCGCTGCTGAGGGAGCTGGCGCCGGCGACGGTGGTGCTGGACGACGTGCACTGGGCGGACGAGGCGACGATCGAGCTGGTGGACTACCTGGTGCGCCACCCGCTGCCGGCGCCGATGCTGCTGGTCCTGGCCTACCGGCCGCACCAGGTGTCGTTCCGGCTGTCGAGGGCGCTGGCGGACCAGGCGGTGAAGATCGAGCTGGGCCCGCTGTCGAAGGCGGATGTGGACCAGCTGCTGGGGCCGACGGTGAGCCCGCACGCGAGGAATCGCCTGTACGAGGAGAGCGGCGGGAACCCGTTCTACCTGGACACCCTGGCCCGGGAGCTGCCGGAGTCGGCGAGGGCGACGCTGGCGGGGGAGCTGGCGGGCCTGGGCACGACGGAGGCGCTGGTGGCGAAGGCGGCGGCGGTGGCGGGCGAGAGCTTCGAGCCGTCGGTGATCGCGCACGTGGCCGAGGTGCCGGAACAGGCGGTGCTGCAAGCGTTTGACGACCTGGTGGCCCGGGACGTGCTGCGAGAGGTGGAGGGCTCGGGGCGGTTCCGGTTCCGGCACGGAGTGCTCCGCCAGGTGGCCTACGACGGGGCGGCGGCGGGCTGGCGGCATGGGGCCCACACGCGCATCGCGGCGTATCTGGCGAAGGTGGGGGCGCCGGCCACGAGGAGGGCGGAACACGTTGTCCGCTCGGCGAAGTACGGCGACGTGGAGGCCAGGGACACGCTCGTCACGGCGGCCAGGGTGATCGCCACGAACCAGCCGGCGAAGGCGGCCAGCTGGTACGAGGCGGCGCGGCAGCTGGCGACCGAGGACGACGTGGACATCCGCACGGAGCTGGCCTTCTGCCACGGCGTGAGCGGCCGGATCATGCCGGCGCTGGAGATGTTCGGGGCCGCGCTGAAGACGATGCCGGAGGACCACGACAGCCGGGCCCCGGCGGCGGCCTTCGCGGCGCTGCTGGCGCACCTGCGCGGCGAGCACGACTGGGCGCGGCTGCTGCTGACCTCGGAGCTGAACCGCCAGCCGGAGGCGCCGCCGCTGCGCCTGCAACTGGTGCTGGACGCGGCGATGAAGGGCGAGGCCCGCACGGCGAAGCCGTTCCTGGACGCGGCGCCGGACGACGACCGCAACCGCTGGACGGTGCCCTTCGCGGCGCTGAACGCATACGTGAAAACGGTGGAGGGCAACCGTTTCGACGCGGTGAAGGCGGTCAACGACGCGGCTCGCATGGTGGACGCCAGTGACGACGACGAGTTCCTGACCTGGCTGCCGGCGATCCACATGCTGTCCTGGGCGGAGGTGCTGATCGGTCAGCACCGGCTGGCCCTGCGCCACTTCACGAAGGCGGTGGACCTGGCCCGGGACAACGGCCACCTCTACTTCATGCCGCAGCTGCTGCACGGCCTGTCCTTCGCCTACGTCGTCGCCGGCCGCACCGCGGACGGCCTCGCCGCGGTGGAGGAGGCGTTGGAGTCGATGCACCCGCAGGCCGGGATCCGGGGCGCGCTGCTCGGGGTGTGGTGCCAGTTGCAGAGCTGGCGCGGCCAGCACGGGACGGCGGTCCGCGCCGGCAAGCGGGCGATCGCGGCGATCGGCGACGCCCATCCGCCCCTGGCCTCGCTGGCCCGCAACCAGCTGCTGCTGGCCCAGGTGCACGCCGGCAACCACGCCAAGGCGGTCGAGGAGATCCGCGAGCACCTGCCGAAGATCGACCCGTACACCCGGCTGGCCAGCTGCTGCCTGCTGGCCAAGGCCGACACGGCCCACGCCAAGCACTGGGCCGAGGAGGCCGACCGCCTGGCCGACGGCCGCCTCGACGTGGACGTCGTCTTCCGCGACATGGCGGCGGCGTATGCCGACAACGACGCCGACAAGGCTCTCAACGCCGCCGCGGCGGCGGAGCGGATCGGCATGCCGCTGTGGGAGGCGACGGCCCGCCTGCACGCCGGCACGTGCCTGGCCCGCGACGGCCGCCGAGACGAGGCGCTCAGAGAACTGCAGGCGGCAGCGGCCATGTTCAACGTCTGCGAGGCGACGGAGCTGCACGCCACGGCGGTGCGGGAGCAGCGCCGGCTCGGGGTGCGCGTCCCGCACACGGGCGCGCTCGCCAACACCCTGTCGCCCCGGGAGCTGGATGTCGCGGAGCTGGTCTGCGCCGGCAGCACCAACCAGCAGATCGCCGAGAAGCTCGTGCTCAGCGTGCGGACGGTGGAGACCCACCTGACGCACATCTTCGCCAAGCTCGGCGTCACCAACCGGGCCGGCGTGGCCCGGGTGCTGGCCAGCCAGAACGAGGATTGAACTCCTGGCCTCGCTCAGCGGTATCTACCGGCACGAACGAGGCGAGAAGGAGGTGGGCGGTGCGCAACGCAGATCCCGATCCCGGCTCGCTGGCCGACGACCCGGGAGCCGTGCTCTGGCTGGGCTCACCGGACCAACCCCGCGTGCTGCTGCTGCACGACATGGCGATGACCGGCTCGACCAGCTGGCTCGGCCAGTTGCAGCTGGCCGACGACATGTGCCTCGGCATCGTGGACCGCCCCGGCTACGCCATCACCGACCGGGCCTCGAACGCCGGCTGGACGGCGGACGCCCGCATGCTGCTGGACCTCCTCGACGACAACGGCCCCGCGCACCTGGTCGCGCACGGCTGTTCGGCCGCGGGCGCGCTGCTGGCGGCGCAGCTGGCGCCGACGCTGGTGTCCTCGATCGTCCTGGTGGAGCCGCCCTTGTTCCAACTGGTCGAAGGGAGCTCGCTGGTCGAGGACCTGGCCGGCAAGTTCGTCGAGTTGTACGACCAGGGCTGCCTGTTGGCGGGTGCGGAGTTCCTGCGGGAGTACCAGCTGACCCTGGGATATCTGGAGCCGCCGCCCTGGGACGTGCCGGAGCGCTGCGCCGAGGCGGCCCGCAAGGAGACCCCGGCCTGCCAGGCCCCGCTGGACCTGGAGGCGATCGCCGCGTTGCAGACGATGATGACGGTGGTGGTCGGCGGCCGGGAGGGGCCCGAGCACGATCCGGGCGAGCGCACGGTGTTCGGCGGCGCGCTGTGGAAGACGGCGGAAGCGCTGGTGGAGGCGGCGGACGGCTGGTTGGTGCCGGTGGAGCCGGCCGGTCACGTGGTGCAGCGCTGCACGGGCCTGTTCAACGGGGTGCTCCGGCGGCATCTGGACACCTGGTGGAGCACCGAGGACCACAGCCACGCCGCCGCCGGGTAGGCGAGGCCAGCTCAACCGAAGATCGGGAATTCGCTAGTCTCCTCGCGTCCGGTCAGTCGCGGCCGGGATCCCTTGCGAGGCTGGAGATAGGTGAACCGGGTCGTCATCGTGTCCGCCAGCGTCGGCGCCGGCCATGACGGCGCGGCGCGGGAACTCGCGCGCCGGTTGGCCGAACACGGCCACAGGGTGGACATCCACGATTATCTGGACCTGTTGCCGGGCTCGATGGGACGAGCGCTGGGCGCGGCCTACCTGCGCCAGCTGCTGGCCGTGCCGCGTAGCTGGGACGTCCTGCTCAAGCTGCTGCAACGGTCACGCCTGTTCGCCAGGCTGATCTGCCTGCTGTTCAGCGTGACCGGCCGGCCGTTGCGCCGAGTGGTGGCCGGGGCGGATCTCGTGGTGTCCACGCATCCCTTGCCCAGCCAGACGTTGAGCCGTTTGCGGCGAAAGGGCCGCGTGACCGTTCCGGTCGTCACGTACCTGACCGACATGTCCGTGCACCGCCTCTGGGTGGCGCCGCACGTGGATCTGCACATCGCGTTGCACGAGGTCGCCGCCGAGCAGGCCCGTCAGTTGGGCGCCAAGCGCATCGTCGTCACGGGCCCGGCGGTCGGCCCCGCGTTCCGGCCGGCCGCGAGCAACGCGGAACGCCTGCGGGCCAGGGAGAAGTTCGGGCTGCCGGCCGAGGGTCGCCTGGCGCTGGTCGCCGCCGGGTCCTGGGGCGTGGGCGACATTGCCGACACAGCAAGGGAAATCGCCGCGACCGGGGCCGCGACGCCGGTGGTGCTGTGCGGCCAGAACGAGACGTTGCGCCGCGAGCTGGCCGACGGCATCGCGCTGGGCTGGATCGACGACATGCCGACGCTGATGCGTGCCTGCGACATCGTCGTGCAGAACGCGGGCGGCCTCAGCTCCCTGGAGGCGCTGGCCACCGGGCTGCCGGTGATCACCTACCGCTGCCTGGCCGGCCACGGCCGCACCAATGCCGCCGCGCTGGACGAAGCCGGTCTGGTGCCCTGGATCCGTGACGAGAACGACCTCGCGCGGGCGCTGGCCACCAGGCCGACCGAGGCGGCGTTGTCGGCGACCTGCCCGAGCGTGCCGCTGGACGCGGAGATGGGCCACACCGAGCCGGTCCGCCGCCGCCGGCGGCTCGCGCTGGCCGCCGCGTCCACGGTGGCGGTGCTATGGCTGGCCACGGTGGGCGTCAGCCTGGCGGTGGCCGGCGGCTTCCAGTCGATCGGGCCGGCCAGCCGCCGCGGCGGCGCGGTCTACGTCCTGGTCGCCGTGGACAGCACAAAACCGATGTCGAAGCAGACCATCCACAAGCTGGCCATCGCCCACGGCGCAGCGGCCGTGAGCACGACCGTGCTGCGCACCCAGCCGGAAACCGTGCGGGCATTGGCGAAGGCCGGCGTCACGATCGTCAACGCGGCCGACGGAGCCCCTTACGAGACCGGCGTCTTCACCGGCCGCGGCTCGATCGGGCAGGTGGCCACGGGCATCGCCGCGGTCACCGGGCGGTCGCCGCGGCTGATGGTCAGCAACGGCGAACTGGACGCCGTCGACCTGGGAATCGTTGCCATGCACCGGGAACGCATCATCGTGCCGGCCGCGACGGTGCACTGCGGGGCGGCGATGGGGCACGGCATGCGGGGCGTGATCCTGGTCGAGTCGACCGGCGACTGCGACCTCGGCGCCACCCTGGACGCGCTGGCCGCCTTGGCGCACCGGCACTCGGTGCGGCAGGCGTCGATCGAGGAGCTGTCGGCATGATCCGTCCCGTGCTGGCCGGCGCGGCCGCCGCGCTCCTGGCGCACGCGCTGCCCTCGGTCCTGGCGTCCGCCCCCCTACGGCAACGGATCGCGCCGCGGCTCAGCGGTGTCGGTGAGCAGACACGGGTGGCTCTCACCATCGACGACGGCCCGCATCCCGTTGCCACGCCACGGTTTCTTGACGTGTTGGCCCGGCAGAACGTGCACGCCACGTTTTTCCTGCTCGGTCAGGAGCTGGTGCGCAACCCGACGCTGGGCAAGGAGATCGTCGCCGCCGGGCACGAGATCGCCGTGCACGGGTGGGAACATCGGATGTTGGTGCTGCGCGGGCCGTTGGGCACCCGTGACGACATCACCCGCGCCTACGAGTACATCGGCGAGGTCACGGGCGTGGTCCCGCGCTGGTACCGGCCGCCGTACGGGGTGCTGTCCACTACCGCCGTGCTGACCGCCCGCACACTGGGCCTGACGCCCGTGCTGTGGACGTCCTGGGGCCGGGACTGGGAGAAAAGCGCCAACCCCGACTCCGTCTACGCCACCGTGGCCAAGGGCCTGCGCGGCGGCGGAACCGTCCTGCTGCACGACTCCGACTGCACTTCCGTGCCGGGTTCATGGGCGGCGACCCTGGGCGCGTTGCCGCGCATCCTCGCTGAGTGCGACCATCGGGGCCTGAAGGTCGGGCCGCTGCGGTCACACCAGGTGAGCTGAGGACGCCCGAAACCGGGGGGTCACCGAGCGGTGCTGACCGTTGACGCGGCAAGGATCGGCGAGCTGCTGTCGTTCGACGTGCTCGTGCCGACCCTGCGCACCGCGTTCTCCCACGGGCAGCGGGCCACCGTCGCGCCGCAGCGGCACCGGCACCGGGTGGACAACGAGCTCGACGCCACCATGCTGATCGGCGCCTCGTGGACGCGGAACTACCTCGGCGTCAAGGTGAGCACCGTCTTTCCGCGCAACGTGCTCGCCGACCTGGAGTCGTACTCCTCGACGTATCTGTTGTCACACGGCCGAACGGGGCATCCGCTGGCCGTGCTGGACGGCGGCGAGCTCACCCGGCGCGCCACGGCCGGTGTCTCCGCCCTCGCGGCCAGTTACCTTGCCCGGCCGGACACGAAAACGCTGCTGGTGATCGGCGAGGACCGTTACGCGCGAGCCACCGCGCAGGCGTACCAGGCGGTGTTCGACCTCGAACGACTGCTGGTGCTGGGCGAGAGTGCCGGTTTCGTCTGCGACGGCGTGATGGTGGCGGCCGTCACAGATCTGGAGGCGGCGCTGGCCGCCGCGGACGCAGTGGTCTGCGCCACAGTCGCGACCTCGACGCCGGTGCTGCCCGGCGCGTGGGTGAAACCCGGCACCTTTGTGCATCTCGCGGGGAGCTTCACGCCGTACACAAGGGAAGGCGACGATGCCCTCATCGCCGACGCGTCGGTTTTCCTCGACACGTCAACGGCCCTGACCGAATCCGGCGACCTGGCCCAGCCGGCCGCCGCCGGCATCTCGCCCAAGGTCCGCGGCACCCTGTTCGACCTGTGCTCCGGCGCCGTCGCCGGGCGGCTGGACCAGGGCGAGGTCACGCTGCTCAAGTCGGTCGGCACGGCCATTGCCGACCTCGCCACGGCGGCGGTGGTTCACACTTCTGTACCCTCGCGGTGAGAGTCAGTTCACTCCGTCCTCACGACGGGCAGGGGGCGTCCTGCCCGACATGTAGCCTGGCGCATTGCAACCAGCCTGGTCCGGACGGCGTCTGAACAGCATTCGGGGACCGGAAGAGTTCCGGTGGTGCGGGCGTGGGTTCGACGAAGGGGTGGGTTGGTCGCATGGTGGGCACAGGCGCGCGGATAGCCCTCATCGGCGGCAAGAGCGTGCTGGCCGCGGTGTCGGTGCTCGTGCTGGGCACCACGTACTACGGCTGGTCGACGATCTCCAACGCCGAGGCGGGCATTCAGCACGCGGACGTGATCGACACCAAGACCACGCCGAAGACGCCGGGCCAGGACATGAACATCCTGCTGGTCGGCATGGACAGCCGGACCGACGCGCACGGCGACCCGCTGCCGCCGGCCCTGCTGGCCTCGCTCAGCGCCGGTCCGGACGACGGCGAGATCGAGTCCGACACGCTGATCGTGGTGCACGTGCCGGGCGACGGCACGGCCGCGTCGGCGTTCTCCATCCCCCGCGACTCGTGGGTGGCGATCGACGGCGAGAACGGCAAGGACAAGATCAACGCAGCCTTCGGCTACGGCTTCAACGAGGCCAAGCAGGACGCGCAGCGGCGCGGCGAGAAGGACCAGAAGAAGCTGACGCTGGCCGGCATGGACGGCGGCCGGGGCAAGACCCTGCGCACCGTCGAGACGCTCACCGGCGTGACCATCGACCACTACGCCGAGGTCAACCTGTACGGCTTCGCGCAGATCAGCGACGCCGTCGGCGGCGTGCCGGTGTGCCTGCTCAAGGACACCTACGACGACATGACCGGCGCCCGGTTCAAGGCCGGCCAGCAGACCGTGCAGGGCGTGGCCGCGCTGCAGTTCGTGCGGCAGCGCCACGGCCTGATCAACGAGCTCGACCGCGAGCACCGCCAGCAGGCGTTCCTGGCCTCGCTGGCCCACCAGATGCTGTCCACCGGCGTGCTGACCAACCCGAGCCGGCTCAACACCATCATCCAGGCCGTGCAGAACGCCGTCGTCGTCGACTCCGGCTGGCAGCTGCTGGAGTTCGCCGGCGAGATGCAGGGCCTGTCCGGCGGCAGCATCACCTTCAACACCATGCCGGTGACCAATGTCGACGGCAAGGTCGGCGGCGCGGACGTCGTGCTGGTCTCCCCGACCGACGTGCAGAGCTGGGTCAAGGCCCTGTTCAGCAAGGTCGGCAAGCAGGCGACCAGCACCGCACCGACCACGACCTCGACCACCACCGCGCCCGGCGCCAACGCGTCGATCACCGTCGACGTGAGCAACGCCAGCACCATGGGCGGCCTGGCCGGCCGGGTGTCGACCTTCATGGTCGGCCAGGGCTACGGCAAGGGCGATGTGCTCACCGCCAACGCGAAGCGGGCGACCTCGCTGGTCGAGTACGCGTCGGGCGACAAGGCCGCCGCGCAGAAGGTGGCGACCGCGCTCGGCGACCTGCCGATGGCCGTCAGCTCCTCGGTGAGCCCCGGGCACGTGCTGGTGCTGCTGGGCAACGCCTACCACGGGCCGGCTTCCGGCGCGGCCGAAGGCGTCGCCGGCAGCCCGCAGTTCAAGATGGCGCCGGGCAGCACCGCCACCACGACGGTGACGCCGGACCGGCCGCAGATCGACGCCAGCGGCGTCACCTGCATCCCTTAATCGGTGGCGCGGCCGCGCCACCGGCGGTCACCATGACCCTTCGTGACCGTTCTCGACCTGCGCCCGTGGCGGACCTCGCGCGACTACCGCCTGCTGTGGTCGTCGGGCGCGATCTCGGTGCTGGGCAGCTTCATCACCTACGTCACGGTGCCGTTGCAGATCAAGGAGCTCACCGGCTCGTACCTGGCGGTCGGAGCCATGGGCCTGGTCGAGCTGGTGCCGATGATCGTGTTCGGGCTGTACGGCGGGGCGCTGGCCGATGCCATGGACCGCAGCAGGATCGTGCTGCTGTCCGAGGCCGGCCTCGGTGTGGTGTCGTTGGTGCTGCTGGCCAATTCCCTGCTGCCGCACCCGATGCTGTGGTTGATCTACGTGGTGGTCGCGCTGGCCGCCGCGCTCGACGGCCTGCAACGGCCGTCGCTGGATGCCCTGCTGCCCCGCATCGTGCCGCGTGATCAGCTGACGGCGGCGATCGCGCTCAGTTCGATGAGGTTCAGCGTCGGCGCGATCGTCGGCCCGGCGATCGGCGGCCTGATCGCCGCGACCTTCGGCGTCTCCATCGCGTACGGCTGTGACCTGGTGTCCTTCGGCATCGCGCTTGTCCTGCTGGCACAGCTGAAAGCCGTGCCGCCACTGTCCGATGCGGACAAACCGTCGTTGCGTGGCATCCTGGAAGGCTTGCGCTACGCGGGAAGCCGGCCCGATCTGCTGGGCACGTATCTCGTGGACCTGGCCGCCATGATCCTGGCCATGCCCAACGCGCTGTTCCCGTTCCTGGCCGACGAGCTGGGCGCGCAGTGGGCGCTGGGCCTGATGTACGCGGCCACGTCAGTGGGCGCGCTGGCGGTGACCCTGACGAGCGGGTGGACGTCGAAGGTGCATCGGCACGGCTTGATGGTCGCGCTGGCCGCCGGCGTGTGGGGGTTGGCGATGGCCGGCGCCGGCTGGGCGCAACCGGTCTGGCTCGTCCTGTTCTGCCTGGTGATCGCCGGGGCGGCCGACTGCGTCAGCGGGCTTTTCCGCAGCACCATGTGGAATCAGACGATTCCCGACCACCTGCGCGGCCGGCTGGCCGGCATCGAGCTGCTCAGCTACACCGCGGGCCCGCAGCTGTCGCAGATCCGCGCCGGCGGCATGGCCAGCCTGATCGGCGCCCGCCCGGCGATCTGGACCGGCGGCTTGGCCTGCGTGGTGGCCGTGATGGGCTCGGTCGGGCTGCGCGGGTTCATCCGCTACGACGATCGTTTGCGACCCAACGGGTAGGAAGTCGGCTGATTTCCGCTCAACCGACGGCAAACAGGCCATTACGGACAGCCCGATCGGGCGGGTTTCGGCCGAACGGGCAGCACCCGGTCGCGCCGTAGTCGATCGGGGGTAGACGCGTGGTCAGGCGGCGGCCGAGGATCGGCACGGTCTCAGACGTAGATTGGGGAGCTCACGTGAGAACGAGCAGAGCCGTCGCGCCCGCCGTGGTGACGGCGGCCGCCGCGGTGTTCGTGGCGATGATCGCGCCGACGCAGGCGATCGCCGCCACCGACGCCGCGGCCGCCGACGCACAGGCCGCCGCGCAGAACGTCATCGTGGTGATGCGCGACCAGCATCCGGATCTCAAGCCCAAGGTGCAGTCCGACCAGCGGTCGGCGGCGGTGACCGGCGACCAGAAGCCCGTGGTGCAGGACCTGTCCGCGCACGGCGCCACCGACGTCAAGCAGTTCAGCACGGTCAGCGCCGTGTCGGCCAAGGTCAAGCCGGCCGAGGCGGATCGCCTGCGCGCCAACCCGAGCGTCGCCGCGGTCGTGCCGGACCTGACGATCAACCGGCCGCGCACCACCGCGGACTTCAAGCCCGGCCAGCAGATCTGCCCGCCCGACCCCGGCAAGCCGTTGCTGGAGCCGGAAGCCCTTGACCTCACGCACACCACGCAGGCCCAGAAGACGGTCACCGGCAAGGGCGTGAAGGTCGCGTTCCTGGCCGACGGCATCGACGTGGACAACCCGGAGTTCATCCGGGCCGACGGCAGCCACGTCATCACCGACTACCAGGACTTCTCCGGTGACGGCGTGAACGACTCCAGCGGCGGCGGTGAGGCCTTCGGCGACGCCAGTTCCCTTGCGGCGCAGGGCTCCCGCACCTACGACCTGTCGACCGAGCTGCCGTTCTCCAGCCTGCCCAAGGGCTGCGACATCCGGATCAAGGGCTTCGCGCCGGACGCGGAACTGGTCGGCATCAAGGTGTTCGGCGAGAACGGCACCTCGACCTCGGCCATCCTGCGCGGCATCGACTACGCCGTGAACCATGACAAGGTGGACATCCTCAGCGAGTCCTTCGGCGGCAACCCGTTCCCGGACCCCACCACCGACCCGATCACGCTGGCCGACAACGCCGCCGTGGCCGCGGGTGTGACCGTGGTGGCCTCCAGCGGTGACTCCGGCATCTCCGGCACCGTCGGCTCGCCGTCCAGCGGCTCGCAGATCATCTCGGTCGGCGGCACCACAGCCGAGCGGCTCAACGCCCAGGCCTACGGCTTCCCCGGCTGGACCAGCAACAACATCGCCGGTCTCTCCTCCGGCGGCCCCACCTTCAACGGCAAGGTGCCCGACCTCGTCGCCCCCGGCGACGGCGGCATGGCCGCGTGCACGGTGGATCCGCGCTGGGACGACTGCACCAGCGCCACCGAGCCCTTCGGTGGCACCAGCCAGTCCGCCCCGTTCGTGGCCGGCTCGGCCGCGCTGGTGATGCAGGCCTACGAGCGGGCCCACTACGGCGCCAGGCCGTCGCCCGACCTGGTCAAGCGCATCCTGACCGGCACCGCCACCGACCTCAACGTGCCGGCCGACCAGCAGGGCGCGGGCCTGGTCGACAGCGACGCCGCGGTCAGGGCCGCGCTCGGGCAGGGCGGTCTCGTGCCGTCGGTGGACCAGATCGACCTGGCCGGCAAGGCCGGCAGCAGCCAGCACACGTCGATCACGTTGACCAACACCGGCTCCAGGCCGCAGGTCGTCACCGACAGCTCGCGGACGGTCGGTGGCACCACGTTCAACGACACCCGCAGCATCGCCATCACGGCACCGTCCTCTTCGGACAAGCTGCCGCCGCAGGGCGCCGCGGCCGCCGCGCCGGTCACCTTCACCGTCCCGCCGGGGACCCCGTTGTTGGACATGACGATGGTCTGGCCGGGCACCCAGGACTCCGGCCAGCTGTCGGTGATCCTGAGCGACCCGAGCGGCCGCTTCGTGCAGCAGTCGTACGACTTCGGCTTCTCCGACAACCAGTTCGTCAGTGTGCACGACCCGGTGCCGGGCAAGTGGACCGCCAACGTGGTGTGGAGCAACGGCCGTTCGCACCTCCAGGAGCCGCCGCTGACGCCGGGTTCCTTCCGGGGCAACGCTTCCATTCAGTTCGTGGGCAAGAAGTTCACCTCGGCCGGCATCACCGGCACGCCGGTCAAGGTCGTCCCGGCCGGCGGCTCGGCGACGTTCGACTTCACGGTTCCGTTGCCGGCCAAGGCCGGTGACGTGCCGTCGTCGATCCAGTTCGACACCGCCGGCCAGCACCTGAGCGTTCCGGTCGACCGTCGCGCCTTGATCCCCGCGAATCCGGGGCAGGACAACAAGTTCGACGTCACCGTGATCGGCGGTGTCGGCCGTGACGTCGGTGGCGAGAAGGGCTTCTACCTCGACGTGCCGGGCGGCCACCAGAGCCTGAGCGTCGACCTGGCCGCGCCGGACCCCGGCACGCCGATGGAGTTCTACCTGGTCAGCCCGGACGGCCAGATTCTGTCCGGCGACGAGAACGCCGCCGAGTCGGTGTGGAACGACGACGGTTCGAGCAAGGCCACCGGCGGCGGCACGCTGACCGTGAACCAGCCGAAGGCCGGGCGCTGGCAGCTGCTGGTGATCCTGAGCCTTCAGGTCAGCGGCAAGGAGTTCAGCGAGCAGGTGACCGGCAGGGTCCGGTTCGACACCGCGGTCGCGAAGGCCAGTGGCCTGCCCGCCACGGTCAAGGCCGGCCAGAGCGTGACGGCCTCGGTCGACGTGACCAACACGGGGTCGACCGGCCAGTGGTTCTTCCTCGACCCGCGGCTGGCCGGGCAATCCACTGTGGATCTGAAGCCGGTCGCCGGCGGCTCCGCCGTGACGCTGCCGGTCAACGTCTCCGGCACGAAGCCGCCGACCTGGCTCATCCCGCCGCACACGGCCAAGGTGACCCAGTCGGCGACCGCCTCGCAGCCGGTGGACCTCGACCTGTTCAACACCAAGGGCGCGCCGGAGCGGCTGGCCCTGGCCACCAACCGGCCCGACCACGCCGTCTCGGTCAGCGCGTCGGCCGACCAGGTGGCGACCGGCAAGTGGGCCTCGGACATCGACGCCGTGGGGCCGTTCCCCAACGGCGCGCCGTCCGGCACCGGCACGATCACGGCCAGCATCGTGACCGCGCCGTTCGACCCGGCCTTCTCGTCGGACACCGGTGACTTCTGGCAGCAGGGGGTCGGCGGTCCCGCCGCCAAGCCGGTGTTCGTGCCGGCCGGGGCCACCCGCACCATCAAGATCACCATCGCGCCGACCGCCGCGGCCGGCGCGAGCGTGCACGGCACCGTGTACGTGGACACCTACAACCCGCTCGTCGGCGAGGGGGCCGAGCTGATCGGCATCCCGTACGGCTACACCGTCAGCTGATGGGGTGAAGTCGCCGCCGCACCGGCCGAACCGGGGCGGCGGGGGCCCGAAAAACCCGCCCGGGCGGAACGGGGTACCCCTGGTGGCGCGCCGGGGCGCGGCGGCCCGCGCCCC
>NZ_JBFBAM010000079.1:0-43876 GCF_040682195.1 Kutzneria sp. NPDC051319 | reverse complement strand
GCGATCAGCGAGTTGACGATGTCGCCGCGGTAGACCGGCAGGCCCAGTGAGTCCAGGCCCTGGGAGCGGGGCTTGGCGTACTGGCCGGCGATGCGCGCGACCTTGACCACGGGCAGGCTCGCGCCGTAGGTGAGCACGACGGCCATCTGCAGCAGGGTGCGGACGTTGGCGCGGATGTGGGGCTCGGTGTTGCTGGCGAAGGTCTCGGCGCAGTCGCCGCCCTGGAGCAGGAAGGCCTCCCCGCGGGCGACCTCGGCCAGGCGGCTGCGCAGCAGGTCGACCTCGGCGGGCACGGTGATGGGCGGCACGCTTTCGAGCACGGTGCGGGCCATCTTGGTTTGTTCGGGGTTGGGCCAGTCGGGCTGCTGGGCGGCCGGCCGGGCCAGCGCGTCGTCCAGCTTCCGGCGCAGCTTGGGGGGCAGCGGGGGCAGCTCGGGCAGCGTGTCCACCGGGACGTCCACGGTCCAGTTCACGGACCCCAGGGTAAGGGGTGACGTTCGATGATCGGTCGGGATCCGCCGTTCTCGGTGGGGTCGGTCACGGCCGTCGTCGGGAAGGATGTGGCGATGACCTCCGCACCCGTGTCGGACCTGAGCGCCCACGACGCGCTCGCCCTGCTCCGGACCGCCGTCGACAACGTGCGGCGGGACCATCCGGTGCACTGGACGCACGTGATCTCCGGCGACGAGGAGCTCGTGCCCCAGCGGGTCCTGCATCCCGCCTTCGCCGGCTCGTTCGACTGGCACTCGTGCGTGCACCAGACCTGGCTCATCGTCCGGTTACGGCGCGTGCTGCCGTCGCTGCCGATCGACGGCGGGGCCGTGCTCGATGAGCTGCTGACCCCGGCGAACTGCCAGGTCGAGGCCGACTTCTTCGCCTCCGACGCCGGTCGGCACTGGGAGCGTCCCTATGGCTGGGCGTGGCTGCTGACCCTCGACGCGGAGCTTCGCCAGGCCGACTTCCCGTGGGCCTCGGCCCTGCGTCCGCTGGCCGAAGTGCTGCGGCGTCGCTGGATCGAGTGGATCTCCAACGCCCGACTACCCCTGCGCGTCGGCACCCACCAGAACACCGCCTACGCCGCCGCCATGGTCCTGGATGCCGCCCGCGCCGTCGGTGACGAGGAGCTGGCCGCCAGCTGCGTTTCCGCTGCTCGGCGCTGGTACGCCGGCGACGTCGCCTATGGGGCGTACGAGCCCGATGCCTACGACTTCCTGTCGCCGGCGCTGGTCGAGGCCGACCTCATGCGCCGGGTTCTGCCGGCTTCCGAGTTCGAGGCGTGGTTCTCGGCCTTCCTGCCCGACCTGGACTCCCCTCGCTGGGCGTCGCTGCGGGAGCCGATCGTCGTCGACGACCCCACCGACCCGTACCAGTCGCACCTGGCCGGCTTGGCCTTGAGCCGCTCGTGGTGCTGGCGCGACCTGGCCGATTCTCTGCCCGTTCAGCACAAGTCGCTTGCCCTGTCGTCAGCTGCGCTGCACCGCACCGCCGGGTGGAGCTACGTCTTCGGCAACGGCTACGGCGCCGACCACTGGCTCGGCACCTTCGCCGCGTACCTGGATCTCGGCGCGCTGGACGCCGGGCCTGTGCTGGCACAAGGGTGACCTTGTGATCGTCACCCTCACGCCCAATCCGGCCATCGACCGGACCCTCGCTGTCCCGGCCCTCGTCCGCGGCGAGGTGCTCCGTGCCGCGGCGCCGATGGTGGAGGCGAGCGGCAAGGGCGTGAACGTCGCGAAGGCGCTCCTGGTGAACGGTCACGCCGCCAAGGCGGTCTTGCCGGCGGACGACCTGCTCCTGGAGCTGCTGCGGGCGGCCGGCGTGCCGTGCGAGGTGGCGCGGATCGGCGGCGCGGTGCGCACCAACGTCAGCCTGCTGGAGCCGGACGGCACTGTGACCAAGGTGAACGAGCCCGGGCCGCCACTGTCCTCGGAGGATCGGCGGCGGCTGTTGGCGATGACCCTGGCCGCCGGCGGCTCCGTGATCGCCGCGAGCGGCAGTCTGCCGCCCGGGCTGCCCGCCGACTTCTACGCCGAGCTGGTCGAGCGTTCGGACGGGCCGGTCGCCGTCGACACCTCGGGCCTGGCGTTGAAGGCCGTCATCGGCGCTCGGCCCTGGCTGATCAAGCCCAACCTGGACGAGCTGGCGGAGCTGGTGGGCCAGCGGCCGCAAACGCTTGCCGACGTGGTCGCCGCGGCTCAGGCCCTCCGGTCCAAGGGTCCGCAAGCGGTGTTGGTCAGCCTCGGTGGCGACGGCGCCGTCCTGGTTGACGGCACCGGGGCTCGTCATGGCGAGGCCGTTGTCGATCGCCCACGCAACACCGTCGGCGCCGGCGACGCCCTGTTGGCCGGCTTCCTGGCCGGCGGCCTGACCGAGGCCCTGGCCTACGCCGCCGCGGCCGTACGCCATGTCGGCACCCATGCCCCGGCCGTGACGCCGGCGGACCGGGCCGCGGTACGCGTCCACCAGGACATCGACGGCGGCCGGCGAGTGGAGTGAAGGAGGACTTCGTTGCGCACAGTGGTGGTAGGCGACCACTTCATTCCTGCCGAGCACTACGTCACGGCGCTGCGGCAGGTGTGCGGCCCGGACTTCGGGCCGATCACGGCGCCAGGACAGCACGATGGGGGATTGCCCGCGGGGTCACGGATCCGTGTCCCGTCCGACGTAGACGGTCGTGTGCGGATCGTGGTTCGGACACCGTCTGGTTAGCGTCGGGGCCACGATCCCATGCCGAAGGACGTGCAGCCATGTCTCACCATCTGGATTCCCCGCTGGCCCGGCAGGACGTGCGGCTCGACATCACCGATCTCTACGTGTTCCGCGGCGAGATCGGAACCGTCTTCGCCTTCAACGTGTGCCACTCGATCGCGGGCGACATCCCGGAGCCGGGTTTCCACCCGGAAGGCAAGTACGAGGTGAACCTCGGGGTCGAGCCGGCGCTGACGTACCGGTTCACGTTCGCCGAACGCGACGGGGACGGCCGGCAGCGGTTCTCCGTGCACGGTGTTCGGGGCGGATCGGACCACGGCGGGCACGGCCTGGCCGAGGGGACCACGGACGAGGTGGTCCACACCGCGGACGGCAGCCGGGTCTGGGCGGGACGAGCGGGTGACCCGTTCTGGATCGAGCCGGACGTGCTGCACGCGGTCGGACACGCGTTCCAGGACGGCACCACAGTGGACCTCAGCGGCTGGAATCCCGAAGGCGCGCACAACCTTTTCGCCGGACACTCGGTGTACTCCGTTGTCATGGAGGTCCCCGACGTCGAACTACTCGCGCACACGGGCGGCCGGCGGGATATCCACGTGTGGGCGCGGGCGAGCCTCGCCACTGACGCCGGCGGCTGGCGGTCGGTCAACCGCATCGGGCTGCCGATGATCCACCCGCTGTTCACGCAGTTCGACGAGGACCTGGGCGACCGGCTCAACCTGGGCCACCCGCAGGACGACCCGGACGTCTTCGGCGAGGTTGTCGTGGCGAAGATCGCCGGGGTGGTTCGCGCGTACGGCACCGCGGCGGACCCGGACGCGTACGCGCGAAGCGTGGCCCGGCGGTTCCTGCCGAACGCCCTGCCCTACCGGGTCGGCACCCCGGCGTCCTTCGGTTTCGCGGAGTGGAACGGACGGGCGCTGACCGACAACGCGCCGAACGTGATGTTCACGATCGCCGCGAACTCCCCGGTGTCGCTCGGCATCGGCAAGGAGTCCGTGACCTCGAAGCCGGTCGGGACGTTCCCGCACCTGCCGAAACCGTAGGGTCCCGCGACGCTAGAACGCGCCCATCCGCATCGCGTACGAGACGGCATGCGTGCGGTTGCGCAGGTTCAGGCGGGCCATCAGGTCGTGGATCACCTTCTTGATCGTTCGCTCCGCGTAGTTCATCCGCCGGGCGATCTCGGCGGTGTCCTCGCCGGCGGCCAGCAGCCGAAGGACTTCGACCTCACGGGGGGTGAGGCCACCGGGGGCGAGTCCCTGGCATTGGAACGTGCCCATCAGCAGCCGGACCTCGTCGACCAGATGGCGGCACAGCTGTTCGGGCAGCACGGCGGCCTGTTGGCTGCTCGCCCGCACCACCCGGGCGACGGTGGTGTCCGTGAGGTCCCGGCGCGGCAACACGCTGACCACGCCGGCCTCGAACGCCCGGAGGAGATGGCGGGCCGGGATCATCCGAGTCACCAGGACAACACGTTGGGTGGGATTGACCGCGGCGTCCGCCATCTCGTTGAGAAAATCGATCAGTTCCTCGTCCACCACATCGGCCACGACAAGCAGGATGTCCGCCTGCGGCCCGTGCGCCCGGGACAACGGTCGAACGTCCGACGAAAACGCGAGCGCCGCCCGCACGTCCGACTCGCATGATTCGTCCTTGCTGTACACCACGACGGAAATCCACTCCGGTTTCCGTGTCGCGTTCGGTGCGAACTGGGGTGTCGTCATGCTCATCGGTTTTCGCCGCCTTCGCCGCTACTTGAAAACGGGGAACGGTTTGAACGTGCCCGCCAACGCGGAGTTGTCCACGTAGAGCGTGTGGTACTCGCGACGGAGGAATCGCCAGCCCTTCGCCGTGCGGACGAGACTGTCCAGGGAGAGGCCGTAGTTGAAGTAGCCTTCCTGGTCAGGCGGCAGGCCGACCTCGGTGATGTACGAACGGGCGGTGGCGGTGTCGCCGGTCACCGTCACGGTCGTCGAGTTGACGATCTGGTAAAGCGCCTTGAAATAGCTGAGCGCCTCGCCGGCCTGTGCCGCTATCTCCGCGGGCGTTCCGGAGAAAGCCACGCCGTTGGGCGGGTCCAGCTGCCAGCTCGCGTTGTCGGCGTAGACCGTGACGAACGCGTCCGTGTCCCGCTGGTTCGTGCAGTCGGTGAACTTCTGGATCAGTTTCCTGATCTCGTTCTCGTCTTCAAGTGTCGACATGGCTTCCCTCTCCGGGAATCGCGGCGGTTCGGTTTTCGCCTGACCTCAACCACCGTATTCGGTAACGCGTAAACGAAGTGTCACCAACTTGTCCACACCGGTCGTGGCCCGTGCCGTGGCGGGCGCGCCCCGGTACCGTCAAGCCCGTGCGGAAGGGACTGCGGTTCGAGCTACTCGGTGACGTGCGGGCGCGGCTCGACGACATCGAACTCGACCTCGGCTCCCCGCAACAGCGGCTCACCCTGGCGGTCCTGTTGCTCCAGCCGGGCCGGGGGGTGTCCACGGACGATCTGGTGGACGCGTTGTGGGGCGACGACCAACCCCGGGCGGCGCGCAGCGCCGCACGTAACTACGTCCACCGCCTCCGCCGAGCCCTGGACGAGACGGCGATCGTGAACCGAGGCGGCCGTTACGTGCTGCAGGTCGACCCGAAGCGCTCCGACGTCACGAGGTTTCGCGACCACGTCAACGTCGCCCACCAGCTGCGCCAGGCCGACCCCGCGGGCGCCGCGGCGGAGTTGCGGCGCGCGTTGGCGGAGTGGACCGGGCCGGCGCTTGCCGGCGCTCGGGGCGCCTCCGCGGACGACCTGCGGGAGGGGCTGGAGCGGGAACGCGTCGACGCGGTCGAACTGCTCGGCGACCTCGCGGTCGAGCTGGGTGAGCACGCCGAGGCCATTGACCTGCTGACCGAGGCGGCGCGGCAGGAGCCGTTCCGGGAACGGCTGCACGAGCTGTTGATCCTGGCGCTGTGGCGAGCGGGCCGACCGGCGGAGGCACTGGTCGCGTACGACCGCATCCGACGACTCCTCGCCGACGAACTGGGCGTGGACCCAGGTGTCCGACTGCGTGACCGGTACGAGGAGCTCCTGCGCGCGGACGCCGAGCGACCCGAAGCCGGCACGAGGACGAAGCCCGCGCAACTTCCGATCGACCTCCCTGTTTTCGTCGGTCGGGAAACCGAACTGGCGGAGGTGGCAAGCGGGAGTGTCACGCTCGTGCACGGGATGCCCGGGGTGGGGAAGACCGCGTTCGCCGTGCACCTGTGCCACCAGTTGAGCGAGCGGTATCCCGACGGCCAGCTGTACGTGAACCTCCGGGGTTTCGGACCGGACGAAACCGCCTTGTCGCCGGATGACGCGTTGCGCGTGTTCCTTGAGGCACTGGGGGTGTCACCCGCGCACACCCCAGAGGACCTCGAAGGCAGGAGCGCGCTCTACCGGAGCCTCCTCGCCGGCAAGCGGTACCTCGTGGTGCTCGACAACGCACGGGACGCCTGCCAGGTGATGCCGCTGCTGCCGGGGGATGCCACCAGCCAGGCGGTCGTCACCAGCCGCAACGAGCTGCTCGGCCTGGTCACCGCCACGGGCGCGCGGACCGTGTGCCTGGACGTGCTCGACGAGGCCGGCGCGCGCGAGCTCATCGCCAGGCGGATCGGCGGGGCACGGGTGGACGACGAGCCCGACGCGGTCGCCGAGATCGTCGCCCTGTGTGGCCGGCTGCCGCTCGCGCTCGCGGTCGTCAGTGCCCGCGCGGCGACCCACCAGCGGTTCGCCCTGTCGGACCTCGCCGTCGAGTTGCGACGGTGCCGCGGCAGCCTCGTGGGATTCACCGGCCCGGACCCGATGGCCGACGTACGGTCGGTGCTTTCGTGGTCGTACCACGCGCTTTCGTCTTCAGCGAAGCGGATGCTCCGGCTGCTGTCCCTGCACCCGGGCACAACCGTCGGACTGACCGCCGCCGCCAGCACGGCGGGCGCGTCGGTTGACCACACCGTCACGACGCTGCGTGAACTGGCCTCGGCCAGTCTTGTCGTCGAAGAGCTTCCCGGCCGGTACTCGATGCACGACCTCGTCCACGCCTACGCCGCCGAGCTGCGCGAGGAAGCCGACGAGGAGGCGGTGGTCCGGCTGCGCGACCACTACCTGCAGACCGCGTACGTCGCGGACGAGTTCTTCGTCAAGGCCGGCGAGCGACCGCCGCGACCGGACACGGCGCCCGGTGTCTCGGTCCATCCCGTCATCTCCTACGAAGACGCCGTGGCCTGGTTCAACGACGAGCACGCCGCGTTGATGGCGCTGATCGAGCACGCTCCCGCCGAGTGGTCGTGGCAGGCGGCCTGGGTCATGCGCCACCACCTCGACTGGGGCGGGTACTGGGACGACCTGGCCGCGGTGAGCCGGATCGCCGAGCAGCGTGGCAGCCCGCGGGGCAGGGCGTACGGACTTCGCGGTCTGGCCAGGGTGGCCAGTCAGCGTGGTGATCAGAACGAGGCGGTGGACCTGCTCGACCAAGCGCTCGCGCTGTTCCGGCAGATCCAGGACAACACGTCGATGGCGTACACCCACCGCCAGCTGACCGGTGTCCTTCAGCTGGCGCACCGAGACGTCGAATCCATCGGCCACGCGGAAGCGGCGCTGGAGCTGTTCCGCGAGGCGGACGGCAAAGCGGGTGCGGGCGGGGCGCTCGTCGCGCTCGCGTGGGCACTGACCCGGGCGGGACGCCTGCCGGAGGCCATCGACGTCGGCATGCAGGCGCTGCCGCTCGTGGAGGACTCCGGTGACCGGTACTCGACAGCGTTGGCGTACCTGGCGATCGGCCGGGCCAGCCACAACCTGGGCCGGTACGACGACGCGGCCTCCTACCGCCGCAAGGGCATCGAGGTGTACCGAGCGATCGTGGCGGTGATGCGGCCGGCGGCGACCGTGCTGCTGCGATCCAACATCGTGCTCTGCCAGATCCATCTCAGCGAGTCGTGCCACGCGGCGGGCCGCTTCGCTGAGGCGGACAGTTCGCTGGGCGAGGCACTCGGCGCGTTCCGCGGGCTGGTGACCGAGATGCAACGGGCCGTTGGCCGGCACGACGCGTTCGACGAGGACCGCTCGGCTACGCTCTCGCGGGCGATCGATGAGCTGCACACGTTCGTGACCGACGAGTCCGGGCCCGGGTGGTACGAACGGGCCCGGGAACTCATGACGGCGACCGTGCGCGCGGCTGTGGCGGCTGGGATCGTGGTGCAGAGCCTCGACAACATCTAGCCCGCGGCTACGCCGTGGCGACACGGGCCAGCACGATGTCGAAGTCGATCAGCCGGAACGGCGCCTCGACGCCGAACTCCGCCGCGCGCCCGGCGTCCTGGATGTCGAGCACCGGGCGGACGAGCGACGGTTTGACGCCGAAGGCGAAGTCGTTGTCCAGGTCCGGGTCGCCCTCGATGTACACCTGGGTGGTCAGCGGCTGGTAGCCGGCGGCGCCCGCGATCAGGTGGATGTGGGCGGGCCGGATCACCGGCCGTCCCGTGGCCTCCAACAGGTCGTTGACGGGCGGCTCCACCAGCCCACCGTAGGAGTGCGGGACGACGCTGCGGAACCAGTACCTGCCGTCCTCATCGGTGGTGAACAGGCCACGGAGGTTGAACTTCGGCAGCGCGTCGGGCGCCCACGTGTCGTAGCGGCCCTGGTCGTCCGCCTGCCAGACGTCGATCTGCGCGCCGGACACCGGGTTCCCGTCGGTGTCCCGCACTGTCCCGGCCACCACGCAGGGCTCGCCCTCGTGGTTGAGCGAGATGTCCGCGCCGAGTTCGTAGGCCGGCGCTCCGGGGACGTAGACCGGACCGAGAACGCTGGACTCGGTGGCGCCCGCGGGCTTCCGGTTGTTGATGGCGTCGACCAGCGACGAGACACCCATGGCGTCGGACAGGATCATGAACCCGTGGTCGCCCGTCCGCTGCCCGATCTGGCCCAGGAAGTCGATGCCGCGTCGCCACTCGTCGGACGTCGGTTCGACCTCCCTGACGAATGCGTGCAGGTGCCTGGTGAAACTGGTCATGACCTCGCGCAGCCGGTCGTCCGGCGTCTTCGACCAGCTGTCGACGACCACGTCGACGAGGTTCTCCTCGGAGAACTCCACGATAGCCACTCTTGCCTCCTAGACGGGATCTCCGCGGTCCACCTGACCACGATCCCGATGCGCCGGCCATCACCGCGGGCGGCTATGTCCGCTGGTGTCCGGAACCGTGATTCCCTGGACATCGGGCCCGGGCTGCGTTCGGCCGCCGTCGGCTGTCATGTCGAACAGGAGGGTGGTGTCCACCTTGCCGTCGATGACCTCGGCCATCACGGCTTTGTGCTCGGCGTCGATAGGGATGGTGGAACTCCGAAAGGCGGCCTCTGCCGCAACGATGTCCTTGACCTCTTCTACGTAGATCACCAGCGGTCCATCCGCCGTGTGAAGTAGATACGCCTGCTCGTGTCGGACGCCTTCCTGGGCGAAGGTCTGTCGAACTTCGTCGCCGCGCTCGTTCGCTTCCGAGAACCAGTCCGTGAGCCGGTCGAGCTTGTCGGGGCGTAGCCGAAGCACTGATAGGTGAATCACGTCATCCTCCGTTAGTTATTGCAAGAGCCGTGGTCGGGTTGCTCCGACCCGCTGGTAATGAGCGATGGCGACCACGCGAGTTCGGCGTCGTGCCTGGTCGACGCGTCAGATGGCGTCAAGGGTCTGCACCTCGATCCCGGCCTCCCTGGCCACCTGGATGGTCTCGACCATGAGTGTCCGGGCCCGGTCATACCATCCCGGGCCGGACTTCTCGGTCACGAATGGGTGCAACTGGTCGGCCACCTGCCACAACGCGGCTGTCCGGGTCTGGTCCGAAGTGTCGTACGGTCCAACGGCGCGTTGCAGCTCGACCAATTGCCCACGAAAATTGCCCAGCGCCTCGCGCAGCACGTTCTCCGACTCGGTGAGCCGGCCGGCTGAGCGGTACGCGGCGCTGAGGTTGATCTGAGTGAGAGTGGTGTTCGTCCTCAGCAGCAAGGACGCTGCCGGTCGCATCGTGTTGATGACGGCGTGCATGAGCTCCATGCCTTTCTCGCGATACGAGATCGCGTTGTCGAACTGCCCCAACTGGTGACTGGCGCGGCCGATCGCCTGATACACCAGGTTGGTCGAATACGTCTCGCCGGAGTTCTCGACGAGCGGCAGCGCCCGCAGACCGACATCGATGGCTTCCTGCGAGCGCCCCGCCCTCGTCAATGCCCAGGCGAGGGCGACCAACGCGCCGCCCTCGCCGGCCCGGCCGCCGGTTGCGTGGAACAGTTCGAGCGCCGACGTGGAGTGGTCGATGGCTTCGTCGTCCCGGCCGGCCAACTGGAGCACGCCCGCGAGCTGCCGGTGGGTGTAGGCCATCGCTGTCTCGTTGCCGGTCTGTCGGAACAGGTGCAGCGCGTCGGCCAGCTGGTCCACCGCCGCGTCGTGGTTTCCGCGCTGGCTCGCCACCCTGGCCAGACCGCGTAGCGCATACGCCCTGCCCTCGGCGGAACCCTGGCGCTCCGCGATCCGGCTCACGGCGCCGAGGTCCTCCCAGTACCCGCCCCAGTCGAGGTGACGACGCATGGTCCAGGCCGCCCGCCAGGCCCAGTCGGACGGTGCCCGTTCGATCAGCGTCAACATCGCGACGCGTTCGTCGTTGAACCACGCCACCGCCGCTTCATGGGAAGTGACGGCATGAATCGAGACGCCGGGCAACGCATTCGGGCATGCCGGTTTGTCATCGGCCTTGGAGAAGAACTCATCCGCGATGTAGGCGGTCTGCAGGTAATGGTCACGCAGGCGGACCGAGGCTTCCTCGTCTTCGCCCTTCCGCAACTCCGACGCATAGGTGTGCACGAGATCGTGCAGTGAGTAACGGCCGGGACGCTCTTCGACGACGAGGTTCGCGGAGGTCAGTTCGCGCAACGCCGGGGTGGTGTCCTGAGTGGACCCGCCGGCCAGGCTGGCGGCCGCCGCCAGTCCGATGGCGGTGCCCGGATGTAGGGAAAGCAACCGGAGCAACCGCGCCGCCGAGGTCGAGAGCGCGCGGTACGACCACGACAGCACCGACCGCACGTCGGTCATCGGGTCCACGCCGCGGAACCCGTCGAGACCACCGCGAGAGCGCCGCAGCTCCTCGGCGATGTCGGACAGGGAGAACCGCGGGTGGGTCGCCGCCCGGGCGCTGACCACCGCGAGCGCCAGCGGCAGCCTGGCACACAGCGCGATGATCTCCGCCACCGCGTTCGGCTCGCCGTTGGCCTGTGCCGGACCGATCCTCCTGGTGAAGAGCTCTCGCGCCGGCCGGTCATCCAGCACGTCCAGCCACATGGTCCTCGCGCCGGTGGCGGTGATCAGTCCCAGCAGCTCGTTGCGACTGGTGATCAGCACGTGACAGCCCGACCCGCCCGGCAGGAGCGGCAGCACCTGCTCGGCGTCACGAGCATTGTCGAGCACCACCAGCAGCCGTCGGCCGGACAGCACGCTCCGGTAGAGCGCGCTTCTGCCGTCGACGTCTTCCGGGGTGTGCGCGGGGGAAACGCCCAACGCCTCGAGGAACGTTCGCAACGCCTCCTCGGGCGACACGACCATGTCGTCCGGTCCGAAGCCGCGCAGATTGATGTACAGCTGGCCGTCCGGGAACTTCTCACTCACCTGATGGGACAGATGCACGGCGAAGGCGGTCTTTCCCACGCCGGGCATTCCGTGGACGAGAGTGACCGCCCCGGACACACCCTCCGCCAGTTCGGTCTCCCGACCGACAAAAACCGGAAGGTCGATGGGAAGCTGAGCGGGCCGCACCTTCGAGGAATCGTCGTGTTCGCCGTCCGCCCGCAATATGTCGGCATACACCGCACGTAGTCCGGAAGACGGCTCGACACCGAGTTCGTCCGCGAGCAGGCGGCGAAGCCGGTCGTACACGACCAACGCCTCGGCCTGCCGTCCCGACCGGCACAGCGCGAGCATGAGGAACTCGTGCAGCCGCTCCCGAAACGGCTGCTGCCGCACGCCCTCCGTCACCAGGTCGATGGCCTCGGCGTGCCGACCCAGCTCCAGGTCGATCTCGGCCAGCAGTTCGAGGGCATCGACCCGTTCACGCTCCAACCCGTCCCGGAGTTCGTCGACCGCGGCCCCACGCGCGCCGCCGAGCGGCTGTCCCTGCCATTCCCCCAACGCGAGCCGCAGTTCCGACGCGGCTTCCTCCGCGCCGCCCGATCGGCGTATCCGGCGGGCCGACCGGACATGGTGGCGGAACCGGGCGACATCCGAGCTCAACTCATCCGTCCGCAGGACATAGCCCCCGCCCCGCAGCACGATCGCCGGTTCGTCGGCGATCGCGCCGAGGACCCGCCGCAGCCGATGAAGGTAGTTGCGCACCGCCCCTCGCCCCGTATGCGGGTGCTCATCGCCCCACAACGCGCCAAGCAGATCGTCCAGCGTCACGGCGTTCCCTTGTTTGAGCAGCAGAAACGCCAGCGTCAGCCGCTGCTGCGGAGAACCGATATCGAGTTCTACGCCGTCGAGCCACGCCCGCACATCGCCGAGGAGCGCGAACCGAAACCCCATGCACACGCGCGTGACGTTACCGCGATCGGCCGCCGCGACCGGCCGACCGGCCGCCTGCCCGTGTGAACGTGCAAGAAGACATGTCGACCCGCATCCATCGTCCAAGCAATCCCGACGAACACTAACGATGCCGTCATAAACATGGCGTAACAGCGCGTTGACACCTGACTGATCATCGGTCGGCTACCGTGTCGAAATCAAACGGCGACACGCGCCCGTCGGCTCCGACGAAAGCTCAAGGAGAGCCCGGGGTAAATGGTTGCGAGAGAACGTAGAACATCGGGGACGGCGAGCGATGACCATCGAAATGACTCCGACTGTCGCGCGGAAGAACCTCGGTACTGCCGACGTCGACGCGCGGGACCATCAGATCTCCGTCATGGTGTGCGCCAACGACGAGTCGCGCGCGGCGCACGTCAGGGCAGCGCTCACTTTTTCGCCGAACATTCGGCAGCTTCCCCATGGGCAGGGGCCGCAGGCGGATGTCCTGCTCGTGGTGGCCGACGTCGTGAACGAGCCGTTGCTCGACGCCCTCGACGCGATGGCTGCCGGCGCCGCGAATCCGTCGCAGCGCGTCGTGCTCGTGACCAGGATGCTGCCCGGCCGCCACCTGTTTCGCGTACTCAAAACCGGTGTGGTCAGCGTCCTGCCGACCCGCGACGCGACGGACGCGGCCGTCGTCCGGGCAGTCGAAGGGGCCGGCCGCGGGACCTCGATGCTGCCGGAACGGCTGTGCCGCCAGCTGGTCGACGAGGTTCGGGTGCTGATGAGCTCGTTCGAGCACCAGGGTCTCGGGCCCGGCGGCCTGACCAACCGTGAGATCGAGGTCCTGCAGATGCTGTCGAACGGCGAGACCACCGCGGTGATCGCCGAACGGATGAGCTACTCGGAACGGACGATAAAGAAGGTCATCCACGATCTGATGGCGCGGCTGAATCTGCACAGCCGCGCGCACGCCGTCTCGTATGCGATGCGGATGGGCGCTATCTGAGGGTCCGTCAGCTCGGCGACCGCCCGGATCAAACCCGCGCCGTGGCAATCCCCTCGACCGCCTTCGCGATGCTGCTGAGCGGGTCGAGGGTTGCGTACTCGACGGCGAGCCGCCGGGCGTTGTCCCGGTAACCGGGCTCGGTCAGCACCGCTTGGACGGCACGCCGGATGTCGGCGGCCGCGGGCGTGTCCGTGGCGAGGTTGATGGCGGCGCCGGTGGCCGCGACCCGCACGTTGCCTTCGAGTTTCTCCTCGGTCTGCCCGGCCAGCACCATCGGCGTGCCTTCCCGCAGCGCCTGCTGAACGCCGGCGAAACCCCCGTTGGTGACGAGCACGTCGGTGTGCGGCAACAGTTCGTCGAACGGCACGTACTCGGCGATCCGGGCGTTGGCTGGCACGTCGCGCACCGCGCCCTGGCGTCCGGTGGCCGCGACGACCAGCACCGGCAGGTCGGACAGCGCCGCCAGCGTGGGCTCGATCAGGCTGCCGAAGTCCTGGTTGGCGATGGTCCCCTGGGTCACGAGGACCACCCGCTCCGCCGCCTCGACGTCCGGCCACCACGTCGGCCGGGCGGCGTCTGCCCGGCCCGCGGCGGGCAGCGTGCCGATGAACTCGACGTGGGCCGGCGTGTCGCTGCGCCGGTAGCTGAGCTCCTCGATGGACAGCTGGAGGTACCGGTCCGCGCCGAGAATGGGCGCGTCGAGGAAAAACGGCAGCGGGTCACGCGTCACGCCGAGCGAACGCATCGTGGCGACGAACTCATCCTGCACGTCGCCCAGCACTTCGCCCTGCAGAAACGCGTTCGCCTCGCGGTTGCGCTCACGGCCCGCGGGTGTGGTGTCCTGCGGCAGGCCCATGCCCATCGGCGCCGCGTCGATGCTGCTGAGGGCGAAATGCACGGTGCCGACGCCGATGATGCCGGCCGGTCGCGGACCCGGCGCGCCGTAACTGAGCGGTGTTGTGCCGTAGAAACTGCCGTCACCCAGCACAACCGTGGACTGGTCGTCCGCGTCGGCGAGCAGCCGACACAGATCATGGTGGCGGTCGGCGATGACGCCGACGACCAGATGCCGGAGATCCCATTGCAGGCGGGGCAGACCGGGCGGTGCGGCGAGCCGCTCGGCCGAGGTGACCAACTTCGCGGTGTTGCGGTCCGTCTCGCCGGTGAGCGGTGCGAACATGGCGCCGGTCGCGGTGACGGCATCGCCGAATTCCGCGCCGGTAAGCACCGTGACGTGATGGCCACGGCGCACCAGGTCGGCGGCGATGGAGTTCATCGGCCCGAAATGGCCAGGCGCGGGCACAGCGGTGATGGCGATCCTGGTCAAAACGGCCTCCTCAGCCGGTGAGGACAGTAGTGATAAATGGTGGCAGCTGCTCCGCGGGAAGCGATGGGACGGGAGCGCATGACCACGCCTTCGAATGAACGGGCCCGATCACTCGGACGCCGTGCGCCGGATCAGGGCCGCACTCGGTCTGCCGGAAGGTGGAACAGCTCGCATTTCTGACGGATCTTCACCGAAGCCCGGGCGTGGATGTCATGCGTCTTGTCCGACGGTGGTCATCGGGCTGCCCCACTCCTGCATCAAGGAGACAAGCCGGCCACAGTAGCTCCGCTCCGCCTTGACGTACTTCTTCCCCAGCGGACCGAACGACCACGCGACGGCGTTCATCTCTTCTTCGTCGTAGGACGGAGCCGCGCGGAAGAACGTGGCCAGCCGGTCGTTGATCGCCGGGAACTGACCGGCCGGCAGTCGGAGAGCGTAGAAGCCGATCCGTTCGATCTCGCCGTCCGCAGGCGTCATCGTCACCGAGAACGTGTAGCCCTTCGGCGACGTGAACCTGGTCAAATCGTCGTAGGTCGACCGAGGGATCACGCCGCCACCGACGAGCGACATGAGCCGTTGGGCATGGGACTCGGTCATCGGGTCGAACACCCGGAAATAAAGATTGGCCGTGCCGTGCTGATGGTCGACGGCCACATGCCGCACGCCGACCAGGCCGAGATCGTGAAAGGCCGGCGCGTGCCTCCGGATCGTCTCCGGCACCACCTGCGCGCGGAGAACCTCGTCGACCGGCCGGACACCTCCCAGAAAGACCCAGGTCTTGGCGAGTCCGTTCGCGGCGTCGAAGTCGCAGAGTTCGGTCGAGACGCCCCGGTACAGGGAGCTCCAGGACGAGATCAGCCGCGTCGTATCGCCGTCGGCGGCCAGCAGCCCGGCCTTGACCGCGACGGCGACGGTGTCCCTCGGCCGCCGCTCGTAGAAGCGGTAGTTGAGGGCCCCGCCAGGCCGGTCCGTGGTCCGCCACAGCACTGCGCTGTCACGAAAACTGTCCATATACGCTTCGAGCACCATCTTCGTGGTCGAGCTCGAATACTCGGCGCCTATAGCCTCGGCCGTGGTGGCGATGTCGCGGAAAAACTGGGAGCGGGTGAAGGTGAATCCCGTTTTCGATGGCATGAAGTCGTCCCTGGTTGTGCCGTCTGTCGCCGATGCGGCTCTGGCGGAGAGATCGGGTCAATGGTCGGCGTCGACGTTCGCCCATGCGCAGATCAGTTCTGGTGCGTAGAGAACGGCGTTCTCGGCCCGCATCTCGTCACGCAGGCGTTGCTCCAGGGTGGCCAGGCCGATCTCCCGCCGGTCGGCGATGTCGTGGGCCTCGATCACCGGCAGCAGACTCTCCACGGTCATGGCCAGGTATCGCACGACCGCCGAGTCGGCGTGGCCTGCCGTGCCGGCAACCGATATGCCCTGCAGCCGTAGGCCGGCATCCCGCAGGATTCGCGGCAACCGCTCCCCGGTGTCCGGGTCGACGCCCGCTGCTCGAAACCCCGCGTAACACCATTCGACGCACCTGGTCACCAACGGAACCTCCGGCACGGCCCTAGTGCTGGCGGTGCGGAACTCGATCATCGATACGAGGCCGCCGGGGCGAACCCGTTCGACCAGGGCGCGCAGCGCGGCGGCCGGGTCGGGCAGATGCACCAGGACCAGCCGGCCAACCAGAGCGTCGACCGGCTCGTCGACGGCGACATCCGGCAGCGTGCCCTGCCTGAACGACACGTTGGCCAGGCCGGCTTGCTCCGTGCGCTGCTTCGCCACCCGGAGGATGTCGGCGTCCTCGTCGACCCCGACGACGGAGCCGGTCGGGCCGACGATGTCGGCGGCAAGCATCGTGACGTCGCCCGCGCCACAACCGATATCGAGCACCCGCTGGCCGCGCGTGAGCCCGGACATCACGAGCAGGTTTCTGGTGTGCGCCTCATTCAGCTTGCCCTGCAGGATGAGACGTCGAGTCTCGGCGGGCGACTTTCCCAGTGCGTAGCTGCCATCCGACACTCGACGCGGGACGGCCCCCGCGAGCGCGCTGTCCGGGCTCATGGAACGACGACCCTCGTGGTGCCCTGGCCGGCGGTGTGGTGGCCCCGGACGGCGACGGATTCGCCGGGGCCGGCGCCGCGCAGGATGATGCCGATCTCGACCACGGCGATCCTCTCTGATTGTTGACCCGGATGTCGCCCGGTCGTGACCGGGCGGCATCCGGATTGGTGACACCAGCTCGATGGCGGCGAGATGAACTGGCGGCTCGTGTTCCGCTCAACCACAGGACCATCGGCGCTGTGGGCAGTTCGGTCACACCTGTTCGATGTTCATCTGCCGGTGCTCATACGCTCGGGCCCGCCGACGTTTCGATCCGTTGTCGTGCGGTCACGGGGTCACCAGTCGACAGTGCAGTTGCCGGAGAAGCACGCCGGGCTGGCCGACGCGGCCGGCGCCGCAGCAAAGGCAACGCCTCCGCCCAGGATGGCGGCCGCCGCGGACAGTGAGACGATAAATCGAAGGATGCGCATCTCATCTCCTTTTTGTGGGCACGTGAACTTTCTTGCGTGCCTTGATGTTTTTACCACGCTTCCAACGTCGGTAATGGTCCTTAGGTGAGAAAGTGAGCGACTTCGTGACTACATGGACATCTCTTCCTTCGCGGAGCCTGAGCTTTCCTCGCCGTGGAGCTGGTCGCCGGCAGGAAGGGCAGGCCCAGGTCGACGTTCGGCCCGATCGTTTTTCCACCCCGACACGGCACCGGCGGACGTTTATGTTTCGTTGACGCCACCCGGATATTCTGGTCTGAGGTTGTGTTGAAACGTCGCGGTCGTCCGGTGATCACAATGAGCCTTTTTCATCCTGCGGCGAGCTCGCGGTTCTGTAGGACGTGGATGGCCTTGGCCAAGCGGCCGGCGCGGTGTGGGCTGCACCGGAGTTTGCGGAGCACGCGCCAGGGCTTGAGTTGGGCGTTGGCGCGTTCGCCGGGGCCGCGCAGGCGGGCATGGGCGCGGTTTGCCTCTTTCCGGGACTCGGGTTTGTTGCGGCCCTTGTACGGGGTGCGGACCTGTTGGCCGGTCTGGTCGTAACCGTGTGGTAGCCCTTGTCGCCCAGCGCGATCAGTCCGGCGTCGCGTAACGCGGCCAGGATGTTCCAGATCCGGGCGGCGGCGGTGTCGTGGGTGCTGCCCGGCAACTGACCGGACACCCACAGGATCGTGCCGTCCGGCGAGGCGATCACCTGCGGATTCACCCCGTGCCGCTTGTGCTTGCCCGAGTAGAAGGGCCGGTCCACGGCGACACGGTTGATCGGGATCAGCGTGCCGTCGACGATCACGTAGGCCATGCCCCGCCGTTTCGCCTTCCGTAGCGCCGCCCGAAGCTTCGGGGCCCGTTGGGCGAGCAACTCGACGGTCTCGTTGACATACCGCCAGCACGTCGTGGTCGACACCGCGAACCCGGCGAACGGCTCACCCTTGCGTAGATACACCAGCACCAGCAGCGCCTGCTGGCCAGAGTTGAGGGTGCGCCATACCGAGGCCCCTCTGCTTGCGGTGGGCACGGATCAGGTCGGACACGAAGGTCAAAGTCTGATGTGACAACGGCAGCGCGGCGCGGTAGAACAGCATGCGAAGCCTTCGGTGGTAGGGACTGGTCTTGGTCGACAGCCCTCCTATCGGAGGCTTCATCCGTTGTCGCGCCGACACGCCGATGATCCTCGATTTCCGACCTACATCCCTTGCCTCCCAACACACTCAGCTCAGGTTGAAAAAGGTTCCAGGTGCTGGCCGACGGCCGCATCGCCGGCGCCGCGCTCGATGTCTACGACGACGAGCCGCTGCCGGTGGATTCGCCGTGGCGCAAGCTCGACAACGTCACCTTGACTCCGTACTACGCCGGTGACACCCTGGACGCCACCCGCACCTCCGTGCGGCTTGTCGCCGAACGGATCGCTTCGCTGTGACCGGCTTCCTTCTCGGCGTCGACGCCGGCCAGACCGCGACCAAGGCCGTCCTGTTCGACCTCGCCGGCCGTCCGGTCGCTTCGGGCTCGACCCGTTGTTCCACAGTGAATCCGCGTCCGCACTGGGTGGAGCGGGACATGGATGACGTGTGGGCGGCCGCCGCCGACGCGATCCGACAGTGCACTGTGGACGCACCCGGTCCGATCCTGGCCGTCGGCATCGTCGGCCACAACGACGGCCTCTACCTCGTCGACGCCGCCGGCCGTCCGGTGCGGGCCGGCATCACCGCCATGGATTCCCGTGCTTCTTTCGAGGTTGACGGTTGGCGCCCGTTGTTCGACGAACTGTTGGCGTTGACCGGTTTGGTGCCCTTCGCCGGATCTCCCGCCGCCCTCTCCGCGCACCTGTTGCGCCACGAGCCGTCCGTGATGGAATCCGCCCGTTGGCTGCTCTTCTGCAAGGACTGGCTTCGGCTCCGCTTGACCGGCGAGATCGCCACCGACCGCACCGAGGCCTGCGCGTCGTTCTGCGACGTGCAGACCGGCGAGTACAGCGACCGTGCCCTGGAGTTGTTGGGGCTCAACGTCTTGCGGGACAAGCTACCCCCGATCCGCGGCTGCTCCGACATTGCCGGCACCGTCACCCCTGACGCAGCCGAGCGCACCGGCCTCGCCGTCGGCACCCCCGTTGTCGTCGGCGCCCACGACGTCGACGGCGCCGCCATCGGCGACGGCGTCCTCCACGCCGGTCAGCTTTCCCTGATGGCCGGCACTTTCAGCATCAACCAGGTCATCTCCGACGCCGTGGCCGTCGATCCCCGTTGGCAGGCGCGGGGATTCCTGACGCCCGGTCGCTGGCTCAACATGTCCACCTCACCCGCGTCCGCCACCAACCTCGACTGGCTCCTGCGCACCGTCACCGGCCCCATCCCGCACGACCAGATCGACGCCGAAATCCTTGCCGTAGCTGGTGATCCTTCGGACGTCGTCTTCCACCCCTTCCTCTACGGCTCCCCCCACGGCCCCGCCGCCTCGGCCGCCTTCCTCGGCATGCGCGGTTGGCATTCCCGCGGCCACCTGCTTCGCGCCCTGTACGAGGGCGTCGTCTGCAACCACCGCACCCACGTCGAGGCCCTGCGCTCCGCTTTCCCCACCGCCCCGTCCGCCCGCCTCTCCGGCGGCGGCTCCCGCAGCTCCGTCTGGCCCCAGCTCTTCGCCGACGCCCTCGACGTGGATATCGAGATCACCGACACCACCGAGTCCGGCGCCCTCGGCGCCGCCCTCCTCGCCGGCCTCGGCATCTCCGTCTGGCCCGACCTCCCCACCGCCCTCGCCGCCACCGTCCGCGTGGCCCGGCGGTTCAGTCCCGTTGACCCCCAACGCTTCGACGACCTCTACGCCCGCTACCTGTCCACGGTGCGGGCCCTCGCCGAGAAGCACCGGCCCTAGGCAGCCCCCGATTCCCGCTTGCTGGGTGATTACCGTCTTTGGGTGGTGGCCGGTTTCCGTTTATCGGTAGCCGCGCCGGGGACGATAGGGGCGTGCTACGGGCAGTCGACGACCGAAGGGCCGTTGACCACCGCGTAGTAGGTCAGGTCGAAGCCGTAGCAGACGGTGCGGTTGATCTCCCGGCCGCCGCACCCGAAGATCGTGGGCTTGTCGCAGTCGGTGTAGCGGAGCTGGATGACCAGGTGCACCTGCGGCGCCTTCAGGTCCTTCTGGTGGAGGTCGGTGGCCTCCATGACCTGCGCGCCGGCGTGGTTGAGAGCCAGCACGGCGTGGGCGTAGCCCATGGCGTCGGCCTGGCGCGGATAGGAGATGGCGTCGGCGATGGCCCGGGCCTGACGGTCGGTCTGGTCGGTGCCGGCGCCCCGAGGCCACACCAGCCACACGATCGACCCGGTGACCGCCGCCACGATGGCTAACTTCACGATGAGCCCCCGCATGTTGCCGACGGTAGCGGGGGCGCGACCGCCGGCGCATGAGTAGTTCCACGCACAGCTGACCGACAGCTTCCCCGGATAGAGCTTTGACCTGGCGCGGCGAGACTCGCATCCGTGACAGCGATTCCGACCGCCGCCCGCGCCCGTGGACTGACGACGGCCCAATGGCTGCTAGCACTGCTAGGGCTGAACGCGCTGTGGGTGACCGACATCCTGATTATGGACGGCGGCCTGAGTGACAACCTGTTGACCGTGGTCGGCCGGGCGACCGGCCTGTACGGGGCTCTTGTGCTGGTGTTCCAGCTGTTTCTGATCGCCCGCGTGCCCTGGCTGGAACGCGGCCTCGGCATGGACCAGATGACCCGGTGGCACCGCTGGACGGGCTTCTGGGTGTTGTGGCTGCTGCTGGCCCACGTCGTGTTCATCACCCTGGGCTACGCGGCGAGTGACGGCAGCCCGGTGTTGGGTGAGCTGGGCACGTTGGTGTTCGACACCGACGACGTGCTCAAGGCGACGGTGGCGATGATCCTGCTTGTCGGAGTGGCCGTGACCTCGGCGCGGGCGGCGCGTCGCCGGATGCGGTACGAGACCTGGCATTTTGTGCACCTGTACGCCTACCTGGCGGTGATTCTCGGCTTCCTGCACCAGGTCACCACCGGCCGTGACTTCATCGGCTCACCTATCGCGACGGCCTACTGGTGGACCCTCTACAGCCTTGCCCTGGCGGCGATTCTGGTGGCCAGGGTGCTGCTTCCGTTGTGGCGCAACGCTCGCCACCAGCTGAGGGTCCAGCGGGTGGTCGCCGAGTCGCCGACCGTCGTGTCGGTGCACGTCACCGGCCGGCGTCTGGGCGAGCTGCCGGCCCGGGCCGGGCAGTTCTTCCTGTGGCGCTTCCTGACCAAGGATCGTTGGTGGGAAGCGCATCCGTACTCGCTGTCCGCGATGCCCGACGGTCGTTCCCTGCGCATCACCGTGCAGGCTCTCGGCGACGGCAGCGCCTGGATGCGCACGATTCGGCCCGGCACAAGGGTTTTCGCCGAAGGCCCGTACGGCTCGTTCACGTCGAGCCGGCGCGGTCGCCGGGGCGCCCTGTTGATCGGCGGGGGAGTCGGCATCACGCCCGTCCGCGCGCTGCTGGAGGAGCTGCGCGGGGATGTCGTCGCCGTGTACCGGGCCAACCAGTGGGAGGACACCGTTCTCGCCACGGAACTCCGTGACTTGGCCCAGCACACCGGCGCCCAGCTGCACATGGTCGTCGGCCCGGTCGACGCCAACCTGCTCAGCGCCGCCCACCTGGTCTCGCTGGTGCCGGACGTGCGGGAGCGGGACGTGTTCGTCTGCGGTCCGCCCGGCATGACCGACGCCGTCCTGTCCACCTTGCGGGCCTTGGACGTGCCAGCCGCCCAGTGCCACGCCGAGCGCTTCGCGTTCGCCGCCTGACCCGAAGGGATTCCCCTCCATGCGCCGCGCCGCCATAGCCCTGGTGCTCACCGCCGCCGGCCTTGTGCCGCTGCTCCGCTATCACCCGAGTACCGCCACCGTTCCTAGCGCCGCTAGCACTTCTAGCGGTGGCAGCACACCTAGCACTGCTAGTAGCGGCAGTTCCCCAACCACTGGCTCGACTCCGTCGGGGTCCGCCATCCGCACCGTCACGGGCTCCGAGGTCGACACCGAGTTCGGCCCCTACCGCGTGCAGGTGACCTTCAACGGCAGCACCATCACCGACGTCCAGATGGTCGAGACCCCTTCGGACCGCCGGAGCCAGCGCATCGCCGAATCCGCCGCCCCCACCCTCCGCCAGGAGGCCCTCACGTCCCAGAGCGCCCGCATCGACACGGTCTCCGGCGCCACCGCGACCAGCGAGGCCTACGCCCAGTCCTTGCAGGCCGCCATCGACGCCCGCAGCTAGTAGGCCAGTGCCGACTGCTCCGCCGCCGTGAAAGGCGGCTCCGCCAGCGGCGGATCGACCGGCCCGAGCAGCGTCGCCAACACGGCGCGAGGCGAGAACACCCGGCTGGTCGGGGAGGAAAGCGTGTAGACGTCCAGTTGCAACGCGAACAGGTCCTGCCGCCCACGGGCGACCCGGGCCATGCGGTCGCCGTAGGCGTACAGCAGCCGGGACTTGAGGTCGGGAGTCCGACCCTCCAGGCGCTGCTGGCTCCGGAGGTCCTGACCGACGGCGAGCTGCCACGCGTCGAGACCACCCGCGGTGACGGAGGCCTGGATGATGCGGGCGACGCCGGCGGCGTCACCGTGCCGGCGGAGACCGTTGCGAATGGACAGTGCGTTACGGGCGGCGACGGACATGCCGTGCCCGTAAACGGGATTGAAGGCGCTGGCGGCGTCGCCGACCACGACGAAACCCTCGGGCCAAGGCTGAACGAGGTCGTAGCGCAGCCGACGGTTGTCGGCGGTGCGGTGACCGAAAACCGGGCCCAGTGGCGAAGCGCCGGCCATCAGATCGGCAAGGAGAGGATGGCTCAGGCTTCGGGCGTAGGCCATGAAGCCGGCCTCGTCGGTCGGGGGCTCGCCGCCGGGCAGACCGGCGACGGTGACGATCCACTTGCCGTCCTCGACGGGCATCAGGACGCCGCCCCGGGAGTAGCGGTCGAGGCGGGGCTCGGAGGCGATGTTGACGACGGGGAACGAGGGATCGGTGCCGGGCGGCGACTGGAAGGTGCGGCTGGCGTAGCCGACGCCGACCCCGAAGCGCTCCTCGGGCACGGCCGGCAGGCCCAGGTCGGTGAGCCAACCGGGTGTCGCGGTGGAACGACCGGTGGCGTCGACGACGAAGTCGGCGGTCAGCTCCAGAGTCTGCCGAGACTCGCGGTCCCGGACCACGGCGCCGGTGACGCGGTCGGCGCCGCCGGTGAGTCCGACGACATCGGTGCCCTCGATGAGTTCGACCTGGCCGGACGAGAAAGCCTGCTGCCGCACGGTGAAGTCCAGCAGAGGCCGCGAGGCGGACACGAAGGTCTGGTTGCTGGGGTAACGCCGGTTCCACGTGCCCAACACGTACGAGACGAAGCGGCGAGGCACGTCGATGCGCTGCCCGCCGGCGGCCTCCAGCGCATCGATCGTGCCGGGCAGCAGGTCGTCGATGGCCCGGGCGCCGCTGGACATCAGGTTGTGCACGTGCCGGCCCTGCGGCACTCCCTTGCGCGGTTCGGGATCCGAGGGCATCCGGTCCCGTTCCACGATGACCACGCTGTCGCAGTGCGAGGCGAGGGCGGCGGCGGCCAGCGTGCCGGCCAGACCGCCGCCCAGTACCAGTCCCTTCACACAGCCGACGTTACGGCTACTTCTCCGCCTTCGGCAGGGAAAGCCCGAAGTCGTCGTCCACGGACCCGTTGGTTGCCGCCTTGTCGGTCACCGGCTTGGCCAGCTGCATGGAGTCCATCAGCTGACGGGCCATGCCGAAGCCCGCCCCGCCCAGCGACAGGGCCTTGGTGAACAGCTCGGTGACGCCCTCGGCGCCGTTGAGCACCACCATGTTGTCGACGTTGGAGAACGCCTGCGCGCCGGCGGCCACGATGGCCGGCCAGTTCTCGGCGAGCTCCTGCGCCACAACGGCTTCCTGGTTCTCGGCCAGCGCCGCCGCGCGGGCCTTGATCGCCTCGGCCTCGGCGAGGCCCTTGGCCTTCGCGGCCTCCGCCTCGGCCAGACCCTGCGCCCGAGCCGATGCGGCCTGCGCCTCACCGTTGGCCTTGGTCGCGGACGCCTCGGCCTCACCACGGGCCTTGGTCGCCTCGGCCTGGGCCAGCGCCGCCGCCTTGACGCTGGTCGCGTCGGCCACGGCCCGCAGCTCGGTTTCCTTGGCGTGCGCCTGGGCCTTGGCGATCTGCGCGTCGCGGTCGGCGTCGGCCAGGGTCCTGGTCTCGTACGCCTTGGCGTCCGCCGGCTTGCGGACCTGCGACTGCAGCCGCTGCTCGGACAGGTCGGCCTCCAGCTGGGCCGCCCTGGTCTCCTGCACGACGACCTCCTGGCGGGCGGTCGCCTCGGCCAGCGGGCCGGCCTGCTTGGTGCGGGCCGACACCTGGTCGATCTCGGCCTGGTACGAGGACTGCTTGATCTGGCTGTCGCGCCAGGCCGAGGCCTTGTTGGCCGCGGCGACCTGCTCGGCCTCGGTGGCCTCCTGGTCCCGCTGCGCCTCGGCGATGCGGGCCTGCGCGGCGACGGCGGCGGCGTGCGGCTTGCCCAGGTTGGCGATGTAGCCGGACGCGTCGTCGATCTCCTGGATCTGCAGCGAGTCCACGACCAGACCCAGCTTGCTCATCTCGTTGGCCGACGAGCTGCGCACCTCGGCGGTCAGCCGCTCGCGGTCGCGGATGAGCTCCTCGACGGTCAGCGCGCCGATGATGGAGCGCAGGTGGCCGGCGAAGACGCTGTGGATGCGGGTGTCCATGGCGTTCTGCTGGTCGAGGAAGCGGCGGGCGGCGTTGGCGATGGACACGAAGTCGTCGCCCACCTTGTAGATCACGGCGCCCTGCACCCGGACGGGAATGCCCTGCTTGGTCACGCAGGACACCACGATCTCGGCCGACCGCGTGTCCAGCGACAGCCGGCGCGCGGTCTGGAAGCCGGGCAGCACCAGGGTGCCCTTGCCGGTGACGATCTTGAACCCGAGGCTGTCCTCGCCGACCTGGATCTTCTTGGCGCCAAGACCGGAGATGATCATCGCCTCATTGGGCTCGGCCACCCGCCAGAGCACCCGCAGGATGATGAACAGCACGATGACGGCGACGACAGCCGCGCCGATGATGGCCAATATGTTCGCGTTCATCTCTCTGAAACGCCCCCTCTGCTCGCGGGGCGTGTCAGTGCGCCCCACGACCTTGTCGTGGTTGCCGACCAGACTTCCCGGCGCACCTTGGAGGCCTCACGCTATTCCTCGGTTCCCTCCGCGTACATGTCACTTGACACACACTTAGGGATCGATCCGGAGACGGGCGTTCTTGTTGCCGCCCAACGGCAATAGCGCGGCGCACCCTTCACCCGAAAGGGGGGCACCGTTTCAGGAGGACGGTCAGGGGGCGAGCAGCGGGCGCCAGCGTTCGACGTAGACGGTGCGGGGCGGGTCGAAGTCGACCACCAGCACCTGAACGCCCGGCTCGATCGTCTCCTGCGGCTCGATCGGGTGCGCGTAGAACGCCTCGGCCCCACCTCGGACGGCGATCATCACCTCGCCGACCAACCCGGGGCCGATCCGCCCCGTGACGCGTCCCCGAGTCCCGATCATCAGCCGAGTCTAGTCACGGGAACACCTGCACGGTGATCTTCGTCCCGGTCTTGACCCGGGTGCCGGGCGGCGGATCCTGGGCGAAGACCTTGCCGTTCTTACCGCCGAAGAAGCCCTGCACGTCGATGTCCAGATTGAGGGCCTTGAGCGTGTTGCGGGCGTCGTCGGCGCTCATGCCCTTCAGGTCCGGCACCACCACGGCGTTGGAGACGATGACCGTCACCTGGTTGTTGCCGCCGCCGGCGATCTGGGTGCCGGCCGGCGGGTTGGTGCGGATCACCTTGCCGGGATCGACGGTGTCGCTGGACTCGCCGGGCCCGTCCACCGGCTCGAAGCCGGCCTGTTGCAGCGTCTGGAAGGCCTGGTCGTGCGTCTGGCCGACGACCGAGGGCACCTTCTTCGGGGCCGGGCCCTTGCTGAGCACGACGACGACCCCGGAGCCGACGTTGACCTGGGTGCCGGCGTCGGGCACCAGCTTGAGCACCTTGCCGGCCGGGATGTTGTCGCTGAAGTCGTCCTTGCCGGCGTCCCGCAGCGACTGCAGGCCCTCGTCGCCCAGCAGCTTGTTGGCCACGGCCTGGTCGGCGCCCGGCGGCACGGTCGGCACCACCGGCTTGCCCTGCGACACGCTCAGCTCGACCGTGGAGCCGCGGCGGACCTGCTGCTGCTCGCCGGGGGCCACGTCGGCCACGGTGCCCTTGGGCACGTCGTTGCTGTGCACGTTCTTCTCGGTGAACTGGAGATGGGCGTCCTGGAGCTTCTGCTCGGCGGCGGCCGCCGGCAGGCCCTTCACCGTCGGCACCTGCGCCCACTGGCCCGAGCCCAGCCACCACGCCGTGGTGGCGATGGCCGCGGCCAGCACGATGATGATCGCCATCCAGATGTAGAAGGCGCGGCGGCTCTTGGTGCGCTGCTGCTGGTAGCGGTCGGCCGGCGACTGCGCCCGGATCGGGGCGTGCCGCGCGGTGACGGCGTTGGCGTCGATGTCGGCCCGCGACATCGCCCTGGTGCCCTGAGGTCCCATCGGCTGGGGACCCAGGGAGTGCGGGTTCAGCGGCGGCGCCATCGGGGCGGCCATCGACGACGACAGCAGCGGCGGCGGGGTGGCCGCCGTGATCGGGCTGAACTTCTCCGTCGGCGGCCCGTCGTCGCGGACCCGGATCGTGGCGTCCGGCAGCCGGCCGGCCGCCACCATCGGCACCGGCACCGTGGCCAGGCCCAGGGACGCCGCCGTGCGCTGCACCTCCAGCAGCAGGCCGTCGGCGTCCAGCGGACGCAGCGACGGGTCCCGCCGGGTCGCGCGCAGCACCAGGTCGTCCAGGGCGGGCGGGATGCTGCCGGTGGCGGCCTCGCTCGGCGGCGGCACGTCGTCGTTCACGTGCCGGTACGCCACCGAGATCGGGTTGTCGCCGGTGTAGGGCGGCACGCCGGTCAGCATCTCGTACAGCAGGATGCCGACCGAGTAGACGTCGCTGCGGGGGTCCGAGGCCCCGGTCGCCACCTGCTCCGGCGACAGGTAGGCCACGGTGCCGAGGATCATGTCGTCGCTGGTCGTGTTGGCGCTGGCCATGGCCCGCACCAGGCCGAAGTCGGCCACCTTGACCGCGCCGCCCCGGCCGATCAGCACGTTCTCCGGCTTCACGTCCCGGTGCACCAGGCCCGCCCGGTGCGCGGCGCCCAGCGCCGACAGCACCTGCTCCAGCACGCTCAGCGCCAGGGCCGGCTCCAGCGCCCCGCGCTCGCGCAGCAGGTCACGCAGGGTTCCGCCGTCGACCAGCTCCATGACCAGGAAGACGTTGTCGCCGGTCGGCGACCGGTCGACGCCCTGGTCGTAGACGCCGACGACGCCGGGGTGGTGCAGCTGGGCAGCGGTGCGGGCCTCTCTGACGAAGCGGTCGATGAACGACTGGTCGTCGGAGAACCTCGGATCCATCACCTTGATGGCCACCGGCCGTTCCAGTCGGGTGTCGACACCCCGGTAGACCGTGGACATCCCGCCGCGCGCCAGCAGGGTGTTGACCCGGTACCGCTGCTCCAGCAGCCCCCCGATCAGGTTCGCGCTCTGGGTTCCCACGGGTCACGATGGTAGGGGAGTCCCCCGACAGGATCTGTGAAGGCGGCGTATCGGACTCGGCAGAGGGGCCCGTGCTGTGGCATCGTGACCGCGTGAGTGCCATACCTGTCGCTGCCGACGTGCTCGGCCCCGACCTGGAAGTCCTGCCCCTGCCCGACGTCGCCGAGCGGCTCGGCGTGCCGATCACCCGCGTGCACCAGATGCTGCGCGACGGCCTGCTGCTGGCCTGCCGACGCGACGGGATCCTGATCGTGCCGGCCCTGTTCCTGTCGGATGAGGGCGAGGTGGTGAAGGGCCTGTCCGGCACCATCACCGTGCTCAAGGACTCGGGCTACGCCGAGGACGAGATCCTGACCTGGTTGTTCACCGCGGACGACTCGTTGCCCGGCACGCCCGTCGACGCGCTGCGGGGCGACCGGGGCCGCGAGGTGAAGCGCCGCGCCCAGGCGTCGGCCTTCTGACCTGACCCCCATGCAGGGAAGGACGCCTTACCCGCGTTGAACGAGGGTAAGGCGTCCTTCCCTGCGTCAAGGGGCCCTCGACCGGGTGACCGGGGTCGCTCGAAGGGGTGGGCGGGCTTGAAGCGGGGGTGCGGGCAGCGGTGGGGTGGCCGCACCCCATCGGAAGGATCCCCATGTCACGGATGGCCCGTACCGCCGGCATCGCGGTGGCCCTGCTGGCCGGCACGGCGGTGCCGCTGCTGACCGCGGCCCCGGCGCAGGCGGCGGCTCAGGACTGCCTCCAGTACCTCCAGGCGCACGACAGCGACCACATGAACCAGCAGGTGGTGGTCGGCTGCGCGTTCGGCGCGATGCTGGCCAAGGCGACGTGCGCGAGCGACATGACCAGCAACGGCGTGCCGGCGGCGGACGCGAAGGAAGCCTGCCGGCTGGCCGGCGAGCACTAGCGGGACAGCAGTGCCCTGACCAGCCCCGGCAGCGCCACGGCGAGCCGGCGGCTGGTCGGCACCACCGCCCGCGGGCCGAAGACGTCGTAGTCGCGGACCGCCAGCTCGTCGAGGATGCCCTGGTAGAGGGTGAAGGCCACGGACACGCACGGCCGGGACTCGGGGGCCAGCAGCGGGATCCCCAGGGCGGCGGTGCGGTACACGGCCCGCGTGCGAGCCGCCAGATGGGCCAGGGCGGCCCGAACCCGGCGGTCCCGGCGTCCCGACGCCCGGCACCACTCCAGCAGCGCACGGTCGACGCCGAAGGCGGCCAGCTCGTCGGCCGGCAGGTACACCCGGCCCCGGTCGAGGTCCTCGGCGACGTCGCGCAGGAAGTTGGTCAGCTGGAAGGCCTCGCCCAGGGCCGCGGCGTACGGCTCGGCCCCCTCGGCGACGACCCCGAGCACGGGCAGCATCTGGAGGCCGATGACCTCGGCCGAGCCCCGCATGTAGGCCCGCAGCTCGCCGTACGTGGCGTACTCGCGCTGGTGCAGGTCCATCCGCATCGAGGCCAGGAAGTCCTCGAACAGCGTGGGCTCGATGCCGTAGCGGGCGACGGTGTCGGCCAGCGCGGCCAGCACGGGATGCTCCACAACCCCGGTCAGGGCGGCCTTGAGCTGCCGTTCCAGCTCGTCGAGCTCACGGGCCGGCGCCGAGCCGGGGCTGTCCACGACCTCGTCGGCCAGCCGGGCGAAGCCGTACAGGGCGTGCACGGCGGGCCGCCGGTCGGCCGGCAGCAGCAAGGTGGCGAGGTAGAACGTCTTGCCGTGGTGGGCGTTGAGCTGTCGGCACTGGGCGTACGCGGCCTCCAGGCTCACGAGTGGTGCCTCAGCGCCTTCTCCGGGGCGTCCTTGATGTACCGCAGCGACAGCTTGAGCGGATCGGGCTTGAGCAGCGACACGGCGGCCAGCACGGACACACCGAGGATGACGAACAGGTAGCCCCAGTCGTAGAGCGCGGTGCCGCCGGACGGATAGGTGATCAGCAGCAGCCACACGGAGCCGCAGGCGGCCAGCGTCAGCCCGGCGGTGCCCCACGCGAAGCCGGCGGCCAGCACGAGGGCCCAGCTGAAGTACCAGGGCAGCGTCACCGGCGCGAGCAGGGCGAAGGCGGCCATGCAGATCGCGGCCCGCCGGATGGCGTCGTTGCCGCCCTCGCGGGCCAGCCACCACTGCCGGACCAGGATGTAGATCAGCAGCAGCCAGCCCAGGGTGCGGGTGACCGTGACGAAGGGCTGCACGTCGCCGAGGCCGACGAACCAGCTCAGCACCGTGAAGAAGGCCTGCCCGACGCCCGAGGGCAGCGACAGCCAGTTGATCACGATGGAGGAGCCGCCGAGCGCGGAGATCCAGCCCAGGTCCACGCCCGCGGCCAGGGTGCACAGCACGAACACGCCGCCGAACACGCCGACCGCCGGGAACGCGGCCCGGACGAACCGGTAGCTGCGGGTGCCCAGGGGGATGTGCGACATCCAGATCCAGATCAGGAACGGCAGCGCGATCACGGCCGTGGCCTTCACCGAGAAGGCCACGGCGACCAGGGCGATGCCGGCGACGTGCTTGCGGTCCAGCACGAACACCACGCCCACGGCCATCAGGCCGATCATCAGCATGTCGTTGTGCGCGCCGCCGATGAGGTGCACGACCAGCAGCGGGTTGGCCCCGACCAGCCACAGCGCGATGGAGGAGTTGCCGCCGAGCTTGGCGCACAGCCGCGGCAGCGCCCACCACAGCATGGCGAAGCCGACGGCCAGCACCAGGCGCATCAGCAGCACGCCGCTGATGAGGCTGGTCAGGCCGTCGCCGGTGATGGCGACGATGCCCTTGGCCAGCAGCACGAACAGCGGCCCGTAGGGCGAGGGCGTGTTCTGCCAGACGATGCTGACGTTGTCCGACAGGGCGCTGGGCAGGGCCGACGGGCCGACGCCGTAGGGGTCGAGGCCGTGCAGCGCCAGGTCGCCCTGCGCGAGGTAGCTGTAGACGTCCTTGCTGAACAGCGGCGGCGCGATCAGCAGCGGCGCGATCCAGATGACGATGACCCGGATCATGTACGCGTGGTTCACGCGGCCGGCCCTGGCGTGCCGGCCGAGCCGGATCCAGGCCCAGATGGCCAGGCCCAGGCCCATGTAGAGCAGCCAGGTGGCCAGCATCATGCCGTGGCCGTAGCGGATCCAGTTGAAGGCCCCGTTGGCCAGCAGCGGGTCGTGGATCAGGGTGGCCCCGGCGCCCATGCCGCCGCCGGCGATGAGCACCATGCCGGCCAGGCCGAGCAGGGCCGTTCTGATCGGGAACGGCCACTCGCGCTCGGGCTCGGGCGTCGGCTCGGCCGCGACCACCGGGGTCAGGCGCGTAGGGCCGAGCGGCACCGGTGCAGGGTCGGCGCTGGAGCGGGGGATGGAAGGCGTCGCGGGCATCGCGCCGTCCATCGTCCCACAACCTCCGACCAGGTGAGCGCGCAGCGGCGTGGACGTCACAGGGAGTTCACCGTTGCCGCCTTCCACAATATCAGGTTACCTGATATTGTCGGTGTCGTAGCCGAGTCCGGAGGGCCGCCGTGAAGTCGTTGATGCAGGACGTCCCGCTCACGCTCGACATGGTGCTGCGCCGCTGCCGCGAGACCGGGGCGAACGTCGAGGTGGTGTCGGTGACACCGGCCGGAACGGTGCGCACGACCTGGGGCGAGATCGGCCGTAGGGCAACCGCTCTGGCCGGTGTGCTGGACGTGCTGAACGTCGCGCCGGGCGGCCGGGTGGCCACCTTCGCCTGGAACACCCACCGGCATGTCGAGCTGTTCCTGGGCGTGCCCTGCGCGGGCCGGGTCGTGCACGGCGTCAACGTCCGGCTGACCGCCGACGAGATCGCCTACCAGTTGCGCAACGCCCAGGACGAGGTGCTGTTCGTCGACGCCTCGCTGACCGACCGGCTGGCCGAGTTCGCCGATCGGCTGCCGGTCCGGGAGGTCGTCGTCCTCGACGACGGCGCACCGGTCAATCCGGTGTTCGCCGGCTCGCGCCGTTACGAAGCACTGCTCGAAGCGGTGCCCGAGGCCGAGCCGGTCCACCGCGCGCGGCCGGACGATGCCGCCTGGATCTGCTACACGAGCGGCACGACCGGCATGCCCAAGGGCGTGGTGTCCTCACATCTCGCGTGCGTCCTGCACTCCATGTCGTCCATGACCGTCGACTCGCACGCGGTGTCCCGTGAGGACGTCCTGCTCGCGGTCACGCCCCTGTTCCACGTCAACGCCTGGGGCTTGGCCTATACGAGCGCCCTGGCCAACGCCAAGCTCGTGCTGCCCGGCCGGGACGCCAGCGGCGCCGCGCTCGCGGCGTTGATCGAGGCGGAGCACGTGACCGTCGGCGCAGCCGTGCCGACAGTGTGGGTGGACCTGGTCGGCCAGCCGCGCGAGATGAACTCGATGCGCCGCGTGTTGTGCGGCGGAGCCCCCGCGACCCGCGCCCTGCTGGACGCGATCGCCCGGCGCGGCTGGGCGTTCCACAAGGGCTGGGGCATGACCGAGATGCTGCCCAGCGGCACCATGCAGGTCCAGCCGCCCGAACTCGACCTGGACAGCCCGGCCGGGGCGATCACCCGGGTCGGCAAGCCGTCCGCCGGCGTGCGGGTACGGCTGGTCGGCCCGGACGGATCCGTGCTGCCCTGGGACGGCAGGACCACCGGTGAGCTGGAGGCCAGCGGCCCGTGGGTCATCCGGGCCTACCTCGACCCGGACGACGACAGCAACGACGCTCGCTTCCACGACGGCTGGCTGCGCACCGGCGACCTGGCGGTGATCCACCCGGATTCGACGGTGGAGATCGTCGACCGGGTCAAGGACGTGATCAAGTCGGGTGGTGAGTGGATCAGCTCGCTGGCCCTTGAGCAGGCCCTGGCCGCCCATCCCGGCGTCGCCGACGTCGCCGTCGTCGCGATACCGGACGACCGGTGGGGCGAGCGGCCGGCCGCGGCCGTGGTGGCGGCCGACGGGTCGTCGCCGTGCGAGGAGGAACTGGCCGAGTTCCTGGCCGAACGCGTGCCGAGGTGGTGGCTGCCGGAGCGGATCGTGCTGGTCGAGGCGCTGCCGCTGACCACCGTCGGCAAGCACGACAAGAAGGCGCTGCGGGCCCGGCTCAGCTCTCCGAACCGGAGCTGAGCATGCGCACACAGCTGCGCAGCAGCAGGGGCAGGCGGTCGCGGTCGCCGGTGGACAGCTCGGCCAGCATCCGCGTCTCGATCTCGTTGATCAGCGGCTCGCACTTGTCCAGCACCGCCTCGCCGGCCGCGGTGAGCTCGGTGCGCATGATCCGGCCGTGCGCCGGATCGGCCTCACGCCGGATCAGGCCGGCCTTGGTCAGCGCCGCGATCACCTCGCTCATCGACTGCGGCGTGGTCATCGCCCGCCGGGCCAGCTGCGCGTTGGACAGCCCGGTCTGCCGCTGCAACACGGACAGGGTCGTGTACTGCGGCACGGTCAGGCCATGCGGGCGCACGGCGTCCTCGATGAGCAGCCGCAGGGCGCGGTCCAGTCGCCCCACGAGGTAGCTCAGCCGCGGCTCCGGCGCTTGCTGGGAAAACACGACAACAGACGTTACCCGGGAGGTAGCAATGGCTGAATGGACGACGGTCAATGTCGAGGTGGTCGACGGAATCGGCTGGGTCGAGCTGAACCGGCCCGACAAGCGCAACGCCATGAGCCCGACGCTGAACGCCGAGATGATCGACGTGCTGCACACGCTGGAGGCCGACCGCTCGTGCGGCGTGGTGGTGCTGACCGGCGCCGGCGACGCGTGGTCGGCCGGCATGGACCTCAAGGAGTACTTCCGCGAGGTCGACGAGTCCGGCGACGAGGCCCTGCAGGCCCGGGTGCGCCGCGACTCGTTCGAATGGCACTGGCGGCTGCTGCGCACCTACGCCAAGCCCACCATCGCCATGGTCAACGGCTGGTGCTTCGGCGGCGCCTTCGTGCCGCTGATCGGCTGCGACCTGGCCATCGCCGCCGACGAGGCCCAGTTCGGCCTGTCCGAGATCAACTGGGGCATCCCGCCCGGCGGCCTCGTGTCCCGGGCCCTGGCCGAGACCGTCGGCTCACGGGAGGCGCTGTTCTACATCATGACCGGCCGCCTGTTCGACGGTCAGCAGGCCGCCCGCATGGGCCTGGTCAACCAGAGCGTGCCCCTGGCCCAGCTCCGCTCGGAGGTCGAGACCCTGGCCCGCGAGCTGCTGGACAAGAACCCCGTCGTCCTGCGTGCGGCCAAGGTCGGTTTCCGCAACGCCCGCAACATGGACACCGACGGCGCGCTGGACTACCTGTACGCCAAGCTGGAGCAGTCCCAGTTCCTGGACAAGACCCAGGGGCGGCAGCAGGGTCTGCAGCAGTTCCTGGACGACAAGACCATCCGGCCGGGTTTGCAGTCTTACAGCCGGTAGTGCTGTGTTTGATGGCGCCGCCTTCGGCGTCGCGGCTCGGCCCCTTTTAAGCCCCTGCCTCGCCCTTGCTGGATTTTTCGAGGCCCGCGTTGGCTCGGATGGTGGGCGAGTTGGGTGGCGGACCTCGAAAAATCCAGCAACCGGGCGAAGCAGGGGCGGGGCCGAGCGCTCTCCTGGGTTGGAGGGTCAGCCGACCTGGGTTGGGGGGAGTGAAGCTGGGTTGGAGGGGCAGTGAGGCTGGGTTGGGGGGCAGTGAAGCTGAGTTGGAGCGGCAGTGAGGCTGGGTTGGGGGGTCAGACTTCGGTGCGGGCGGAGGTGCGGGCTGGGTTGGGGGCGGTCCAGTTGCGTAGGAGTTGGACGCGCTCCGCTGTTGGCGATCCCGGCTCCACGTTGTAGACGCACAGGGTCTGGTCGGGGTCGCCGGGGAGGGTGAGAGCCTCGTAGTGGAACTCTAGGTCGCCGACGAGCGCGTTGCGGTAGGTCTTGAGGCCGTGGGTGCGTTGCAGCACCTTGTGATCGTGCCACCAGCCGGAGAACTCCGGGCAGCGCACGGTGAGTTCGCCGATCAGGTCGGCCAGCTGTTTGTCATTGGGGTGGCGGCTGGCGTCAAGGCGCAGCATGGCCACGGTTTCCGAGGCGTAGCGCTCCCATTCGTCGCTACATGAGCGGGACTCGGGATCCAGCAGGAGGAAGCGGGCGAGGTTGCGGCCGGACGGCGGCAGCGCCTCGAAGTCGGTGAGCACCGCCCGGCCCAGCGCGTTGGAGGCCAGGATGTCGGTGCGGCGGCCCAGCACGAAGGCGGGCACGTGATCCAGGGTCTGCAACAGCATGTACAGGCCCGGCCGCACCCGTTGCGGGCCGGACGCCGATGCGCGGCGGGCCGCCCCGCCGGGCTTGGTGAGCAGGTTGGTCAGGTGCTCGTGCTCGGTGGGATCCAGCCGCAGCGCGCCGGCGACGGCGTCGATGATCTCCGGCGACGGATTGCCGCCACGGCCCTGTTCCAGGCGCGTGTAGTACTCGATGCTGATGCCGGCCAGCCGCGCCACCTCGTCCCGGCGCAGCCCCGGCACACGACGGGCGCGGCCGTCCGCCGGCACCCCGGCGGCGTCCGGGCTGATCCGGGCCCGGCGGGTGCGCAGGAAGTCGGCGATCTCGGCGCTGCGGTCCATGTGTCCCAGTGTGGCCGAACCCGGCCGGCCGAGGGTGGCCCTCCGCGTACCAGTCAGCGGCGGGTCTGGTTGTGGCCTCCGGCCGGTGGTGATGTTGAGGCATCCCACTCCAGACGAAGGAAACCGAGATGTCCAAGGTTCTTGAAGGTCGCGTCGCCGTGGTCACCGGTGCGTCCAGCGGCATCGGCGAGGCCACCGCCGAGCACTTGGCCGAGCTGGGCGCCCGGGTCGTCGTGCTGGCCCGTCGGACCGACCGGCTCAGCGAGCTCGTCACCCGCATCGAGAAGAACGGCGGGCGGGCGCTGGCGTTGGCCGCCGACGTGTCCGACGCCGCCTCCGTGCAGGCCGCCGCCGACCGTGTCGCCGCCGACTTCGGCCGGGCCGACCTCCTGTTCAACAACGCCGGCGTCATGCTGCCCGCGCCGGTCGACACGCTGCGGTCCGACCTGTGGCAGCGGGAGATCGACACCAACATCACCGGGCTGATGAACGCCATCCGCGCCTTCGTGCCCCAGCTCGTCGCCTCGGCCGCTGACAAGGGCGTCGCCGACCTGGTCAACACGTCCTCCATCGGCGCGAAGAACATCTACCCCAACTTCGCCGTCTACGCCGGCACCAAGGCCTTCGTCACGCACACGTCCCGCACCCTGCGGGCCGAGCTGGGGGCCAAGGGCGTCCGGGTGTCGGCCGTCGAGCCCGGGCTGGTGCGCACCGAGCTCCAGGACCACGTCACCGACCAGGGCGCCAACGACTGGCTGGACGGCGTCAAGCACAGCCTGGAGTGGCTGGCCGCCGAGGACGTCGCCCGCCTGGTCGGCTTCCTCGCCTCCCAGCCCGCCCACGTCAACCTGGAGCAGGTCACCATCATGCCCACCGCCCAGTCCAGCTGACCGCATTCCCCCATGCGGGGAAGGACGCCTTACCCGCGTTCAACGAGGGTAAGGCGTCCTTCCCTGCATCAAACTGGCCGCGGCGAGGGTGTCCGTGGCCCAGGAGTCCTTGCCGTAGCGGAACTCCTGGGCAGTGGAGTCCACTTCGGACAGTCCGTGCTGGTCCCGGGCCGACAGGCGGTCGTTGCGACGGCGTGCCCGCTGACGGTGGCGCTGCGGTGACGGTTGCTGGCGCCATCAGCGCAGGAGAGTGCGAGGCCCCGCCGGTGCTTCGCCCGGTTGCCGGATTTCGGTCGCCGCCACCCGACGCGCCCACCTACGGACGCCGATGCGGCGGGCTAAATCCGGCAAGGGCGAGGCATCGGCTACCCGGGGGCCGAGCCCGCGACGCCGAAGGCGGCGCCAAAGACACTGCATCGGCTACTCGGGGGCCGAGCCCCGCGCGGAACGCGCGGCAAAGACGCTGCGGCCAGGTTGCCATGAAATTGCATGGCGACAAGAAATGATCTCGCCATGCGTGCTAGCCGATGGGTGCTGACCCTTGCCGGAGTTGTCGTTCTCGTGATAGCGGCGTTCGTCGTCAAGGACATCTCCGGACCGACCACCGCCAGTGGTTCCTCACCGGCTCAGGTGCAGCTGGCGGAGCTGCCGATCGGGACCTGGCATCCGATGGCCGGCTATTCCCGCGACCGGTTCAAGCACTGGGTCACGCAGGGTAACGGGTGCGACACCCGGGAGGTGGTCATCGCGCGCGACGGCAAGGGCGTGCGCAAGGACGCCTCGTGCCGGGCGACCAGCGGGCACTGGACCAGCCCGTACGACAACAAGGAGATCAACAAGGCCTCCGACCTGGACATCGACCATATGGTGCCGCTGGCCGACGCGTGGCGGACCGGGGCCGACAAGTGGACCGACGAGCGGCGTTCGCAGTTCGCGAACGACCTCACGGCGCCCCAGCTGCTGGCCGTCTCGGCGTCGAGCAACCGCGGCAAGGGCGACCAGGACCCGGCCAGCTGGAAGCCGGCCAACCAGGCCTTCTGGTGCACCTATGCCACCAACTGGGTGATCGTGAAGCACAGCTACCAGTTGTTCGTGACCACGGCCGAGCACGACGCGCTGGCGAACATGCTGGCCACGTGCCCGAGTTGACACCTTTGCGCAGTCTGACCTGCGATCATCGCTGTGTACGCTAACGTTCACCGGGACCCCGACGGTGTTACCCCGAACCGGGAACCGGCGACACACCGGTCGCGCTGGGCGACGCCGGCCGCAGCATGGTCGATCATGGGCCTCGAGGGCGGGTCCGCGAACGAAGAAGGTGCACGAGGGATGAAAAGGGTACTCATCATCGCCGGCGCGGCGCTGGTCCTGTTCGCGCTGATAGCCCAACCGGCGGCATCCGCGGGCTGGGTCAAGGAGATCGTGGGCGGCCTTGGTAACGCAGCGCAGGCGATCATCACGTTCGTGCGAGAACTCGTGCCCTCATGACACCTGCTCGGCCGATTGCGCAAAGTAGTCGGATCCGGGCACAGTTCCACCGACCGGGTGCATTAACCCCGATCACGCCCTGGTAACGGGAATCGGGTCTAGCGGTGCTCCGGCGGAACGCAATACGGTGCGCAGGCGTTGGGTGATCATCAGCCATGAGGAGGCACGGATGGTCGAAGACTCCGGGGTCGACGAGCTCGTCAGGCAGTGGACTGCCGAGCGGTCGCAGGACGCCGAGCTTCAAGAGGTGAATCGGATCAAGTCCCAGTGGCTGGCCGAGACACCGTCCGTGCCGCGGCAGCGGTCCGGAATTCCCGCGCAGCGGGGCGGGCGGGGCAGTGCGCGGGGCATGTTCGAGGTGGACGCGGTGGATCCGGCCTATCTGGCCGCGATGCGCAAGCGGCTGCCCGGGGTGCCCGACGAGCTGCTCACCGAGGTCGCGACGTGCTGGCAGCTGGCCGGCGCCGTCGAAGAGGCCGAGGCCTGGTGGGACGCGGGGATCAGCCCGCTCGACCAGCGTGCCCTGGACTACCGTGCGGCCGGCCTCGCGCCGTCCGACCTTGCGCGCCGACTCGGCCCGCTCACCGTGCTGGAGCATCTGCGTCGGGGCAGTGCGGCAGCGTGGTGCGTGGCCCGGCTGAACCGGCAGCAGCGTCCCTGAATCAGGCGAACCGGCGGTGAGTCGCCGCCGGCAGCCAGTGGTTTTGTGGCTACTTGTGGGTAGCCTGTGGTGATGGCGATCCAGCAGTCCGAGCCGACGGCGCAGCCGTCCGCTCGCCCGCCGAAGGTGGTGTTCCGGCTGCTGGTTGTCCTTCTTGTGCTCGCGGTGGCGGGCGCGGCGCTGTGGCTGGTCGATCGGGCCAGCACGCCCACGCCTCATCCCGTGGCGGTCGACTTCCCCGCACTGCACGTCGCGCCGGCACCGGTGCGGGTCGGTGCGGCGGCCCCGGCCGCCGACGCCGCGCAGCCCTCGGCCCAGGCCAGTGCCGCCGGTAGGCAGGAGACCGCCGAGGTCTGGCTGGCGCGCGTGTCCGGCGCCACCGGCATCCCGGCCCGCGCCCTGCGCGCGTACGCCAATGCCGACCTCACCATGGCCAAGGTGCAGCCCGGCTGCCACATCCCGTGGACCTTCCTGGCCGGCATCGGCCGCATCGAGTCCGACCACGGGCGCTTCGGCGGCGCGACGCTGGCCGCGAACGGGGACGAGACCCGGCCCGTCGTCGGCGTGCCGCTCAACGGATCCGGCGTGGCCGACATCTCCGACACCGACGGCGGCGGCCTCGACGGCGACCCGGTGCACGACCGTGCCGTCGGCCCCATGCAGTTCATCCCGTCCACCTGGCGGAACTGGGCCTCGGACGGCAACGGCGACGGGGTCGCCAACCCACAGAACATCGACGACGCCACCGTGTCCGCGGCGCGCTACCTGTGCGCGGGCGGCCGCGACCTGGCCACCGCCGCCGGCTGGTGGGCGGCCGTGCTGTCGTACAACAACTCGGTGGAATACGGACAGAAGGTCTTCTCGGTGGCCGATGCGGCCGCCAAGGCCAGTGCCAGGCCCTGACCGGCCCCCGACCCACCAGTGTTACCGTCGACGACGTGGTTCGCGGTCTGCTCGCCCCTCGCTGGCTGCTGGTGCATCTGCTGGCCCTGGCGGCCGTGTTCGTGTGCTTCCGGCTCGGCTGGTGGCAGTGGGACCGGTCGCAGGAGTCGTCCGGCACCCTCCAGAATCTCGGCTACGCCCTGCAGTGGCCCCTGTTCGGCCTGTTCATCCCGTTCATGTACTGGCGGATGTGGAAGCTGGACAAGGAACGCCGCGCGTCGGAGCAGTCGGTGGCGCAGGCCCCGGCCGTCGAGGACGTGCCGGAGGCCAAGCCGCGGCGCTCGCCGACCGAGTGGCGGACCGCCGCGCCCGCCGACGGCCCGGACGACGCGATGGCGCAGTACAACAGCTACCTCGCGGCGTTGAGCGCGAGAGACGGAGAGTAAGTCGATGAAGGGGTCCCTCGCCCGCTTCCGGTTCATGGCCTACCTGACCGGTGTCGGCCTGCTCGTGCTGACCGTCGGCGTGATCCTGAAGTACGCCGCGGACGCGCCGACGCTGGTCGCGGTGGTCGGTCCGATCCACGGCTTCCTGTACATGATCTACCTGGTTTGCGCCTTCGACCTGTCGCTCAAGTCGAAGTGGGCGCCGCTGTACACGCTCGGCGTGCTGCTGGCCGGCACCATCCCGTTCCTGTCCTTCGTGGCCGAGCGCAAGGTGACGCACCGCGTGACCGCGAAGATGGCCGAGACCGCCCCAGCCGCATAGGACACGACGTGACGTCGCGGTAACGCGGCGGACCTAGACTCCGCCGATGACCGTGCACCCTGTCGACCAGCGGCTCCCCGCCGGTCAGCTGCTCACGTTCGGCCTCCAGCACGTGCTCGCCATGTACGCGGGCGCGGTGGCCGTGCCGCTCATCGTCGGCGGCGCGATGCATCTGTCCACTGCGGACATCGGCTACCTGGTCAACGCCGACCTGCTCGTGTCCGGCGTGGCGACCCTGTTGCAGTGCCTGGGAGTCTGGGTGTTCGGCGCGCGGCTGCCGATCATGCAGGGGTGCACGTTCGCGGCCGTGACGCCGATGGTGATGATCGGCACCACCGGCGGCGGGCTGCCCGCCGGCTACGGCGCGATCATCGTGTCCGGCCTGATGGTGGTGCTGATCGCGCCGTACTTCGCCAAGCTGACACGGTTCTTCCCGCCGGTGGTCACCGGCACGATCATCCTGGTGATCGGGGTGTCGCTGCTGCCGGTCGCGGTCGGCTGGGCCGCCGGCGGCGTCGGGGCGCCCGGTTTCGGCAAGCCGGTCAATCTCGCGGTGGCCTTCGGCGTGCTGGTGCTCGTGGTGCTGGTGCACCGGTTCGTGCCCGGGCTGATCGGCCGCATCGCCGTGCTGGTCGGCATCGTGATCGGCACGGTGGCGGCGATTCCGTTGGGGCTGGCCGATTTCTCGGGTGTGGGCGGTTCACCGGTGCTGGAGATCACCACGCCGTTCCACTTCGGACTGCCGACCTTCGAGCCGGGCGCGATCGTGGCGTTCGTGATCGTCATGCTGGTGACGATGACCGAGACCAGCGGCAGCGTGCTGGCCGTCGGCGACATCGTGGACCGGCCGGTGGACAGCGTGACCCTGACCAGGGCGCTGCGGGCCGACGGCCTGTCCAGCCTGCTCGGCGGTGTGTTCAACACGTTCCCGTACACGGCTTTCGGGCAGAACGTCGGCCTGGTGGCGCTGACCCGGGTGCGCAGCCGGTACGTGGTGGCCACCGCGGGCGGGATTCTGATGCTGCTGGGGCTTTTCCCGGTGCTGGGGGAGATCGTCGCCTCGGTGCCGATGCCCGTGCTGGGCGGCGCCGGGATCGTCATGTTCGGCTCCGTGGCGGCCGGCGGTGTGAGGATGCTTCGGCAGGTGTCGTTCGACGGCAACTCCAACCTGATGGTCGTCGCCGTCGCCCTGGGCATCGGCCTGGTGCCGGTGGCCGCGCCCACCGTGTACGCCCAGTTCCCGGGCTGGTTCCAGACCGTCATGAACTCCGGCATCAGCGCCGGCAGCATCGCCGCCGTGCTGCTCAACCTGCTCTTCAACGGTGTGAAGGTGAACACTCAACCATCAGAGCCGAAATAGTTGAGCGCTTGACTATGTTGACCGAGGCATGACCGCGACGCTGACCGATGTCCTCGAGCTCGAGCGCTCCGCCCAGGAGCTGCTGTTCCACGAGGCGCGAACCGCCAACACCTTCGCCGACGAGCCCGTCTCCGACGAGCAGCTGCGGGCCATCTACGACCTGGTCAAGTGGGCCCCGACCAGCATGAACATCCAGCCCCTGCGCGTGAGCCTCGTGCGCTCCGCCGAGGCCCGCGCGCGGCTGCTGCCGCACATGTCCGAGGGCAACCGGGGCAAGACCGGCACCGCCCCCGTGGTGGCGATCCTGTCCGCCGACAGCGACTTCCACGAGCACCTGCACCGCACCTTCCCGCACGTGCCCAACGCCAAGGACCGCTTCCCCGACGCCGGCAAACGTGCGGAGATGGCCCGCTTCAACGCCCTTCTCCAGGTCGGCTACTTCATCCTTGGCGTCCGCGCCGCAGGCCTGTCCGCCGGCCCCATGACCGGCTTCGACGCCGCGGGCGTGCGCGAGGAGTTCTTCGCCGACGGCACCCAGGAGCCCCTGGTCATCGTGAACATCGGCAAGCCCGGCCCGGACGCCTGGTTCCCTCGACTGCCCCGCCTGGAGTTCGACGAGGCCGTCGAGGTGCTGTGATCCGGCGCTAGAACGGGATGTCGACCGAGCAGGACGGCACCGGGACCCGGGGAAAGCCGATGGGCGGCGAAACGAAATTGCAGATCTTCGCCTTGGTGATGTGCTGAACGAAGATGTCCGTGTTGGTTTTGTTGCGATCGGCGGAAATGCTGTTGAACACGCCGGTGTCCAGTGTCACCGTGACATCGGCCCAATGGATCTTGGCCGCGTTGCCGGTGTGGATCCAGACCCAGCCGTGTTTGCCGTCGTTTCCCGCGCAGTTGTCGACCTGGATTTCGGTGCCGTCGAACGTCGCGGACCGTGCGCACCCCGCCGGTCTCGCGGTGGCCGTCCCCGTGGTCACCGCGCTGGACAGGGTCAGTGCCAGCGCGACCACACCGACCGCGCCGAGCAGTCGGCGGCGCGAACGGGCGTGGTTTTCCGGCAATGTGATACCGCTTCGATCCTGCACTGCTCACTCCCGGGTTCGAGTCCTGTCGATTGTTGCGGACAAGTCGAACCGTAGGCTCCGGTATTTGCTCCGATCCAGCGCCACGGGCTGTTGATGCAATTATCCGTGCACGCCGAATGTCGTGTCGACCTCGGTGAATAGAAGTCAATCCCACATCTGGACGCCATGCCCTCGAATGAGGACATGGCCGCTCAGAGACGGACCGGCACGGGGACGATCCAGCGCTCGATGCTGGTGTCGGACAGGGTCTGGGCGATGAGCCGGTCCTGGATGCGGGCGTCGTGCTCGGCGCCGCGGGCCATGACCTCCGCCTTGGCGGTGACCTCGGCCCGGATCGCCGCCTCGGCCTCGCCGCGAGTGAGGTAGACGGCGACCGGGGCGGTGATCTCGCGGCCGACGCTGGGCGTGATTCGCACCACGACGGCGTGCAGGTGCCGGAAGCCGGCCGGCGGCTCGGGGGTGTCGGAGGACAGGGCGTCGATCAGGTCGCCGAGGGGGATCGCGGGGCCGGTCGGCGCCCAGTCCGGGAAGGCCGCGCGGACCGGGAACGGCGGGTCGAAGGGCAGCGGCATCATCTTGGCCACCATCGCCGCCGGGCCGAAGTCGGTCTGCTCGTCCTCCTGCCAGACGAAGCCGGCGGCGCACACGTAGTCCCGGATGTCGCCGGACTCCAGCACGAAGGCGTCCGGCGGGAAGTCCTCATTCTCGTGCGGCCGCCGCACCACCAGGCCGTCGTACTCGGACCGGACGCACTGCCGCTCCACGACCTTGAACAGCAGGTCCACCCGGGTCGGCGCGCCCGTCTCGACGACGGACAGCAGCAGCTGCCCGTGGGTCACGGTCTGCAGCCAGATGCGGACGCGGCGGTCGGTGCGGAAGAGCTCCATGACGGTCATGCTCCCAGCCACCACCAGCGGATTTCGGCCGGCGGCGGCCGTGAGCGGGTGTCGGTTTGGCGCGCGGCGGCGGCTGTGGTTGGATATCCATGGTCGTTGGTTTTGTGTTCGTGTTCATCCACGCGCTCGCGAAACAAGTGTTGCGGGCATATTGGTTTTCCTCCAGGAAGAGCTTCCCGCCGCAAGCGGCTCGGTCCGTGGCAGCCGCGGCGGACCGATAGGCACCCTGTAGAGGAGACAACATGGCTGAGGGCACCGTGAAGTGGTTCAACTCGGAGAAGGGCTTCGGCTTCATCTCCCCCGACGACGGTGGCGCCGACCTGTTCGTGCACTACTCGGAGATCCAGGGCAACGGCTTCAAGTCGCTCGAGGAGAACCAGCGCGTGCGCTTCGAGGTCGGCCAGGGCCAGAAGGGCCCGCAGGCCCAGGCCGTCAACGCCGTCTGAGCGTAGACACCAGCACAAAACCGCGGCCCGGTGGCGAAAGCCACC
>NZ_JBFBAM010000078.1:0-43912 GCF_040682195.1 Kutzneria sp. NPDC051319 | reverse complement strand
CCGTCGAGTACGAGGCGCTCCACGCGATGACCCGCCCGGTCGCCGCAACCCTGGAAACCAGTTAACTCAGTCTCCATCAAACCCGGGGCTTGACAGCCCGCGCCGCTGACCGAGAAGTTGGTCCTGGACCTGTTGCAGGCGGTGTGGACCTCCGGCGGCATCCAGGTGTCGGAGGCCGCGACGTTGATGTGCGGGGCGGTGGCAGAAGCGACAGCTGACCAACGAGTTCATCACCAAGAAGAACTACCGCGAGGTCTCCCGCAACGTCGACGGTGTCGCGGTGTCCACAATCGAGACCGACTTCGGCCAGCTCAGCGTCGCGCTCAACCGGGATATGTCGGCCGACCAGGTTGTGCCGATCAGTCTCGGCCAGTGCGCCCCGGTGTTCCTGGAGGCCCCCGGGCGAGGGTTCCTGTTCTCCGAGCCCTTGGCCAAGACCGGCTCGACGGACAAGGCACAGATTTACGTGGCGTTCGGCTTGGAGTACGGGCCGGAGATCGCCCACGGCAAGATCATCGGTCTGACCACGACGACGGTGGCGGCGTGAAGTTCACCAGCAGCCCGCACCCCGAACTGATCGTGCACGACCTCGGCGTCATCTTCCACGAGGGCGAAGCCGAGGTCGCCGACAAGGCGACCATCGATGCCCTGCGCGGATTGCCCTGCGAGCTCGGCGTGCGCGTGGCCGGCGGCAGGCCAACCACCCGGCCCGGCGCCTAACTCAGCAGCGGCCGTCACGGCCCGGTCGATAGCGGAGAAACTTCGGCAATCCGGGCTTAAGCCGCGAGGCCGACAGCCCTCAGCGCACAGTCCACCGTCGAATACATGTCGAACACATTCGCCAACCCGGTCAGAGCCAGCGGGCGCAACACGGCTGGCTGACCGGCCACCACCTGCACGTCAGTCTGCGCCCGGCCGGCCGCAGCACGGGTCTGCACCAACAGCGTGAGACCCGACGCGCTGAAGAACGTCACCGGCGACAGGTCAACCACCATCGTCGGCGGTGCTGACGCCAACTCCTGACGGATCGGCCGGGCAGCAAGACCGACACTGGCGAGATCCACCTCGCCGACGAGGTGGACGATCGGCACCGTCTCTACGTGCTCGACGACAACCTCCAAGTGCTTGACGACAACGTCGAGCGGCGGAGGCATCCGAACCACCCGCGATGTAGCAAGTACGTCCAGAGTCATCACACACTCCTGTGCGGACGGCCACGAGGACGCGCCCGAGCGTCTCCTGCCCGCCCTGAGACAGCGCCACGCAGCGGTCGTGTTCGCTGACCCCTCCTACGGTAACTCCGCCTACACGCCCCTACAACTGCTACTCCCCGTGGCCGCGACAGGGAGTAGCAGCCGCACAGAACCAGCTCTGATTACCTTTCGTAACCCGAACATGCGAGCGGCCCCTCAGCTCGGGGGACTGGCACGAGAGGCCACTCAGCACTGGGCACTGCGGTGCAAATCCCAGCATCGGAACAGTCGCGTCACCGGCACGCATCGTCAACGCTGTCTGGCAGGTGCGACGCCCTGCACGGCTTTGGCCACGGTCGCCGCCGCGCAAGCCCGCTCTCCCCAGGCCCTCGACGACGAGCAGCGAGCACGAGCCACGATGGCTCCTGCTCGACGCCTCAGCCGTAGTCAGCAGCCTGGTACCGGACATGCCGCAACCACCACCGGACATCGCCGTGGGTGTGGTGTCCACGGCCGTGATCCGTGCGCTGGCGACCCCGGCCGACGGACTGAGCACAGAGACTGTCGGGGAGGTGGCCCGCACTGCCGCGCACGCCGGCAGCGGCGGCCTGTACTTCACCGCCGATGAACTGGAACTGTTACGCCCGGTTCCGCCCGCCCCACGGGGCGCGTTCACGATCTGGACGGTGTGAGTCCGCACGTGCTGCCAGGGCCGAGCACGGTGGACCGACCCGGGCCCCAGCAGCAGCGGGCTGCGCGGGGTCTGGACGCGGCGTTACCGACGGTACTCACAGCCGCAACGGCCGCAAGGGGCCAGACAAGCTGCGCGCGGCGACGGTGTCGGCGGGTTGCCTCCTGCCACCGAACAGCGGACAGTGGGGTTATGCGGGCCGACATTTGAGAGCGAGTGAGCGTTCCACAGGTCGACGCCGAAGCCACGCCGCAGTGGCTCGGTCGCTGGCCGTGCTCCAGGATTCCGCTCAACTGCACCAACATGCCGCTGAGCTGTACGAACGGCGTGCACTGACCAGCGCTATCCATGCTGAACACCTGGCATATGCCGGTCACAAGGCGCGGGAACGGTGCCATCGCGCGCACCTCGCGGTCGCCAAGACCCAGCGGTGGCTCGATACACGCCCGCCCACACGGTGAGCCAAGCGAGGGCCTAACAGGCGAGGCCGTGCTCGAGGTTGCTGCCGCACCGCCTCACGCTGATCACATTGATCACCCCGCCGAAGTGCTGCCCGGCCCGGTCGGCCATGACCCGGTCCCAGGTGCGCACGTTCTTCTCGATCGCCTCCCGCCACGACCGGTCGGTCTTGCGCTTCAGCAGCGGGATCAGCGCCTTGAGCGTCTCGCGCGCGTCACCGACCAGGTGCGCGTCCATCGGGTAGCGGATGCCGATCATCCGCCCGTCGATGTCGATCTCCACGCCGCGGGCCTGACCCTCGTCGGGCAGCCACTCGCTGTAGGGGAAGCTGGTGCCGATCATGAACAGGGTGTCGCAGCCCTGCATCATCTCGTCGCTGGGTTTCGTGCCCAGCAGGCCGATCGGGCCGGTGACGAACGGCAGGTCGTCGGGCAGCACCTCACGGCCGAGCAGCGCCTTGGCCACGCCGGCGCCCAGGATCTCGGCCGCTTCGACCACCTCGGGTGCGGCGTGTGCGGCGCCCTGACCGATCAGCATCGCCACCTTGCCGCCCTCGTTGAGCACCTCGGCCGCGCGGCGCAGCTCGCCCTCGTCGGGCAGCATGCGCGGCTGGCTCCAGCCGACGCTGGAGAACACCGAACCGTGCGCCTTGGGCGGCGAGGGCTGCGCCGGCTCCTCCTGCACGTCCTCCGGAATGATCACAGTGGCGACGCCGCGCAGCGTCAGCGCGGTCTTGAACGCCCGATCGATGACGTGGCGCACCTGCGCCGGGTGCATGCACACCTGGCAGAACTCCGACACGTCGGCGAACAGGTTCTCCAGCGAGATCTCCTGCTGGTAGTGCGACCCCTGGGAGGTGCGCTTCTGCTGCCCGACGATCGCCACCACCGGCTGGTGGTCCAGCTTGGCGTCGTACAGGCCGTTGAGCAGGTGCACCGCGCCCGGCCCGGACGTCGCCATGCACACGCCCACCTCACCGGTGAACTTCGCGTGGGCGCACGCCATGAACGCGCCCATCTCCTCGTGCCGGGGCTGGATGAACTCCGGATCCCCGCTCGCTCGATCGAACGCCCCCAGCAGCCCGTTGATGCCGTCCCCCGGATACGCGAACACCCGATGCACACCCCACTCGCGCAGGCGTTCGAGCACATAGTCCGCGACCTTGGTTGTCATGTCTCTCCGCTCCCGAGTTGCCCTGCGACACCCGATGCCTACCCGCTGCCGAGCCCCCGAAACGCACTAACAAACTATTGCTCTGATCAATTGTTTGGCCGCACATCAGCGGGGAACACGCTGCCGGACGACGCTCCGCACGTACATGAGGAGGATTCGCGTCATGACCAGCAGGAGGAGGACACCGCAGGCACTGTGGGTGGTGTGGGAGTGGCAGCTGCGCGGGGCGTGCCGGGACTCCGACAACGCGGTGTTCTTCCACCCCGACCAGGAACGTGGTCCCGCGAAACGGCTCCGTGCCGATCTGGCCAAGCAGGTCTGCCAACGGTGTCCGGTGATCGTCGAGTGCCGGCGGCACGCGATCCGACACGAGGAACCGTACGGCGTGTGGGGCGGCCAGGACGAGGACGAGCGCCGGGCGCTACTCACGCGCCGACGTGGCCAAGCGCAGGTTCTTCAGGCGGAACAACCGTCCTGACCGAAGGACGCGTCCGGCGCTGCGGCGGGCCATGCGGGGTTGATGCGCACCGCCAGGGCTGGCGCCTGCCAGGTACGCACGATCACTGCCAGCAGCGACTCCGCTATGAAGGTGAACCAGGAGTCGTGATGGACCATCAACCACCGCACGTCGTGGAAGCTCCCGACCGGCGGCAGCCCGCTGGCCTGGGGGCCTCTCGCGGAATATCCTTCGGCATACAGGGAGACCCTGGCTCATGATCCTTGTCCGACGCAACTGTTGCCTTACCGAACTATGGTGACCGCGCCTGGCGCCGGGCGCGTTGCCGCCGCACTGCGAGTCAGCGTGTTGGTCGGGGTGTCGCTGGCCGCGGTGGGCGTGGCCGGCTGGCTCACCCATCAGATGTTGCTCGCGACCTCTCTGGGTCCCACGGCCTACGTCATGCTGGTCCGCCACAGCGGCCTGGAGGCACGGGTACGCAACGCCGTCGTCGGGCACGCGGTCGCGTTCACTGCCGGTCTGGTCGCGTTGGCCGTGTTCGGCCTGTGGACGCACCCGTCGGTGGTCGAACTGCACCGCGAGAGCCTCACGCAGAGCATCGCTCAGGGAGTCGCGGTCGGCCTCACCGTGCTCGTGCTGGCGCTGTTCGACATCCATCACGCGCCGGCGGCCGCCACGGCGCTGCTCGTCTCCAGCGGGATCAGCCGCCCAGGTCCACCCCTGATCGGGCTGGTGGTCGGGCTCGCGGTGACCATCCTGCTGACCAGCGCGCTGAGCCGGTACGTGCCCGTGCCGGCTCGTAGGCTGAGGTCCTCCGACGGACAGGAGCACACCATGGCAGTCGACCCGAAGCGTGCCGACATCGAACGATTCACCAGCGAGGACGACGGCGGGCCCGTCGTGATGCTCAACCTGCTCCGCTTCGCCGACGGCGGTCGAGCCGACTACGACGAGTACGCACGCCAGGTCGGGGCCAGGTTCCTGCCGGCGGTGGGCGGTGAGGTGCTCTACTCCGGCACTGGCTCGACGGCTCTGGTCAGCGGCGAGGACGGCCCGTGGGACGCCGTTCTCCTGGTGCGCTACCCCAGTCGGGCCGCGTTCCTGACGATGGTCTCCGACCCGGAGTACCGCGAAGTTTCCCGGTTGCGCACCAAGGCGCTGCGCTCCGCCGTGTTGCAGGCGACCGCACCCTGGCGCCAAGTCTGAGTCCGCAGTTCACACCGTACCCAACCGGGTACCCGCCGCCCATCGGCTTCTACGGTGGGAGGCACAGGTGGCAAACGGATTCGTTTCCGCCCTCCGAGAGGGAAACAACGCGCTGATCGCCCGGATGGCCGCGATCGCGGCGATCGGCGGGCTGTTGTTCGGCTACGACACCGGCGTGATCTCCGGAGCGTTGCTGTACATCGGGCAAGAGATGCACGCCGGCACGTTCGAGCAGGAAGCGATCGTGAGTGTCCTGCTGCTGGGAGCCATGGTCGGCGCGGTCGGATCCGGCTGGCTGGCCGACCGAATCAGTCGGCGCTGGACGAAGGTGCTCTCCGGCTCGGTCTACTTCGTCGGCGCGCTCGGCTCGGCCCTGTCGGTCGACGCCGGCATGTTGATCGGCTTCCGGTTCCTGCTGGGCCTGGCCGTGGGCGCCGCCTCCTTCGTCAGTCCGATGTACATCTCCGAACTCGCGCTACCACGAGCCCGCGGCGGCCTCACCTCGTTCAACCAGTTGGCGATCACCATCGGCATCGCCGTGTCGTACCTGGTCGATTTCGCCTTCCACGACGTCTCCGACAACTGGCGGTGGATGCTGGGCATTGCGGCGGTGCCGGGCGCGGCCCTGGCCATCGGCATGCTGGCCGTGCCGCACTCGCCTCGGTGGCTCGTCGAGGCGGGCCGCACCGGTCAGGCACGTGAGGTGCTCAGCCGGCTACGCAAGGGCGATCCGCATGCCGACGTGGAGGCCGAGCTCGCCGACATCCGCCGGTCGTCCGCACAGGCTCGCGGCAGCCGCCTCTCGGACCTGAGGGGCCGGCGGGTGCGCCCGTTGCTGTGGATCGGCATCGGTCTCGCGGTGGCACAGCAGTTCGTCGGCGTCAACACGGTCATCTACTACGCGCCGAAGATCCTGTCCGCCACCGGAGTCAGCGCCGGTGGCGCGATCGGCCAGACGGTGTTCATCGGCGTCACCAATGTGGTGTTCACCGTGGTGGCGATCCTCCTGCTCGATCGGGTCGGACGTCGAGGCCTGCTGCTGACCGGCACCGCCGGCCTGCTGGTCGGCCTGGCCGCGCTGGCGGTCTTCTTCGCGGTGGCGCCGCTCCAGCACCAAGCGCCCTGGCTCGCGCTCGCCGCCCTGCTGCTGTACATGGCGTCCTACGCGGTCGGGCTTGGTCCGGTTTTCTGGCTGATGATCTCGGAGATCTTCCCGCTGCGGGTGCGCAGTGTCGCGATGTCCGCCTGCACGGTGGTCAACTGGGCGGCGAACTTCGTGGTGTCCCTGACGTTCCTGACCTTGGTGGACTGGATCTCCCGCTCGGGGACGTTCCTGCTCTACGCCGTGATCGCCGCGGTCGCGCTGGTGCTGTTCTGGTGGCGGGTGCCCGAGACGAAGGGCCGCAGCCTGGAGGACATCGAACGGCAGCTGACCGGCGACCACACCTGAACGGACTCGGCCGCCCGTTTGGGCGGCGCCACCGCGGGCACGCCGGGTACGTGGCCACGGTCAAAGGCACTCCCGTCATCGCCAAGCCGCAGAAGATCGCGTTCGCGGTCGGGGCGTTCAACTTCGGCGCCGCGGTTCTGCACATCCTGGCGCTCAGTCCCGTCCAGCACTGGGCGCAGTTGGTGACCGGCGTGGTCGGTCTGCTGCTGGCCGGCCGTGAGGACCGAGCCCGGCTGTTCGGTTTGCTGCTCATAGTCTGCTACGGCGGAATGCTCGCGTGGGACCTCGCGGCGGCCCGCCAGTTCGACGTCTACCTGCCGGTCCGGATGATCGTGTCCGGCATCGCGATCGAGGTCGTGACCGGCGGCGAGGCAACCAGAAGATGACTGTCGCTCGAATTGTGGCCGCCAGCCGTGTGACCGCCACCGGCGCGGGTAGCCCCCGTTGTCCGTCCACATGAAAAGGAGGCACAGATGCACAGGACAACGCGCAGTGCGGCACAGCTTCTCGGTGTCGGGGTTGTTGCCGCCGCGATGACGGCCTGCGGTCAGCAGTATGGTCCCATTGCAGCCGTATCCACTTCGTCCGTGACGCAGACCGTCACCTCATCCACGACGCACGCCCGGACGGCGGACCGGTGCACCACCGAGGCGCTGACCGTCGCGCTCGGGCACGGCAGCGGCACCGCCGGGCACTTCTACATTCCGGTGACCTTCACCAACAACAGCGCCGCGGCGTGCACGATCACTGGCTATCCCGGCGTCTCCTACGTCACCGGCAAGGGCGGCGACCAGATCGGGGACGCGGCGGCGCGGTCGAACGCCGCCACTCCCACCGTGACGCTCCACCCGGGACAACAGGCGTCGGCGACGGTCGACCAGGTGGACGTGGCGAACTACCCGGCCGGCAGCTGCCAGCCGGTCGACGCCGCCGGCCTGCGGGTGTACCCGCCGAACGATACGGTCCCGGTGTTCCTCACCGAGCCGCATGCTCGCGCTTGCGCCAAGCACATGCCGACGCAACAGCAGTTGTCGGTTCGTCCGGTCAAGGAAACCGCCGCTCAGCCACCGGCCAGCTGACCCAGCGTCACCTTCACCGTCGACGTCGTGCCGGCCCGCTTGACCTGGACCGGCACGGTGTCACCGGGCTTGGACTTGGCCAGCACCGCCTCAAGCGAACTCGTGTCCGTCACCGAGACTCCGCCAACAACGGTGATCACGTCACCGGGCTTGATGCCGGCCTTGTCCGCGGGGCCACCGGGATCGACCCGAACCACACCAGCCCCAACTGGTCGGCCATCGTTTCCGACGACAGTCTCAACCGCGATGCCGAGCGCCGCCCGGTGCGAGTTGGTCACCTTGCCGTCGCGCACGATCTGCCCGGCGATGTCGGTGACGGTGCTGCTGGGGATGGCGAACCCGATACCCTGCGCGGCACTCCCCCCGAGTTCGGGGGTCGGTCGCCGCCAGTGTCGGGATGCCCACCACCTGGCCGGCGGTGTCGACCAACGCGCCGCCGCTGTTGCCCGGGTTGATGGCTGCCGAGGTCTGGATCGCGTCGGTGATGGTCGTGCCCGGAGAACTCGCACTCGGTGGCTCCGACACGCTCCGCCCCACCGCGGACACGATGCCCTCGGTGACGCTGCCGGTCAGCCCGAGCGGGTTGCCCATCGCCAGCACGATCTGCCCGACCACCAGCCTGCCCGAGTCCGCGAACTTCGCCGGCGGCGGCGCGGCGCCGTTGATCCGGACCACCGCCAGGTCGTCCGGCGCGTAGGCGCCGAGCAGGTGCCCGGTCAGCGGCGCGCCACCGGTGGCCGGGCTGACCTGCATGGTGTCAGCGCCGGCGAGCACGTGCGCGTTGGTGACGATGTCGCCACGATTGTCGAACACCACGCCGGACCCGAGGTCCTTGTCGGTCGAGATCCGCACCACCGAGGGCAGCACCTGGCGCACGACCTGTTCGAACGTGCCCTCGATCGCAGCACCGCCGCCGGTCGTCACGGTGCTGGTCGGTGTCGGCTCCTGCCGCGCCGAGCCCACCGACGTGCACGCCCCACAGAGCAGGGCGACCGCCAGCATCGGCGCGAACCGGACACGAAGTCCCATCGGCGACATGCCTCCCGTCATGAGTCCTTGCCCACGAATCGTTCCCAGCGACGCTGTTGCTCCGCGCGGGCGTCGTCCAGCTCGGTCTCCTCGCCGGGCGGATCTGGGTTGAACATCGTTCCCGGTACCGGCTGGCCCGCCAGTCCCAGTTCGTTCGGTCGGCGCGGCACGCGCGAGCCCTCGTAAGGCAACGGCTTCTGTTCGCCGTCCTCGTCGACGGGTCCGATCGGCTGGTGCGCCTCGACGAAGTCGCCGGCGGGCGTGCGGCGGAGGATGCCGGTCTCGACGCCCTCCTCCAGTACGGTCCGTTCCTTGCGTTGCAGGCCTCGGCAGAACCGGTAGGCGAGGAGATAGGCCAGCGGTGGCAGCACGATGAGCGCGATGCGGCCGATCCAGACCGTGGCTTCCAACGCGATGTGGAACTTGTCGGCGATGATGTCGTTGCCGCCGGACACGAGCAGCACCAGGAAGAAGGTCACAGCCATCACGCCGATCCCGGTCCGCACCGGCATGTCGCGCGGGCGTTGCAGCAGGTTGTGGTGCGCCCGGTCGCCGGTCAGGCGCTTCTCGATCCACGGGTACACCGCGGCCACACCGATCATGACAATCGGCAGAACCACCGCGGGCCAGAACGGCACCGGCACCCGATAGTGGCCGCCGATCAGGATCACCCACGCCGGCATCAACCGCAGCGACCCCTCCAACCAACCGATGTACCAGTCCGGCTGCGAACCCGCCGACACCATCGAGGCCTCGTACGGGCCGTAGTTCCAGATCGGATTGATCTGCGCGACACCGCCGAGCAGGGCCAGCATGCCGGCGACCGAGATGAAGAACGCGGCGCTCTTGAGGGCGAACGTCGGCAGGATCCGTACGCCGACAACGTTGCGTTCGGTGCGCTTCGGTCCCGGGAACTGGGTGTGCTTCTGGTACCAGACCACGGCCAGGTGCACCGCGATGAGCGCCAGGATCAGCCCGGGAATGAGCAGCACGTGCACGATGTAGAGCCGGCTGTCGATGATCTCGCCGGGATACTCGCCGCCGAACACCAGCCAGTGCAGCCACGTGCCGATCACCGGGACCGACAGCACGATGCCCGACATGATGCGCAGGCCCGTGCCCGACAGCAGGTCGTCAGGCAGCGAGTAGCCGGCGAAGCCCTCGACCATGCCGAGCGTGAACAGCACGATCCCGAGCACCCAGTTGGTCTCCCTCGGCCGGCGGAACGCGCCGGTGAAGAAGATCCGCAGCATGTGCGTGATGATCGCGGCCATGAACAGCAACGCGGCCCAGTGGTGGATCTGCCGGACGAACAGGCCGCCACGCACCTCGAAGGACAGGTCCAGCGTCGTCTGGAACGCCCGCGACATCTGCACGCCGCGCAGCAGCGTGTACGAGCCGTGGTAGGTGATCTCCTGTAGCGACGGGTCGAAGAACAGCGCCAGATACGTCCCGGTGACGAGCAGGACGATGAAGCTGTACAGCGCTATCTCGCCGAGCATGAACGACCAGTGCGTCGGAAACACCTTGCTGATCTGCCGGCGCAGGCCCGACATGAAGTGGAACCGGTCGTCGACAGCCCTGCTCACCGTGCCCGACTCGAACAGCTGACCGCGGGGCTTCTCCCGAAACCGGCTCATGACCCCAGCTCCCAGAATCCCGGCCCGACGGCGCCCGAGAAGTCCCCCCGCGCGATCAGATAGCCGGTCCCCTCGTCCACGGCGATGGGCAGTTGCGGCAGCGGACGCACCGCCGGTCCGAACACCGGCACCGCCGAGCGCAGCACGTCGAACTGCGACTGGTGGCACGGGCACAACAACCGGTCGGTCTGCTGCTCGAACAGCGACACCGGACATCCCAGGTGCGTGCAGATCTTCGAGTACGCGTAGAGCTCGCCGAAGTGGTAGTCCGCCAGCCCCGGTCGCGGCGTGACGTGTTGCCCGGGCCGGAGCTTGATCAGCTGCGCCGGGTTGTCCGCACGAGTGAGCGCCTCCGACAGGGCGTCCGGGTCGCCTCGTTCGGACTCCCGGAACGGGAACACGGTGAGTATCGCGCCGGAATCGAGGTCCCCCGGCCGGACGAGCACAACGTCGTGGGGGTCGCCGGTGTTCTGCCGAAGGAAGACGGTTTCTCCGTTGGGCGAGTGCCAGCCGGTGTGCCAGAGCGTGTCCCGCGCCTTCGGCTCGCCCCACGGATTGCGGATCAGGCCGCCCACCGCGACTGCCACGGCGCCGAGAGCGGGCAACGCGACGCCGGCCCCGGCAAAGCCCAGCATGAGCCTCCGACGCGGCACTCCGCTGCGTTGTGCCGCGTCAGTGAGCATCGCCGAGGTCTTCGCGCGCCCGAACTCCGGCGAGGGCTCGTCATGGCGCTGCTGGACGGCTTCCTCTTCGGGCAGGAACTTCTTGGCGTAGAGAAACAACCCGATCGCCAACGACAGCAGACAGCCGCCGCCGCACACACCCAGCAGCGGCGTGTACCAGGAGTACCCGTCGGCGCCGGTATGCTCCGGCGGCACGTATCGCCAGGGCCATCCGATGTAGACCACCAGGAAGCCGAGCCCGAACAGCACCGCCAACCCCAGGAATGACAGAGTATGCCGGCGGGCTCGCCGCTCCGCGCGAGTACCGAAGACCGGCCATCGGTCGAGGTAGCGGGTCAGTCGCACGCTGTCGTCGGCCAGCCCTTTGTGCACCAACTCGGCCCGCGTCAGACCGCTGGCCGATTCGCGCTTGTCTGCCATCCGCACCTCCGCCCTCCCGGCAGTCACCACGGTCCATCTACCCGGCCGAGCCCAGCACAAACGTGTCTATGTGCAATTGTTTCTTGATGCACTCGACTGGGTTCGAAACGACGCGGTGAACCCTGCGAGTCGCCGCCGCGTACCCGTCGACGCAGTAGGCAACAGTCAGATCATGCAACCTTCGTAGTGGAGGCCCTCGATGGCACGCCGACCCGTTCGAACACTGCTGTTCGTCCTGTGTGGCACCGTCGCGGTGCTGTCGAGCGCCTCCTGCGCGGCAGCGCAGCCGACGGCGGTGGCCCCACCGCCGAGCACGGTCCTCGCGACGATCCAGCCCTCAACGGCCGACCAGTCGCTGACTGAGACCCAGTACGGGCCGCTCAGCGCGGCGGACATGAAGCTGATGAACCTGGTGCGGGAGACCAGTCTGCGGGAGATCACCACGTCCCAGTGGGCGGCACAGCGTTCATAGAACCCGCAGGTCAAGCAGGCGGCGCAGACGATCATCTCGCAGCACGTGCAGCTGCAGAACATGGACCTGCAGGCGGCGAAGACGCTGGGCATCACCCTGCCGGGCAAGCCCGCGCCAGACATGCAGGTCGGCATCGACCGGATGCGCGACGAGACCGGCGTCGTGTTCGACACGGATTACACGAACACGCTGCGTCAGGCCCACGGCGAGGCCTTCATCCTGATCGCCCAGGTCCGCGCCGACACCCGCAACTCGGTCGTGCGGCCACTCGCGGACGCGGCCAACGACTTCATCAAGACTCACATCCAGGTGTTGGAGAAGACCGGCGATGTCGACTACACCCAGTTGCCGATACCGGCGGTGTCGTAGCACAAGCCAAGTATTGTCTTGCACAATTGTTGCGGCAGGAGGTGTCAACCCGGACCGATCGGCGTCGACCACGACGGCACGGACACCGCGGGTGACGCTGTCATGGGCCGCGCGATGCCGCGATACACAGACGCCCGTTGGTGGCGCTGCACACCTTGTGGACCGAGCATCTGCCCGGACGTCCGCCCGGGCGTGACCATCGAATGCGGCGCGGCGGCCGCCGCACCGGGGCGGGCATTGGTCGACCGATCCCTTGGGCTCGACGAGTCACTTCGTGCTGCGCCACGCGGTCCGCCGCGTCGCCCTTGGTCCGCAAAGAGCCTTGCGCGGTCTGAGCAGGTGGCTGCTCAGCCGTTGACCGGAGCGGTGAACACGGGGGTCGGATCGCGTGGCTCCTCCGGATCCACGAGCACGAGCACCTCGTCGCCGGCTTGCAGCACGGTGGTGGCCCGCACGTGCAGCGGCTGCGCGTCCCGAATGACCATGCTGATCCACACCGTCTCGCCGATGTCGAGCTCCTCGATCGCCCGCCCGTCGGCGGCAGCGCCCGACGCCACCCGCAGCCGCCGCAGCCCCTCAGGCCGCTCACGAAACCGCACACCGAGGCCCCACGGCGTCGGCTCGACCTCGCGCATGGGCACCCCGCACCAGCGCGCCACCACTGGCACCAGACCGCCCTGCACCAGCACCGAGAAGGCCACGACAACGAAGATCACGTCGTAGATCCGGGTGCTGTCGCCCATGCCGGAGGCGACGGCGAAGGTGCCGAGCAGGATGGGCACCGCGCCCTTGAGCCCGGAGAACAGCACGAACACCCGCTCCCCCAGCCGCAGCCGCACCGGCAGCAGCACCAGCCCTACGAACAGCGGCCTGATCACGAACGCCAGCAGCACCGCGAGCACCAGGCCGATCACCCAGGCGTTGCCGTCGGGCAAGCTGTGCAGATTCACGGTCAGGCCGAGCACGACGAACGCCACGATCTCGGCGATGCTGGACAGCGAGGCGTGGAACCGCTTGATCTCCGCCTTGTACGGAGCCCGCTCGTCGCCGACCAGGATGCCGGCGACGAACACCGCCAGGAAGCCGGACCCGTGCGCCACGGTCGCGATCCCGTACAGCGCCATGGCCATCGCCAAGGTGCGCAACGCGTACAGGCCCTCGCTGGGCAGTTGCACGTGCCGCATCACGATCATCAGCAGCTTGCCGCCGACAACCCCGACCACACCGCCGATCACCATCTGCAGCACGAAGTCGCCGGCAACAGAACCGACATTCAACCCGCCGGCGAGCAGACTGACCATCAGCGCGATGCCCACGGGGTCGTTGGCGCCGGACTCGCCCTCCAGGATCACGCCGGTGCGCCCGGTGATCTCGCGGCGGCCCAGTACGGAGAACACCACCGCGGGATCGGTCGGCGAGAGGGCGGTGCCAATGATCAACGCGATCTGCCAGTCGAATCCGAACAGCAGATGCGCGGCCACGGCGACGACCGCCGCGGTGACGAAAGTACCCGCCACACCGATCCAGGCCACCGGCACGGCCGCGGACCGGAAACGCTTCCAGCCGATGTGCATCCCGCCGTCGAACAGCACGATAACCAAGGCGACGGTGACGATGCGCTGCACCACGCTCGTCGACAGACCGCCCAACACCGGCACGAAGTCCGACGCGGCCGCGGCACAGACCAGGAAGATCACCGGGGCGGGGATGCGCAGCCAGCCGCTGATCCGGTTGGACAGCACGGCGGCCAGCGCCGCGAGTGCCGCCACCAGCACGATCAGTCCGAACGGCTCGACATCCGCCACCGCGCCTCCCCTGTCCCGTCAGTCATCGGGAGGATAGCGGCGAACCACCAATGCCGGCTCATCGGCGATTCGTCCAGGAGTCGAAGACCGCGGCCGCGGCCCCCACTCCGAACAGGGCGATGCCGATCTCCGCGGCGTCCAGAACGACCGCCGCCGTGCCGACCAGTGCCATGGTGCCGACGAACACCCAGCAGAACGGGTCCACCGGCCCGAGCGGCACGCGTGGCGGTCTCAGTCTCATGTCGGCTCCGGCGGGGTGAAGGCGTTCAAGTCGTGGATGCCGAGCTGCTTCTCGATGCCTGCGATCTGCGCCAGGAAGTGGGCGATGGCGTTGTCGCCGTAGTCGCGGCGCTGGGCCTCGGCGACCTGCTCGGAGATCAGCGCGAACTGCCGGTCGGTGGTGACGCGGCGGAAGGCCGGGAACACCTCGGTGTCCTCACGGGCTTCGTGCGGCTCATACATGGTGACGAACGCGTCGAGCCAGCGGGCGACCCGCGCCCGTCCGGCGGCGGTGCGCAGCCCGGGCGCGGCTGGCATGCCGTTCATGGCCATCGCGGACGTGGCGCCGATGATCGCGACGGTGATCTTGCGGCCGCGGTCGTGTTGGACCAGCAGGGTCCGCACGGTGTCGGCCAGCGTGTTGGCCTTGACCAGCGCCGGGAAGATGAAGCCTTCCTCGATGCCCTCGTGGAAGCTCTCGATGTAGTCGTGCACGATCTGGGCGGAGTGGAAGATTGTGTTCGGGTCGAGGGCGTCGCCGGTGCGCAGCCGTCGGCTGCCCTCGCGGTAGATGAGCAGGATCCGCTTGAGCAGTCCGTGGTCGGTCATCAGATCCTCGGTGGCTGGCAGCTGTGTCCGGTCGGCCGCCGGGATCAGCTCGTCGGCCACGATGGCACCGCTGCTGCCCAGGGTGAGGCCGGCCAGTCCGACGCCGCCGAGCACGACGGCGCGGCGCCCGATCGGGTGGTCGGTCATGAGACTCCCGTGGATTCGACGACTTGTCCGGAGGGGCGGATGACGTACCAGGGGCCGCCGTTGAGGTTGAGCGCCTGCCCGTTGGCCTGGCCCGGCGCGAGGTCGCTGGCGTAGGTGTAGAGCGGCCAGCCGGCGTAGGTGATCACCTGGCCGCCGTCGGGATCGAACGTGGCACCGATCATGGCGGCGCAGACGCCCGGCCCGGCGGGAGGCCTGCCGGTGGGTGGCTCGAACAGCGGCGGCCAGCTGCCGGCGCAGGCGTCGGTGCAGCTGACGGCCTGGTGCCCGTCCGGCTCGAAGACGTACAGCGTGAAGCCGCCGTCGGTGGTGAGGACGTCGCCGAGGCCCGGCAGCTCCCGGGCGCGGATCGCTCCCCGCGCGTAGGCCATGCTCGGCCGTGGGGCGGGTGGGGCGGGTGGGGCGGCTCCGGGCGGGGTGCAGGCGGTGGACAGCAGGGCCGCGGCCACCAGCACGCTAGCGATCTTCACGATCGTTCGCCGGGACGCGGGGCTGTGGCATCGCCATGCGCGCCAGCATCGTGTTGTAGGCCTCCAGCGCGGCGTCGGAGTCGAGGTCCTGGTTCTCATTCAGGTCGACGCCCGCATCGGTCAGCGCTTTGCGCCGGGCCGCGTCCAGCCAAGGGCCGGTGTCGTTGCGGCCGGCGTTGGCGATCCACTGCCCGATGAGCACGATGCCGATCAACATCATCAGGCCGTCGCCGCCGACCCACATCGCCACGCCGCCCCAGTGCAGGTCGGTCAGCGGATCCGGGCCCCACGTCCGGTGCTGCGCGAGATAGCCGGGGAACGGCTCGTAGGCGGTCATCATCAGCACCACGCCGACCACGGCGTCCACGACCATCGCGATGAACAGCACCAGCAGCCGCAGCAGGTGGGAAACCTTGCGCCGCACCGGCTCGTCGCCGACCAACGGCAGCAGCAGGAGGTACCCGCTGACCAGGTACAGCACCTGCTCGACGCCGTGCACCACCGGGTGCTCCAGCATCACCTGCATGAACGGCGTCAGGTGCGTGCCGACCAGAACCACCGTGTAGCAGGCCAACCCCAGCGCGGCCGAGGTGTGCACGGTGAACTGCGCGGACGTCGCGCGACGGGCCAACTCCAGTGGGTGGCCGAGCACCAGCAGCGCCGGCACGACCATGATCAGCAGCAGGTGCTGGGCCATGTGCATCGAGAACAGCATGTGGCTGTAGGCGTCCACGCTGCTGTCCACAGCGATCACCAACGCCACCAGCGCCGCCGCGAAGCACAGCGTCCGTCGCACCGGCCAGCCACGAGCCCGGGTGACGGCCCACCCGTACAGCGCGGCCGCGACCAGCACGAGCGGGTCCGCGACCGGCGAGAACGTCCAGGTCGTGAAGAAGGTCGACCAGGTCAGCGGAGTCATCGGGTGAACGCGATCGCGTGCGCGCCGGGCTGGGCTTCGGTGTCCAGGTCGACCGGGAAGCCCAGGATGGGTGCGATCCGCTTCCAGGCATGCGGATGCGCCCGGCGGTAGTCTCGCAGTACGGCCAGGGTTTCCACGGAGTCGAGGAACCTGTGCCGCGGCCTTTCCCATCGCTGAGACGAAATGCGGATCTCCGCGGCCGGTGCGGCCTTGAGGTTGCGGTACCAGTACGGTTCCCGCCCCCACGCGGCGATCACCACCACTTCGGGTGTCGCCGGGTCGTAGCGCACGACCTCGGCCACCACCTCCCGCCGCAGCCCCGACTTCCGCCCGATGTGCGCGATGTAGAGCAGGCGGTGGCCGAACAGCCGGCCGAAGCCGTTGCGGTAGAACCAGATCGGCAGCCTCAGTAGCGCTCTGAGCATGCCTGTCGGCTTGTGTTCCACGAGTTTCATGCCTGGTTCCTCACGGGTTCGGGTTGCAGGGCGCGCAGCAGTGACTGGTGGGTGAGCCAGCCGACGAGCTCGGTCGCCTCGTCGTCGAGGACCGGCAGGCCGGTGCCCTGCGCGCTAACCAACGCACCCAGCGCTTCGGGCAACGGCGAGGCGCAGGTGACCAGGGGTGGCAGCTCGGCCAGATCGGCCACCGTGTGGTCACGGGACTGCTCATCCCCCAGCGCCTCGGCGACCGCCCGCGCGGTCACACAACCGTGGTAGCGCCCGTCCGCACCGACCACCGGCAGGATGCCGTGGCCGGACAGCGCCAGCGCGTGCGCGGCGGTTCGCAGGTCCGTCTGTTCGTCCAGTGGTTCCGGCAGGTCCTCCACCACGGTGGCGACGGTCATTCCTGCCAGCACGGCCGGCTCTGGGCGGGCGTCCAGGTCGATGCCACGCCGGCGCAGTTTGAGCGTGTAGATGCTGTCCCTGCTCAGGGTCCGGCTGACCAAGGTCGCGATCACGATCGCGGCCATCAACGGCAGGATGATCGTGTACTCGCCGGTCAGCTCGAACAGCACGATCACGGCCGTGATCGGGGCCCGGGCCGCGCCGGCGAACGCCGCGCCCATGCCGATCAGGCCGTACACCCCGGGCGAGCCGGCGATCCCCGGCAGCACCGCGTGGGCGATCTCGCCGAAGGCGGTGCCGGCCATCGCGCCGATGAACAGCGACGGCGCGAACACCCCGCCCGAGCCGCCGATGCCGATGGTCAGGCTGGTCGCCACGATCTTGCCCACCAGCAGCAACACCAGCAGCCCCAGCACGTACTTGCCCTCGACGGCGTTCTGCAGCACCGGGTAGCCGACGCCGTACATCTGCGGCAGCAGCAACAGCAGCCCGCCCAGCAGCAGTCCGCCGACCGCCGGACGCAGCCACTCCGGGAAGCGCCACGCCCAGTCGCACAGGTCCTCGATCCAGTACAGAACCTTGGTGAACAGCACGCCGATGCCACCGACGACCGCACCGAGCAACACGAACAGCAGGTACTCCCACGGGGAGCGCACCGAGAACGCGGGCAGCTCCAGGAAGGCTGTCGAGCCGAAGGCCGCCCGGCCGATCACGCTCGCGGTGACGCTGGCCAGCACCACGGCGCCGAAGGATTCCACCGCGAAGTCCCGCAGTATCAGCTCCATCGCGAAGAACGGGCCCGTCAGCGGGGCGTTGAAGGTCGCTGCGATGCCCCCGGCAGCGCCACACGCGACCAGCACCCGCAGCCGCGACTCCGGCAGCCGGAACACCCGCCCGAGGGCGGATCCCCACGCGGAGCCGATCTGCACGATCGGGCCCTCGCGACCCACGGAGCCACCGGAGCCGATGCACATCGCCGAGGCCAGCGCCTTGACCACTGTGACCTGCGGGGCAATGCGGCCGCCGCGCTTGGCCACCGCGTACATCACCTCCGGCACGCCGTGGCCGCGGGCCTCAGGCGCGAACCTGTGCACCAGCGGTCCGTAGAGCAGGCCGGCGACCACGGGGGCGAGCAGCAGGAACCAGGGTCCCAGCCACGGCAGCCAGGGGTGGGCCTGCCCGCCGGCCACGGAGTAGTCGGCGTGCCCGGAGAAGAGGCGGGTGAAGCTCCCGATCAGCCAGCGGAACACGATCGCGCCCAGCCCGGCGCCCGCGCCGATGACCACCGCGAGCACGACGATGCCCGTCCGGCTCTCGCGCAGCCACTCACCGACCGGCTGCCGCGCCGGCAGCGGCAGCCCGCGCCGCCATGTTCCATTTCCCTGTGCCACCGTTGTAGTATGCAATACTTGCACTAGGTATTCGTGGTGACTTCCGTGACAGGACGGGGTACGGCCGATGAGAGCGATGGTGTGCGGTGCCGCTATCGCGGGCCTGACCACGGCGTGGTGGCTGTGCCGGTACGGCTGGGACGTCATTCTCGTCGAACGCGATCCGGCCCTGCGCGCCGCCGGCTACCTGATCGACTTCGGCCGCCCCGGCTACGACGTGATCGACCGGATGAACCTGCTGCCCCAACTGCGCGAGGTCGCCCAGCACATCCCCGCCGCCGTGTTCGTCAACGCCGACGGCAGGCAGACAGCCCGGCTGGACTTCTCCGTGGCCGAGCGCCTGATGGACGGCAAGATGGCCAACCTCATGCGCGGAGACCTGGCCCGCGTGCTGCACAACGCGCTGCCCGACCACGTGCGACGCCGTTTCGGCACGACCGTCCGCAGCGTGCGGGAGTTCATGGGTGAGGTGCAAGTCACGCTGAGCGACGGCAGCGAGCACGTCGTCGACCTGCTCGTCGGCGCGGACGGCGTTCGCTCCCATACCCGCCGCATGGCCTTCGGGCCCGACGAGCTGTACTTACGCCCGCTCGGCTACCACACAGCGGCGTTTCTGTTCACCGACGCGCGAATCGCCGCCGAGCTTGGCCCCCAGGTGCGGATGCTCACCCTGCCCGGCCGACAGGCCGGCTTCTACCGACTGCCCGACAGCCGCATCGCCTCGTTCCTGATTCACCAATCCTGCGCACGTGACCTGCCCGCCGACCCGGTCGCCGCAATTCGCGAGGCCTACGCGGGCATGGGTTGGGTCGTCGACGCCGCCCTGGCCTCCTGCCCACCGGCTGACCAGGTCTTCTACGACCTCGTGGCGCAGGTCAAGATGCCCACGTTGAGCCTGGGGAACACCGCGTTGGTCGGGGACGCGGGGATGGCGGTCTCGCTGCTGGCCGGCCAAGGCGCTTCGCTGGCCGCCTACTCCGGCTACCTGCTGGCCCGCCACGTCCGCGACGCCGCCGACATCCCGCTGGCGTTGGCCGGCTACCACCGCGACCTCAACCCGGTCGTCGACCGTCAGCAACGGGCCGGCCGGCGAGCCGCGAACTGGGTCATTCCCACCCGCCGCTGGCAGATCATGGTGCGCGACACCGTCGTGAGCGCGGCCGGCCTGCCCGGCCTGAGTCGGCTGCTCGCGCCGCTGATCGCCGGCGCCGACGCGCACGTGCCGGTGCCCTGACCTGCTGGCAAGATGGTCGCTATGCGCCGTGCAACATTTGCCGAGGGCAACGCCGGAGTGGACGCCGTGACCGACGCCCTGCTCACCGCGTCGCGACTGCTGGTAGCCCTGTCCGCGCGGTCCATCGCCGCGGTCGAGGACTCGATCACCCTGCCCCAGTTCCGCCTGCTCGTGGTCCTACACACCCGCGGCCCGCTCAAGCACGCCGTGCTGGCCGAGCACCTCGGCGTCACACCGTCCACCACCAGCCGCATGGTCGACCGGCTGGTCGGCGTGGACATGGTCCGCCGGGACGCCAGCCCCAACTCCCGACGGGAGATCATGGTCGAGCTCACCGACGGGGGTCAGCAGGTCGTCCGCCAGGTCACCGCCCGACGCCGCAAGGAGATCGCCAAGATCGTCGCGAAGATGCCCGAGGACACCCGCCGCGGCATGGTCGACGCCCTCAACGCCTTCGCCGAGGCCGGCGGCGAGCCGCCGGTCGGCACCTCGCTGGACGCCATCTGGTCCTGACCTCGACATCCCAAGGCAATCGTCAGGCTCGACCTGGCCGCACCGTTGGACGCGTCGTCCGAATTGTGATGCACTGGCCAACAATTCCGCTAGGAAACTGTTGTCGAGCCGAGCGCGGGGCGTCACACGAATGCACAACCCAGGACCGCTGGAGCTGGAACACGCGTGCTGGGACGCGATCGTCGCCGGCGCCGCAGTGGAGTTGCTCGACGGCCTGATGACCGACGAGGCCGTCCTCCTGCTGGCGGACAACGCGCTGCGACGCAAGGAAGTCCTTGAGTACTACGCATCCCCTGCCCCGTGGCGCGCCTGTCGGCTGGAGGCCCCACGGGTAGTTGAGCTGACCGACGCCGCCGCCGTGGTGATCTACACCGCCGTACTGCTCCGGAACGACTCGATCGTGCCGGAGCGGCTGGCGTGCACCAGCGTCTACGTGCTCGACGGCGGCACCTGGCGGCGGAGCTTCCACGAGCAGGGAGCGCTGTGAGCGTCCGCGTGCTGCTCGTCGAGGACGACGAGCTGATCACCCAAGCCCTCCAGCTGGCCTTCGCCGACGAGGGCTTCGACGTGCTCACCGCGGACACCGGCGAGAGCGCGCTGGCCCTGCTGGACACCACCGACGTCGACGTGGTGCTGCTCGATCTCATGCTGCCCGGGGTGGACGGCCTGTCTGTGTGCCGCACCCTGCGTGGCCGTGGCGACCTGCCGATCATCATCGTCACCGCCCGCACCGACACCACCGACGTGATCGCGGGTCTCGAGGCCGGCGCCGACGACCACGTCACCAAGCCATTGGTTGCCAGCGAACTCGCTGCCCGCGTCCGCGCCCTGCTACGACGCCGCATGCCGGACCGGCCGGCCACCTTCACGGTCAGCGACATCCACATCCGGCCCGATGAAGGCATCGTGCGGCGCGACGGCGCCGAGATCCACCTGACCCGCACCGAAATCCGGCTGCTGGTCGAGCTCGCGATCGCCGAGGGTCGCATCGTCAGCCGGGAACAACTGCTGCAACGGGTCTGGGGTTACGACTACTTCGCCGACACCCGGCTGCTGGACGTGCACATCCGCCGGCTGCGCCGCAAGGTCGAACCCGACCCGGACACGCCGACCATCGTGCTGACGGTCCGCGGCCATGGCTACCGGATCGGCATCGGACCCTGAGGGAAGGCGAACGACATGCGGCTGTCGCTGCGTTGGCGCGTGGCGGTCGCGTTCGGTCTGGGCTCCCTTGCGCTCACCAGCGCGCTCGCGGTGACGACGTGGCAGCTGGCGTCGGGCTACATGCTCGGCCAGCGCGAGGTGAGCGCGACCCAGCAGGCCGAGGTCAACGTCCGGCTCGTCGACGCGTCACTGCACACCGGCTCCTCCGGACTGGAGGAACTGCTCACCGGCCTGACCACCGACCCCAACTCCTCGATCCTGCTGCGCCGACCCGGCCGCTGGCTGACCAGCGGCCGCCAGCTCGGTCCGACCGCACTCCCGCAGTCGCTGCTCGGCATCGCCCACAACCGGACCGCCGCACGGCAGCGGCTCATGGTCGGCGACATCCCCGTGCTCGCCGTCGGCCTGCCGCTGAGCGCCGAGAACGACTTCTACCTGCAACTGTTCCCCCTCGAACAACTCGACAGCACGTTTCGTTTCCTGAGCACGGTGCTCATGATCGGCACCGCCCTCAGCGCCCTGTTCGGCGTCACCCTCGGGTTCTGGACCAGCCGCCGCGCACTGCATCCGCTGACCGTGCTGACCGCCGCCGCGTCGAGAATGGCCGGTGGCGACCTCACCGCACGAGTGCCCCAACAGGACGATCTCGATCTGCGCCCATTGGCCGCCAGCTTCAACGCCACCGCCGACGCCCTCGAACACCGCGTCCGACAGGACGCCCGCTTCGCCGGCGACGTCAGCCACGAACTGCGCTCTCCGCTGACCATCGTGGTCAACGCAGCCGAGGTGCTGCGGCGACGCAAGGACGACATGCCGCCGACCGCGCGTCACGCCGTCGACCTGCTCACCACCGTTGTGCACCGGTTCCACCACATGGTCGTGGACCTGCTGGAGATCTCCCGCGGCGACCAAGAGGACCGGGCCGAGGAACTCGAGGAGGTCGAACTGGTCGGTCTCGTCCGGCACGTGCTGGCCGCCCGGCCGTGCGCGGACGTGCCGATCGAGCACGCCGATCCTCCGCCGGTCGTGCTCGCCGACCGGCGTCGGCTCGACCGCGTCTTCGCCAACCTGCTGGACAACGCCGAACACCACGCCGCCGGTCCCGTACGCATCGGCGTGGTGCGCCGCGACGGCCGGGTCCGGCTCGAAGTCGACGACAGCGGTCCCGGCGTGCCGATTCCATTGCGGGAACGCGTGTTCGAGCGCTTCGCCCGCGGCACATCGGCCGGCCGTCGCGGCAACGACGGCGGCAGCGGCCTCGGGCTCGCCCTTGTCGCCCAACACGTCCGCCGGCACCACGGCCAGGTCTGGGTGGAAGACCGGCCCGGCGGCGGCGCCCGGTTCGTGGTCGAACTTCCGGAGGCGCGGTGAAACGGCTCCTGGCTCTCGTGATCCTGGTGGCGGCGCTGGCCACCGCGTGCGGCGTCGCCATGCAGGACGCGCCCGAACCGCTCAGCCCCACGCCGTCCCCGCCGACCCCGACGATCACCCAGCGCACCGCGACAACCACACCCGTGCCGTCATCGTCAGACAGTCGTCAGGTGCAAATCCCGGCGACCGGGCCAGGATGACAATCGACGCCGCCGATCCGAAAGGAGGAGCCGACGTGCAGGACGTCACGAACGTGGTCGCACACTTGGTCGACGAGTTCCACGGCATGGTGCCCGAATCCCTCGTGGCCATGACCGTGCAGACCGCTCGGAAAGACCTCGCCGGCCAGATCGCACCGGAAGCCATGGACGAGATGCTCCACTGCCTGGTCCGCTACCGTCTCGGCAGATCGCTCACGGGTGGACGCTGACCCCCTGCCACACAACGACTTCCGAGGTACCGCAGTGAGCAGAACCCGCTCCATGCCCGCCGACGCGGAGGTCGTCTTCGACGTGCTCACCGACCCGGACAGCGCCGCACACTGGCTGCCGGACAACCTACGTGTCGAGCTCACCGCGCCTCGCCTGCTGCGCATGTGGTTCGCCGCCCGGCCCGAGTTCGACGTCGTCCGCCGCGTCCACATCGACTGGCGCTTCCTGCGGATCACCATCGGCGACCCGAACACGGAAAGCAGCTTCACCGCACGCCTGCGCGTGATCACCATCGTGCCCGGGCATTGCGCGGTCACCATGGACGTCAACGGCGGAGGCCGGGTACGCACCCGTGGCCGCACCGATCTCTGGACCGAGCACGCACTGCACCGACTGGCCGAACACGTGCGCACTCGATCTGACGCCCTTGTCGGACGCCCAACAGAGCCGTCCCGGACAAAGAACTTGCTGGATCCTACGCTGACGCCCGAAGGACCGGATCCGCTCGTCGCGGACATGCCACACGGACCGGGCTCGTCGACGCGGCACGACTACCAGACACCACATCCGAACAACTCACCGCCGAGCTGACCAGCTCCACACTCGGCGGCAGGCCCTCGTCTTGCACGACGAGTAGTTGCACGTCACCGCCGACACGGCAAACAGCGGGCAGTGAGTCGGATCCGCTTCACCCAAGATAACAAACGAATCCGAGTCACTGCCCGCTGAGCTCAATCACCCGAAGGCAGACCCATGCCTGCGCTTGGCTGAACCGGCTCCTTCGCGGGGCCTGCGCCAACGCGCCGTCCGGCCACCGTGACGACGACATGGTTCCGCTGTCCACGATGGACACGCGGCCCGAGGCGAGCCCCTGTGTCATCGGCATGGCGTCGGCACTGACCAAGCGCCCATAAGCCTAATAGGCCGTCGGCATCCCCAGCGGCGGCGAGCTCGATCTACATTCGCACACTCACGGCGGCGGACACGCGATTACGAGCGCCCGCCCGCGCACAGCGAGGCGTTGCTCCTCTTCACCGCGATCACCCTGATGACCCGCCGGCACGCCCGTAAGCCGGCTCGGTAGCGGCCAGGCGCTCAATCTGTGTCACTTGGTGACCACCAGGTGACCGGTGTCTGCAGGGCGATTTGTCGAATCCCAGGAAATGATGGAAGAGCGTCACCGTAAGCAACCAGCCGCCGACACGCCGCGCGAACACCCGAACCGCGCCGGAAGGACACATCATGACCGCCACCGCACCCACGGCCCCGACTGCGCCAGGGGTGCGGTCCTGGTGGGGAATCCCGTTCGCCACCGCCGAGCGATACCGCCGCCCCGTGCTCGCGGACTTCGACCCGGACCGCCCCTACGACCGCAAGGGCGTCGCCCCTGTTCAGCCCGACAGCGGCGACTGGCTCGAAGCGGACAGCGGGACCGGCGAGGACTGCCTGAACCTGAACGTCTGGGCCCCAGCGCAGCCGACCAGAACGGCGCTACCGGTGGCCGTGTACATCCACGGCGGCGGATTCGAGTTCGGCGCGAACACGCAGATCACCTCGAACGCCGCCGGTCTCGCCGCATCGGGGCGTGTGGTGAGCGTGTCGGTCAACTACCGGCTCGGCGCGCTGGGTGCGGTCTCGCTCTCGCAGTACGGCGGGCGGCTCGCCGAGGCCAGCAACCTCGGCCTGCAGGACATCATCGCCGCGCTCACCTGGATCAAGCAGAACATCGCCCACTTCGGCGGCGACCCCGGCCAGGTCACCGTCTACGGCCACAGCGCCGGCGCCTATTCCACGTTCGGGCTGCTCGGTGCGTCCGCCGCGGACGGGCTGTACCGGCGACTCGCCGGGTTCTCCGCCGGGCCCACCCGGCTCCAGCCCGCCTGGTGGGCCGAGGAGCTCGCGGAGCGGTTCGTCACCGAACTCGGCGTCGCGGGCAACCCCGACAAGCTGATCGACCTCGACCCGGCCTCCCTGGTGACCGCCCTGCACAAGGTCACCCCGACCGACCTCGGAGTCCGCGGCGGGATGGACAGCAAAAGCCTCGGCGTCGTCCTGGACACCGGCCAGCCCGGCGCAGTGCTGCACGCCCACCCCATGGACGTCCTGGCCTCGGGCTCGCACCGGGACATCGACGTACTCCTGAGCATGGCCAGCGACGACATGGGCTGGTGGGTGGCCAACGACCTCGACCGGTTCGACCCGCACACCGTCGACCGCATCATCGACGAAATCGCGGGCTGGCGCATCCCCCGCTCCCGCGCGAAGAAGATCGTCGATGCCTACGACCAGGGCGGCCGCACCCCCGCCGAGGTCCGCGCCGCGCTCCTGACGGACTACATCTTCGGGCTCCCCGCCGCCCGCGGCGCCCTGGCTCACGCCGCTGCGGGCGGCAACGCCCACCTCCTCACGATCGGACCGGCCGAGGGCAGGCCCGCCGTGCACGGCAGCGAGATGTACGCACTCGTCGGCCAGGAACAGCCGGGCCGCAGCCCTGAACAGGCCGAGCGTGACGCGCGTATCCGCGACCTCGTGCTCGACTTCGTCACCGGCGAGCAGACCCGTCTGTGGCCCGTCGTCACGGACAGGCCCACCTCGGGAAGCGTCGGCAACCCGCCCTTCGAGGCCACCGCCCACTACCAGCAGGCGCTCGACCTGTGGGAGAACATCGCCCGTCCCTAACGGTCACCGGGCGATTCCGAGATGCAGAACGGCGCAGGGTCACCACCGACTGATCACCCGGTACCTGCGCCTGGAGCCCCGGCTCCGCCTTCACATCCCCGGGGGACGAACAGAGCAAGGAGGCTCGGCATGAGCCAACCGACAGCAGCAGCGGGCGACGCCGCATTGGTGACGATGCGGGCCGTCGTCGTGACCCGGCCCGGCGGCCTCGACGCACTGGAGATCAAGGACGTGCCGGTGCCGGTACGCAAGCCCGGCTGGGTGCGGATCAAGGTGAAGGCCTTCGGCGTCAACGAGTCCGAGGTCAGCACCCGCAAGGGCGAGTCCGACGCGGAGGTCACCTACCCGCGCATCCCCGGCATCGAAGGCGTCGGCGTGGTCGATGAAGCCGACGAGGACAGCGGACTGCGGCCGGGACAGCAGGTGGCCACGATGATGGGCGGCATGGGCCGCTCCTACGACGGCGCGTACGCCCAGTACGTGACCGTGCCCGCGGAGCAGGTCATCCCGTTCGAGACCGGCCTGTCGTGGGAGGTCGTCGGTGCGCTGCCGGAGATGTTCCAGACCGCGTACGGCTCCCTCGCCACCGGCCTCGGCCTGCAGGCGGGGCAGACGCTGCTGATCCGCGGCGGCACCTCCACGGTCGGGTTGAGCGCGGCCACGATCGCGAAGGACCTCGGAGCCACCGTGCTGTCCACCACCCGCAGCCCGGAGAGGGCCGGTGAACTGCGGGCCGCGGGCGTCGACCATCCCCTCGTCGACAACGGCACCCTCGCCGACCAGGTGCGCGAGCTGGCGCCGGACGGCGTCGACGCCGCACTGGAACTGGTGGGCTGCTCGGTCCTCGCCGACACCCTCCGCACCGTCCGCCGGAACGGCACGGTCTGCTTCACCGGAGCCCTGGCGGGCCAGTGGACGATCCCCGACTTCACCCCGTTCATGATCCCCACCGGGGTGCGGTTGACCTCCTACGGCGGTCAGGCCGCCGACCTCCCGGCCGAGGTCTTCGCCCACCAGCTCCAGGCCATCGCCGCGGGGCGCCTCACGGTCCCGGTCGCGAAGGTCTACCACGGCCTGGAACAGGTCCGTGCCGCCCAAGCCGACGTCGAGTCCGGCACCACGCCGGGCAAGCACGTCGTCGTCCTGGACGACTGAGAAGTCGCTCCCCGTCGTTTCCGAAGGAAAGAACAGAGGACAGACCAGACAGCAGCAGATTTTTCGGTGCCTTGACCATCCGGCCTCCGTTGGACCCGGAGCTCGCGCCCGTCGAGCAGGCGCGGGGCGCTGTTTTTCCGGCCATGTCGGATGAGACCCTGCCGGAGATCCGACGGCAGATCGCCGAGTATTCCCCCGGGTTGGATTCGGAGGCTCTGACCGTGGGCGGCAGGGTGCGGTGGAGGAGCGCCAGGTACCCGGGCCGGAAGGCGCGCCGGACATCACTCTGCTGATTCTCAGCCCCGTCGAGGACCGAGGGCCCAGGGGAGGCATCCTCAGCCTCCACGGTGGCGGGATGATCATGGGGGGGACGCCGGGACCACATGAGTCATCTCCTCCCCCATGTGATCGAGGGGAGTGCGGTCGTCGTGTCGGTCGAGTACCGACTGGCTCCGGACCACCCCGATCCCGCGCCGGTCGAGGACTGCTACGCGGGGCCGGTGTGGATGGCGAAAAACGCGGCCGAACTCGGTATCGACCCCGAGCGGCTCCTGATCGCCGGAGTCAGTGGCGGCGGCGGCCTCGCGGCGGGAACCGCGCTACTCGCCCGCGACCGCGCCTTTCCCAAACTCAGCCACCAGATTCTGATCTGCCCCATGCTCGACGACCGCGTCGAGACGCACGGCAGTCGCATGGTGGACCGCGACGGCGTGTGGGACCGCTACAGCAACCTGTACGCGTGGACCTCCCTGCTGGGCGAGCGGCGCGGAGGCCCCGTCGTGTCGCAGTACGCCGCGCCGGCCCGCGCCGAGGACCTCAGCAGGCTGCCGCGCACCTACATCGACACCGGCTCGGCGGAGGGGTTCCGCGACGAGATCCTGATCTACGCCGGTCGCCTGTCCGAGGCGGGCGTGAGCGTCGATCTCCACATGTGGGGCGGGGGCTTCCACTCGTTCGACATGGCGGCGGTCATGCGGCTGAGTCGCGCGCCTCCAGCGCGACCCGCGAGGAGTTCATCCGGCGGGCACTTGATGCTTGATCGTCGGGCCCACGCGGCCGACGTCGCCCTCACAGAGGCCGATCTCGCCGCGATCCGCGAGATCCTCCCGACCGGCGGATTCGGCCCCCGCTATGCCGAACAGCATGCCCCCCAACTGGGTTTGACCCACTCCAAGTGACCTCCGAATCGACCGGGAGTCCCGCAGCATGAACGTCCGGAGGTCAGGGGCCGCGGCCGCGCTCCGCTCACGGTTCGGGCGTGGCTTCGCGGGCTGCGAAGGCGGCCGGGGTGAGACCGGTGCGGTCGCGGAAGAAGCGGCCGAAGTTCGCGGGATCGGTGAAGCCGATTTCGACGGCTACAGCCCTGGCGTCCCACCGGGCGCCTCCCAGCAGGCGCCGGGCTTCCAGGAGGCGCCGCTCGTCGATGAGCTCACGGACCCCCTTGCCGGTGGCGTCCTGGGCGGCGCGGCTGAGGGTGCGGACCGAGCAGCCGAGCAACTCGGCGTAGTCCGCGGCGTGGTGCAGTTCGCGGAGGTGCAGCTCCAAGGCGTCCAGGAAGCGCCCGTACCTGTCGGCGCGGCCGGTGCCGGCCGTGGCCGTGCCGGTGAGGGCGATGCCGGGCGAGTTGGCCAGGCGCAGCAGCAACGATTCGAGCAGGCTGAGCCGCAAGGCGTGGTGGAGGTCGAGGGGGCGGCGGCCCAGTGCGCGGTGCTCGTCCAGGAGTTGGAGTGCCGTCTGCTGGAGCCAGGCGGTGTCGTCGGGGTGCGGGCTGAGCACGGCAGGGGCCTCGTGCGCGGTGAGCGGGGCCAGGAGACGGGCGAGGTCGGGCCGCAGCACGTCCGGTTCGAACAGGATGAACGGGCCGCGGGCCGCGCCGGGCGGATGCCAGCACTGCGCGTGACCTGGACGCACCCACAGCCACTGGCCTGGGGCGACGGCCTGCGTGACGTAGTCGACGTCGTGCCGCAGTTCGCCCTCGGTGATCGCGATGAGGTAGTGGAAGGTGGCACGGCCCGGACGGGGCGGGTTCCACGGCCAGTCGCCGTGCTGGGCGAAGAAGTCCTCGATGGTGCTGACCTCAAGGCCATAGGGAGTACCGACCGGGGGCTGGAAACCGTACAGCCGAACCGCGACCGGTCCAGCCTGATCGCGCGCGCGGGTGTGTCGCTTGTGGACCATCACGTGTCCGCAGCTTACTGCCCGTTTCTGCATGTTCAGGGAAAGGATGGGGTGTGCCGCCGCGACCGCGCGGCACGCTCTCCGCGTCCTTCGATGCCACAACCCGTCACCACCCGAGGAGGCAACGCCCCGTGAACGGATCGATCCTGCAGAAAACCGCCGCTGACTGCGCCGAGGAACTTCCCGGAGCCCGCCTGGAGCATCCCTTCGGCCCCGACTGGGAGGTCTACAAGGTGCGCGGCAAGGTGTTCATGCTGATGACCGAAGTCCCAGGGCGGCCTGTCGTGATCCTCAAGGCGGACCCCGGCGAAGCCCTCGCCCTGCGGGAGCACAACAGCCACATCACCCCCGGCTACCACATGAACAAGAAGCACTGGATCACCCTGGAGGGCGGGGACGGCGTCGACGAGACGCTGGTCGAGGAAGTCGTCACCGACTCCTACTTGCTCGTGGTCTCCCACCTGTCCAAGGCCGAGCAGCCCGTCGACCCGCACACCTACGGCGGCGGCATACGGGCGGCCCGGTGAGCGCGGCCGGTGACCGGCTCCAGGATGCAGCGCGTGCCACGGCCCTCGCGCTGCCCGGGACGGACCACGGTTACCCGTTCACCGAGCACCTGGACGTGTACAAGGTGGCGGGCAAGGTGTTCCTGATCGTCACCGACGACCCGGAGGACCAGATCATCACGGTCAAGTGCGAACCCGAACACGCCCGCGCGCGAGAACGTGGCCACGCCTCGATCACACCGGGCCGCTATCTCGACAAACGGCATTGGATCTCGCTGGGGCCGGGCCCCGGCATCACCAAGCGACTGGTCACTGACGCGGTCGCGGATTCCTACGACCTGGTCGTCGAGCGGCTGCCGCGACGCGACCGCCCCAGCGCTCGATGAGCGCCGCGAACTCCCCGCTGGCGCCGGACACGCACCAGCCCCTATAGCGAGCGTGGACGCGGCTGCCCCACCCCCGCGCTGGCCTGAGGCAACACGAAGGGTCGCCGGCACGACAAACAGCGGGCAACGAGCAGATCCGCATCGCCCAACATAACGAAACGGATCCGACCGCTACCCGCTGTCCAAAACGCCCGGTGTTCGGGTTGTGGCACATAGTAGGCCGCCTGGGACTCGAACCCAGAACCTACGAATCAAAAGTAGACTGCCTCCATGTCGAAGCGCCTGGTGCGCTGGTTCACGGGCCCGATGGCCGATCCCGTGCTGGCCGTCGTGTTCACCGTTCTCGGGTTCCTACCGTTCACGGCCGTGCTCGGGGCGAGTTTCGGGGATCTGCCGAAACGGCCGCCCGACGTGTTCGCCGTCCTGCTCACGCTGGGGATGACGGTGCCGCTCGCGGGCCGCCGGCGGTGGCCCGCCGCGTCGTTCGCGGTGATTGCGACATGTTTTGCGGTGCACGAAGTGGTTGCGTACCCCGCCACGGCGGGCACATTGGGGCTGCTGGCCGCGCTGTATTCGGTCGGTGCGCTGCAGGAGAGGCGCCGCTGGGCCGTCGCGATCGTGAGCACCGCCGGGTATCTCGGATTCTGCCTGGCCTTGGTCCTGCGGCGTTCGCCGGAGGGGATCGCGGACTTTGTGGTGTTCTACGCGGCATTGGTGGCGGGCGTGGGGATCGGCGCGTTGGTGCGGGCGCGGCGCGCGGAAGAGGTGGCGCGGCGCCGGTTGGAGGCCGAGGCTGCGAAGGCGGCGGAGCGGGCACACATCGCGCGTGAGTTGCACGATGTGGTGACCCACCACGTGACCGCGATCGTCGTGCAGGCTGGTGCGACGAAGTACCTGACGGGCCCGCCGGAGCGCGTAACTGAGTCGCTGGACACGATCGGTATGACGGGGCGGCGGGCCCTGAAGGAGTTACGGTCGTTGCTGAGCGTGCTGGAGGCGACGGGTGAGCGGGCCGAGGCGAGTGAGATGCCCGGGTTGGATGACGTCGTGGAGTTGGTGGCTCTGACGAAGAACGGTGGGCAGCCGGTGCAGTTGGTGGTGGAGGGGGCCGCGATGGCACTGCCGGAGAACGTGGAGCTGGCGGGATATCGGGTGGTGCAGGAAGCACTCACCAATGCAGTGAAGTACGCCGCGGGGTGTCCGACGGGCGTGCGGATCGGTTACCTGGTGACGGCCGTGGAGATCGAGGTGGCTAACGCGGGCGGGACCGTGATGCCGGAACGGGAGCTTTCAGGTGGGCGGGGGTTGAGCGGTCTGCGGGAGCGAGTGGAGGGCTTGGGGGGCGAGTTGGCAGCGGGGCGTGCCGCTGATGGAGGGTTCCGGGTATGGGCGAGGATTCCGATGACGAGCGGGGCATGATCCGGGTACTGATCTGCGAGGACCAAGCGTTGATCCGTGCCGGTTACGCGGCGATCTTCAACTCGCAGCCAGACCTGGATGTCGTCGGTGAAGCGGCGGACGGGCCGGCCGGGCTCGAGGCGGCGCTGCGGCTCGAGCCGGACGTCATCGTGATGGACATCCAGATGCCGCTGATGGACGGGATCGAGGTGACGACACGGCTGGCGGGCGCCGGCGTCGCGAACCCGGCGAAGATTCTTGTCGTCACGAATTTCAACGTCGACCAGTACGTCTACGCGGCACTCAAGGCCGGCGCCAGCGGATTCCTCCTGAAGGATTCACCGCCGGAGGAGCTGATCAACGGAGTTCGCACGGTCGCCAGGGGCGAGTCGCTGCTGGCGCCGGTTGTCACGCGCGCGCTGATCGGCCGGTTCGCCGAACGCATCCGCCCCGCCGAACAGGCCCCGCGTCGACAGGCGCTGGAGGCCCTGGCGCCCCGCGAGCGGGAGGTGTTGGGGCTGGTCGCGCAGGGCCTGTCGAACGCGGAGATCGCGGCGGAGCTGGTGATCGGCTCGGAGACTGTGAAGACGTACATGTCGCGGATCCTGACGAAGCTCAACCTGCGGGACCGGGTTCAGGCTGTGGTGCTGGCGTACCAGTCGGGGCTGGTCGCGGTTCAGGACTGAGCTGCGGATCGGCGGACGATCAGGTTGTAGCGCTTGATCTTGCGGAGGAAGTACGCGATGGGCGCCAAGCAGACGAGCACCGCGATGAGGCTCGCTTCGGGGCCGAAGGAGCCCCCGGTGAGCAGCGCGGGGCCCGACAGCGTGGTGGTGAGCAGGCCGTGCGCGGTGCCCGTGGCGCCGGAGACGGTGGTGCCGAAAACTCCGGATTCGACAAGGTTCCAGGCGAAGTGGAAGCCGATCGGCAGCCACAGCGAGCGGGTGGCGGCGTAGCAGATGGCGAGCGTGACGCCGGCTTCGATGGCGATCGCGAATGCGCCCCACAGCGTCGCTCCGGTGTTGAGCAGGTGCGAGCCGCCGAACAGGACCGCTGACAGCGTCACTGCGATCCACGTGCCGAACCGGTTCTGGGTGATTCGGAAGATCACGCCGCGGAAGAGCAGCTCTTCGTTGACTGCGGCGCTGGCCATCACGCCCACGCTGGTCAGAAACCCCCAGAACGAGCCACTGGCGAAGTGGCCCCAGCCGCCGAACAACCCGATGAACAGCATCGTCGTGACGAAGGCGCCGGTGCCGATCGCGGCTCCGCGGAGGAGCCCGGGCAGTGCCTCGGTTCGGTCCAGCTCGGGGACGCTGGGGCGGCGTTCGAGCCGCCGCGACAGGTGGGTGTACACGAAGAGTCCGGCTGCCGCGGTGGCGATACCGACGACGACTGAGAGGGGACCGAGGCCGGACAAGCGCGCGTTGATGAGACTCGCGATCGCCACCACGGCGAGCATCGCGATAAACAGGATCGGGAAACGGAACTTGCTGGGTGTGTCCGTCTTCGTTTTCATGCTGGGAAAGCTAGCCTTCCTCGGGCATCCAGGAATCCCCGTGGTGAGAACATTCGGTTGTAGCTCTCACGGGGGACAAGGCATCAGGCGATAAGCTCAGCAGCTCGCTGATCGCTGTAGTCCCACTTCCTGGCGACCATCCGACGATGCCAGGCCAGCAGGGTCACTGGAGTTACGGAGAAGAGCCCCTTCCAGTGTCGTCCGGCAGCAGCCGGGAAAATGTCGCCAGCCACAACCGGTCTGCTGGCATGTAGCGAACCCAGGTGATCTGACGGCGTAGCACCGCGTTCTCGTGGCGGAGCACCAGCAGTTCGGCATTCGTGGACAGATCGCGACGCAGCAGCACGGCCGGAACGCCCAGCAGGCTACGCGCGATCACATAGAGCAGCGACAACAGCACCGTGTGGTCGTTGCAGGTGGCCAGCTGGCATTCGGAACGGAACCTCCATAGCCGGCAATGGTTCCAGCAGCCCGCAGGAGCCGGTGCGCGACCTAATGGACAAGTGCTCACGCCAACGCGCGGCGGGCACGACATCCCATCAGCGATCAAGGCTCCTGACCACTGGTGAGGGCACGATCTGATCCGAAAATCGACGTGAGTGGGCAGGCGAAGCACTTGGGGCTTACCCCTGGATGTTGGACACGGGGTTATGCGACTTCGGGAAGCGTAGCCGATGTTGAGCCAAGGCTGTTCTCGTAGACGGTCGGTGGCCGCTGCCCGAGGTAAGAATGACGGCGTCGGGTGTTGTAGCGATGCACCCAGCCGAACGCCGCCAGCCGTGCTTCCCTTGCAGTGCACCAACTTCCGGCACCCTGCAGGGTCTCACGTTTGAACGACGCGTTCAGGCTTTCCGCGGCGGCGTTGTCCGCCGAGCTGCCGACAGCGCCCATCGACTGGGTCACCCCCGCCGCCTGGCAGGCCTGGGCGAACGCCCGAGACACATACCAGGCCCCGTGGTCGGAGTGGAAGATCGCCCCGGCCAGACTGCCCCGGACGCGCTCGGCCGCGTGCAGGGCGTCGATCACCAGCTCGGTGCGCATGTGATCAGCGATCGCCCAGCCGACGCGAGCACAGGTCCATCACCGTCGCCAGATACCAGAACGAGCCGTCGGCGATCGGCAGGTAGGTGATGTCCCCGACGTAGCGGGTGTTCGGCTCCGCGGCGGTGAAATCCCGCCCGATCAGGTCCGGGGCCTTGGCCGCGGCCGGATCCGCGATGGTGGTGCGGTGCCGGCGGCGTAGCCGCACCCCGGCCAGCCCACGCTCGCGCATGACCCGCGCGACGCGCTTGTGGTTGACGACCTGCCCGTCCTCACGCAGCTCCGTAGTGACGCGCGGGACACCGTAGGCGCCGGCCGATTCCTGGTGGATCACGCGGATACGCGCCTCCAGCCGGTCATCGGCCGCCGCCCGGGTGGCCCGGTCCGCGGCGGTGGCCCTCCAGTGGTAGAAGCTGAACCGGGCGATCCCGATCACCTGACACAACCGCTTCACGCCGTAGCGGCGCTGGTGGTCGGCGACGAACTGGAAGCGGTTCACCAGCGCGTCTCCCCCGCGAAATACTTGGCCGCCTTACGCAAGATCTCGCGTTCCTCCTCCAACTCGCGGACCTTCTTACGCAGCAAGGCGTTCTCGGCCTCCACGGTGCCCCGGAACCGATGCTGCCGCCGGCTGGTTCGAGGCCGGAGCGGAGGATCGGCCGTGCTGCCTGTCCTCGTTGCGGATCCAGCTACGCAATGTCTCCGTGTTCACCCCGAGATCCCGGGCCACCGCGGCGACTGTCACGCCCGGACGAGACCGGTACAACGCGACCGCGTCGGCCTTGAACTCCGGCGAGTAGTGCTTCATCGCCATCTATGCAGACTCCAGTCCACCCAGGCCATCACGGTCTGAGTGTGTCAGGTGTCCAACATCCGGGGTCAAGTCCCGGCAACCGACACCGATTTTCACCCCTCAACGGGTCCCACCAGAGATACAGCGACTGACCCCAGGACTCCGACGGTCCAGGCGAGGGAAGTGCTCACTCACCAGCGGCTACCAGGCACCGAGTCTGCCAGCGTGGCTGACCCGGCAGCTCCCATTAGGCCAGGACGAATCCGCTGCGCGGCCGGGCCGGCACTCGGCGCAGGGAGATGGTCAGATCCTGGGGCGGCACCTCGTAGTCCAGCCGGGCCAGGCGGGTGGCCAGCGCCGCGAGTACCGAGACCGCGATGCCCTCGCCCGGGCAGCGGTGGCTGGTGTCGGGCCACCCCGCGCCCTGCGGCACGAGTTCGAACGCGCCGATGTCGTGGCCGACGAACCGCTCCGGCGAGAAGGCGTAGGGATCTCCGAACAGCTCTGGGTCGTGGTTGTGGCCGTAGATGTCCAGCAGCACCAGGCTGCCGGCCGGAATCGGCTGCCCCTGCCACTGCATGTCCCGGGCCGCGAGGCCGCCGAGGAACGGCGCGAACGGGTAGAAGCGCCGCACCTCATGCGCGAACGCCTCGGCGAAAGCGCCGCCGGCGGCGAGATCCGCGCGGTGCTTGGGCCAGCGGTGCAGGGCGTGCGCCGCGAACGTCACGAACCAGCTCAGCGCGACCGTCGGCCGGATCACGTTGAGCAACTCGACCGCCCGCACCTGCGGGTCGCCGATGTGCGCGGACATGACGTCGTACAGGAAGCCCTCGGTGACGCCGGCGAACCGCTTTTCCTGGCGCCGGCGGGCAAAGCGGGCCTTGAAATGCCGCGGGCCCGGCGTCGCGAAGCCGTCGACCATCGCGATCAGGTCGGCGGCCAGCGTCGGCACCTCGGCCGGCGCCACCCGGATGCCGGCCCAGTCGCACACCGCGCGGGTCAGGATCCGGCTGGTCTCGTCGAACAACACCGCCGGCCGGTCCCAGGTCGGCACCGTTTCGTCCCAGACCTCGGTCACCCGTTCGGTCAGGTCCGCGACGCCGTCCGGTCCCATCACCGATCGGAACATCGCCTTGCGGGCCCGGTGTTCCGCGCCGTCCAGTGTGTGCACGGCGCCGTGGCCGAACAGGGTGCTCAGCACCGGGCCCGGGATCGCGCCGTGCCGCCGGATGTTCTGCTCGTCGTAGAAGAACTGGGCGGCTTCGACGCCGCCGATGCAGACCGCGCGTTGACCCATCAACCGGGTTCGCACGGTGGGCGTCTCACGGCGCCGGTCCGGCAGCCACGCATAGCCCTCGGTCAACAGCTGCACTGAGTTGTCCATCACTTCTCCGCACTGCCGGGTTCGCTCATCTTGCGGTGCATCGCGGCCATCGCCTTGTCCGGCAACACCTTCGCCGCCGCCGCCTGCGCCTTGTTCGCGAATGAGCCGGCGACCACGCGGTCCTTGCCGGCCATCATCGCCTCGTAGCCCTGCTTGGCCACCACGGCCGGGTCGTCCTTGTGCTCCGACGCCCCGAGCTTCGTGTCGCCCATGTCGGCGCGGTCGAAGAACTCCGTCTCCGTCGGGCCGGGCATCAGCGCCGTCACCGTGACGCCGCTGTCCTTGAGCTCGTCCCGCAGCGCCTCCGAGAACGACAGCAGAAACGCCTTGGAGGCGTTGTACACCGTCTGGAACGGGCCCGGCATGACCGCCGCGATCGACGACGTGAACAGGACCCGGCCGCTGCCGCGCACCGCCATGCCCGGCAGCAGGCGCTTGGTCAGGTGCACAGCCGACCGCACGTTCAGGTCGACGACGTAGAGCTGGTCCTCAAGCGTCGAATCGCCGACGAACGGGCCCGACACGCCAACCCCGGCGTTGACCACCAGCGCGTCCACCGGCCGTCCCGTCCCCGTCACGCGCTCGACCAGTTGCTCGACGCCGTCCGGCTTCGTGAGGTCCGCCCGGACGGCCTCCACGGCGACGTTGTTGGCCCGCAAGGCGTCCGCGGCGATGGCCAGCTCGTCGTCCTCCGCGCAGGCGATGATGTCGAAGCCGTTGGCCGCGAGCTGGTGGGCCAGCTCCAGCCCGATGCCGCTGGACGCCCCGGTCACCACCGCGAGCGGATTGAGGGGTGTGGTCACGTCTCCTCCTTCGATGGGCTCCACGAAGGCCATACCCCACAGCGCGGCCGCTAATCCGGCTCAGCTGGCCAGCACCTGCGGCGAGAGCGTCTTGAGCATCGCGTTTGTCCACTTCAGCTGGCGCAACGTCTCCGGATGGCAGCGTCGAGTGAGCTCCACCAACTCGCTGTCCTTCACCGCCTGCGCGCCCTGGGCCAGCAGCTCCCAGTCCAGCGACACCCCGGCCGCCATCCGGTGCAGCTGACGCAGGTCGGCCAGCAGCAGCACGCCCGGCACGGCCTGGCGACCCGTCACCACGCTGAACCCCTTCCGCAGCGGTGCGAGCAGCCCCGCGCTGCGCGGCATCTGTCCGCCGACCTTGACGCCGTACCGTTCCCCCGCCCCGGCCAGATCCCGGATGTGGTCCGCCGACCACGCGGCCAGATCCTTGGCCACGTAATGGATCTCGTGCTCGGCGCGATGCCGGTCCGCCGCCTTGAGCAAGGCTCGGGCCAGGGACTTCTCCGACCGGTGCAGTTCCCGGATGGCCAGTCCGATCTTCATCGCCGACCTCCCGACCCGGGCGTGCCATCGTCTTCTCGGACGCCGGCCGATGGACCGCCGTGGGTGGGCGAGATCTCGGTGGTTACCGGCGCCGCTGCCGCGGTGGTCGGCGCGGGCGCGGGCCGGTCCCCCGCCTTCACCCGCTGCACCGCTGCCGCCGCCGTCTTGAAGATCGGCTGCTTGGACACGGGATCCCAGTCCGTCGGCGTGAGCTCGTTGGCGGCCCGGTCATGGCCCGGATCGTCGGTGTCCCAGTAGCCGTAGTGGAACGGCAGGAACACCACGCCGTCCCGGATGGCCGACACCCGCAGCGCGGCTTGGACGGCGCCGCGGGCGGTGCGCACCTCCACCACATCGCCTTCGACGGCCCCGATGCGCTCGGCGTCGTGCGCGGACATCTCCAGCCAGGGCTGCGGCGCGGCATCGCGCAGCTGCGGGGCGCGACCGGTCTTGGTCCGGGTGTGGAAGTGGTAGACGGTCCGGCCGGTGATCAGCACGAACGGGTGGTCCGGGTCGGGCTTCTCGTGCCGCTCCACGTACTGGGCGGCCTTCAACATGGCCTTGCCGTCCGGATTGGCGGCCCGGTACTCCACCGGTTCGGTCGGGGCACCGGTCACCAGGTCGCGGCCGTAGCTCTCGCAGTAGTCGGGCCGGGCGAAGAACGTGCCGTCGGCGTAGAGCCGGTCGACGCCGTCGGGGTGGTCCTCGTTGCACGGCCACCGCACTCCGCTGACCTCACGTAGCTTGGCGTAACTCAGGCCGCTGTAGTCGCAGGGCCGACCGGCGGACGCGCGTTTCCACGCCTCGAAGGCCGACTCCGCGTCGTGCCACGGCGGGAACGGCCGGCCGTCGCGGTCGCGGAATTCCATGCGGCGGGCGTAGTCCAGCCAGATGTCGAGGTCGGCTCGGGCCTGGCCGGGCGGCTCGACGGCCTTGTCGTTCAGGTGCACCGTGCGGTCGGCGTTGGTGGCCACGCCGGTCTTCTCGCCCCAGATCGCCGCCGGCAGCACGACGTCGGCCAGCTCGGTTGTCTCCGTGGGGAAGGCGTCCTGCACGACCAGGAACAGCCGGTCCTGGCCGAGGATCGAGCGCACGCGCCGCAGTTCGGGCAGCGACACCGCGGGATTGGTCGCCGACACCCACAGCATCCCCAGCGTGCCGTTCTCGGCGTAGCGCAGCATCTGCATCAGGTGCGTCGGCGGCGCGAAGTGTGGGATCTGCGAGACGTCCAGGTTCCACAGCCCGGCGAGCTCGGCGACGTGGTCGTCGTTGGCCCAGTTGCGAAACCCGGTGAGGTCGCCGTCGGCGCCGCACTCCCGGGTGTTCTCCGCGGTCGGCTGCCCGTTCATCTGCAGCACGCCGGCCCCGGGCCGGCCGAGCATTCCCCTCAGCAGCACCAGGTTGTTGACCTGAACGGCGGCCGCGGTGGCTTGGTGGGACTGGTAGAAGCCCTGGAGCACCGTACACAGCAGACGGTCGGCACGGCCGAGAAGCCTTGCGGCTGACCGGATCTGCTCGGCGGGCACGTCGCAGATCCGCGCCGCCCGCTCCGGCGGGTAGTCGGCCACCAGCTCGGCGAAGTCGTCGTAGCCGACGGTGTGGGCGTCGACGTAGTCGTGGTCGACCCAGTCGTTGGCGATGAGCTCGTGCAGGATGCCATTCATCAATGCGACGTTCGTGCCGGGCAACGGTGCCAGGTGCAGCGTGGCCGCCTGGGCGACCGGCGTCCGGCGCGGGTCGACGCACAGCAGCGCGGGCGGCGTCGGGCCGGCGAGCCGGTCCAGGATCCGATCCCACAGCACGACCTGGGTCTCGGCCGCGTTGTGCCCGAACAGCGCGATCACGTCGGCATGGTCGACGTCGTCGTAGCAAGCGGGCTGGCCGTCGCAGCCGAAGCTCTCCTTCAGCGCCGCCGCGGCGGTCGCCGTGCACAGCCGTGTGTTGCCGTCGAGGTGGTTGGTGCCGATGGCCCCGTGCGCGATGGCCGACAGCGTGTAGTACTCCTCCGCGAACAGCTGGCCGCTGGTGTAGAAGCCGATCGAGCTCGGGCCCCGGTCGTCGAGCAGCTCCTTGCTGCGCTTGACGATGAGCGACATCGCTTCGTCCCATGTGGACTCGGCAAGCCGGCCGTCGCGACGGACGAGCGGGGCGGTGAGCCGGTCGGGGCTGTTGTTGGCCTGCCAGCCGAACAGGTCCTTGGGATCGAGCCGGCCGCGGTTGACGTGATCGTCGGCGCGGCCCCGGACGCCGACCACGCGGCCGTCCTTCACCGCGATGTCCAGGCCGTCGCCGTTGGAGTGCAGGATCGCGGCCGCGCGCACCCAGGCGTCCACGTCCTGTTCGGCGATGCCGTCGGTGAGGTGGCTGTCGACACGGACCGGCCACCGCTGCCCGGGTGCGTACGGGGTCCGGGCACCCCAGGGATCGGCGATGCCATCACGTATCATCGCGAACCTCCTCGTCGTCGTAGCGACGAGTACCCGGCCCCCGAGCGGGCTACACCGGGCTGTCAGGCGGCGCAGGCCAGGCGCACGCCCGTCAGGTTCAACGCCTCGATCACATGGGCCGGTGTGGACAGTCCGGTGCGCAGCACCACCGTGGCCCCGCGTTCGTGGGCGTGATCGTCCAATGCCATCAGGCTGCGGTGGTCGATGAAGCTCAGCTTGGACCCGTCGAGCACCACTCGGTCGCCACGGGGATCGGGGTCGGCGCGGCGCAACGCCAGTGGGAACAGCTCGGCGCCGAGCAGGTCCAGGTCACCGGCCAGCTCGGCCGAGCAGTCGGCGTCGGTCGATGCGTACAGCCGGAAGGGTGCGATGTCTCGATTGTTGACGGGGTGCATGCACGCCAGCTGAGCCACTGCCCGCAAGCCCAGCTCGGCCCGGTCGTAGCCACACAGCGCGGCAAAGGGCTGCGCGGTCATGTAGTCGTCGATGAGGTGCTCGTAGCGGGCGAACGCGTCGAGTTGCGTCGGCCGACGGACCATGGTGGTCACGTCCGTCGCCACCCGGAGCCCGGCGAAGCCGTCGGCCAGGGCCTGCTTGGTCGCCGCGGCGTACGTCGCGACCTGCGCCTCAGGCTCGATGACGGCGTCCGGCCGGTACGCGTCGCGGACCGGCGTCACGGCCGCCGCCCCCTGCCGCAGCGCCTCGTCCATCCCGTCGGCCGCGCGCAGATCCGCCGCGAGAGCGTCCTCGGTGTCGTCGCCGATGTAGCAAACACGCTGGCCGAGAGCCAGCCCATCGGCGAGAAACTCGCGAGCGCGGCGACGAAACTCGGCGTCGACGTCGTAGCTCCAACACACGTGGTCGTGGGGCCCGAGACCGCGCCCGTGCTCCACCGTTCCGTTGGCCCGCATCACCGAAGCGTACGCCCGTCACCGATTGCGCGCAGCACTCAGCGGCACGCAACCCCCGTCGGGACGGCTTGAGTCTGCTCGATGACATTGTTGATTGTCAACGCCGCGATGACGCCGGCGAGGGCGAGGGCGGCGACGCAGGTGGCGACGGTGAGGTAGAGCTCGGTCTCGATGGGCCATCGCAACCGGAACCGACCGCCGGTGACGCGCCGATGTCGGCCGCCGCCGTGCAGATCGCGGCGATCAGTGGCAGCACGATCGAGGCCGCCACGGCCAGCACGAACCGGTGGCCGGGCTCCTCCGACACGTAGTCCGACAGCCGGTGGCGGCCAGCCACGCCGATCACCTCGCATCCGACACTCCTTGCACTACGGTGGTGTCGATCCCTCAGCAGTGCAAATGACGGTAGCGGTCATGTCAACTGTGGTGGAAGCCCTCTCACACCAGTACAATCGGCCGAGTGAGAAGCGGGGAGTTCGCCGCGGTGCTGGACGAGGAGTGCTCGACCTGGTCCAACGTGGCGCTGGCGGCCGAGATCACCCGCCGGGGCGGGGACGTCGGCCACGGCTACATCGCGCAGCTGCGCAAGGGCCGCAAGGACAATCCGACCCGCAGGACCATCGAGGACCTCGCGGGCGCGCTCGGCGTGCACCCGGCCCGCTTCGTCGGCGGACGCCGCGAACTGCACCCCGGGGAACGGCCGTCGTGGCGCGAGCACGCCCTTCGGCAGCTGTTCGACACCGCGGACCGGCCACGGTCGCCCGAGGAGGTGGCGGCGGCGATCGGGTCGATCTCCGGCAGCTACCTGCGCGAGCTGCTGACCGGCGCCAGCGACAATCCGAGGTTGCGTCACATTCATGGACTCGCCGGGTATTTCGGCGTGCCCGCCGCGTACTTCTTCGACGCCGACCTGGCCCGGCGGGTCGACGAGGAGCGGACCGATCTGGAGGCGATGCGTGACCTGGGGGTCATCGAGTTCGCCACCCGGCTCAGCGAGCGGGCGCCGCACCTGAGCGCCAGGACGCGGGCGGCCGCCATCCGCGCCGTGACACAGGCACTGCGGACCGAGGAAGGCGAGCGATGGAGTTTCGACTCCCCCACCGTCGACGGGGACGGCGCCAGTTAGTCGACGCCGTCGTCGCCGAACTGGCCGTGCCGCCGGAAGTGTCGCACCAGGCCGCGGCCCGCCGCGTGTGCGAGGTCATCCGCGACCGCCTCGGCGGTCCGCTGGAGGTGTGCTTCACGCCGATGGGCGAGGCGGGGCTGAGCGGGCTGACCCTGGCGCTGGCCGACGGCCGGTACCTCGTCGTGTGCGCGGATTCGCCGCGCTGGTACCACCGGTTGCAGATCCTGCTGCACGAGCTCGCGCACATCGCGCTCGACCACGAGCGGACGCCCTGCGCGCGCAGCGGTTTCGCCGATCCGCGCGAGCGTGAGGCCGAGGAGTTCGCCGACGCGCTGCTCGCGGCGCTGACCGAACGGCGGCCACGCCGGGGCGACGAGGTGGGCTGGTGATGGTCGCACTGAACGCCGGCTACGTGGTGTTCTCCGCGCTGGGCATGATGACCCTGATGTTCCGGATGCCGGCGGTCGGGAGCCGGCGGTGGGATCCACGGGCGTGGAGCGGGTATGCGTTGATCAACTGCGGCGCGTCGCTGTTGACCTCCCTGGGCCCGCTGGCCGGCTCCGCCGATCGCCCGCTGCCGCCCGCTGCCGTCCGGGTGGCCATCGGCACGGCCCTGGTGTCGGGGATCGTCGGCGGCGTGACGCTGTTGGTCCGGTCGACGTCCCCCTGGATGCGACGATTGCTCGGTTGTTACGATATTTCCCTTGTGACCGTGAACATTCTGGTCGCGATACTGGTGATGTCGATTCCGGGCCGGTGTCCCTGGTGGATGGCGCCGATCTATGTGCTGCCACCCGTGGTCGGCGCCGCCGTGCTCGTCTACCGTTGCCTACGCGTCGCCGCGCGGGGCCGCTTGGACGTCGTGGCGTGCATTGTCGGCGTGCTGGCCGTGACGCTGCTGATCTACCAGTTCGGGCACCACCGCACCGGGACGGTCTTCCTGCCGACCACTCCCCTGGTCGCGCTCGTCGCTCGCCTGCCGGCCGGGGTCGACGTCGCGCTTCGGGCCTGGCGGTGGGCCGCGATGTGGCGGATCTTCGGCCAGCTGCGCCCGCTGCACCGCCACGTCGACCCCGCGACGGTGTTGGTCCGCAGTGGAAAGCGGTTCGATCCACATCACCGCGTGCGCCGGGTGCTGCTCGAACTCGGCGAGTGGCGCTGGGCGCTGACCTCGCGCTTCGACCCCGACGTCGCCGCCGGCGTCGAGCGCCGGGCCCGCCGCGCCGGGCTCAGCGGCACGGCGCTGCTCGCAGCCGTCGAGGCCGCGCAGCTCAAGGCCGCCACACGAAGCGAGCATCGGCACGCCGCCGGCATGGCCCCGACCGCTGACGGCATCGGCGTCGTCGATGAATGCGCATGGTGGACGGCGGTCGCCCGCGCCTATCGCGCATCGTTGCAACCATACTGAAAACGTTTACAGTCAATTGTGAACGCGAGCCCCTGAGCACGGTCAAGCGGCTGGAATACGCCTTCCGCGTTGATGTTTTCCGTTGCTCTCACTAGCTTCGCCTTCGCTTCCCGCCCAACCCGGTTCAGCCACATGAACGTTTGGGGTGCACATGTCTGTGAAGCGTTACGCGGCCGCC
>NZ_JBFBAM010000077.1:0-44212 GCF_040682195.1 Kutzneria sp. NPDC051319 | reverse complement strand
GGTCGCGGCCATCACGACGGTCGGGTCGGGCGGGTTGTTGCTGACCGGCATGAGGTACGGCGCCGAGGCGTACCAGTTGTTGGACAGGGCGTTCGGGGCCAGCGCGGCGGCGGAAGCGGCCGGCTGGACCTGAGCCGTGCTGGCGTTGGCGGCTACAGCCGCGGCGACGCCCGCCACGGCGACCGCTGCCAACGCGGTCGCGGCGAGTTTGGCTCGCTGCATATGTCCTCCTCGTCGAAGGCACTGCACGTTCGTCTTTCGCCGGGCCCGGTGTTCAGAAATGTGGACTAGACCATTGAAGGTGTCAAGGCTTTGGCCTAGACCAATAGGCAGACTGTGAGGTGACTACTCCGTTCGGCCCCCGCCGTTGGTCGCAAAACGGAACGGGGCCCGCCGAATGCGGGCCCCGTGGTATTGCCTTTGTATCTCAGAGCCATACCGTCAACAGGCGCGATGCGTGCGGCGCGAGCGTGGCCGAGAAGCTGTCGCGGGCCACGCCGAGATTCCTGTGCGTCCAGACGTCTCGGACGAAGGCACTGTGCCGATGGGGTGCTAGATCGGTCCAGTTGGCGGTCACGGTGGCCGGCGCGTCGCCGAGGTTGAACAGGGCGACGGTGTAGCTGCCGTTGTGGTTGTCGCTCACCCAGACCTGCTGCTTGGTCGCCTGCGAGAGCGGGTGCGCGACCCGGCCGGCCTGGTCGACCGCGATCACCTCGTCATTGGTGATCATCTTGACGTCGTCGGGCACCAGCTTGGTCAGGTCGGTGCCCAGCAGCAGCGGCGAGGCCTCGATCGCCCACAGCGTCATCACCGACTGCTTCTCGTCCGTGCTGAGACCGTCGGTCGCGCCGTTGCCGATCTCCAGCGAGTCCAGGTCGTTCCAGTGGCCCGGTCCCGCGAACGGCACCCACTTCGGCGCGTCGTCCCAGCGCAGCGAGGCCCGCACGCCCCAGTTGGTCAGGCCGACACAATGTGAGTAGCACTCGATATCGCCCTCGATGCGCCAGCCGTTGCTGTACTTCTGCCACACCGCCGCGTTCTCGAAGCTCAGTGAGTTCGACAGCTCCAGGTGGATCGGCCGGTGGGTGGCGTCCAGCGCCTTGCGCCACTGCTGCACGTCCGTGCGGTTGTCCGTCGGTACGCGGCCGCCGCCCGGGCCGACGAAGTCCATCTTGATGTAGTCAACCCCCCAGGACGCCAACAGATCGGCCTGCGACTGCACGTAGGCCGCCGCCCCCGGCTTGCTGAAGTCCAGCTTGCCCGCGCCGTCGGCCGCCGTGTTGCCCGGCTGTGTCGGGTCGATGACATCCTGTATGTGGTACGGAGTTCCCTTGATCGGCGAGTTCGCCGCCACCGCCGCCTTCGGCACGCCCGGCACCATGTAGATGCCGAACTTCAGGTCGAGGCCGTGCACGTACTTCGCCACCGCCGGAATCCCGTCGGGGAACTTCGTGGTGTCCCAGGCGTTCCGGCCGTACTGGTCCACGCCGGCCGTCCAGCCCGCGTCGATGTTGACGTACTGGTAGCCGTGTTTCTGCAGCACGTCGTGCTGGACCTTGGCTTGCGCCTCGATGATCGCTTCCGAGATGTTTCCGTGCAGCGAGCTCCAGCTGCTCCACCCCATCGGCGGGGTTCTGGAGATCGTCGGGTGGTGCCCCCGGTCCTCGGAGGTCTGCGGTTGTGCCATCGCCGGCCCGCCCGTCGCGAGCAGTGCCGCCGCGGTGAGCAGGGCAGCGCCGATCCGCCACCTGGTCATGCGTTGCTCCTTCGTCGAAGGTGCCCGGCGGCGGACGGGTCATCGGGTGAATCCTCGCCCTTTCTGCTTGTTTCGGCAAGATGTAGACGGTTACATCCGATGTGTGGCGGTCACGGCGTCGCGCCGCGGCTCTTGATCACCCGCATGGTGAACTGCGAGATGGCCCGAGCGACGCCGGGCAGGCCGGTCAACCGGGTCATGTAGAGCTTTTCGTAGGCGGCCAGGTCTTTGACCCCGACCCAGAGCAGGTAGTCGGGTTGGCCGAACATGCGCCGGCACTCCAGCACCGCCTCGATCCGCACGACCTCGGCCTCGAACGCCTCGATCGTCGACCGCGACTGGTTGGCCATCTCGATGTGCACCAGCACGCTGAAGCCCTGGCCGAGCGCGATCGGGTCCACGGTCGCGTGATAGCCGGTGATCACGCCGTGGCTCTCCAGGATGCGCACCCGCCGCAGGCACGGGGACGGCGACAGTCCGACCCGGTCGGCCAGTTCGGTGTTGGCCAGCCGCCCGTCCGCCTGAAGCTCGGCGATGATCGCTCGGTCGATCTTGTCCATGGTGAATCATGCTAAGAACGAGGCCATTCGTGAGCAACTTTGGCATCCTATGCCGCCTCTTATTGGCTAATTTGACCAGGGAAGCCGATCGATCGAGGTGATTTCCATGCCCACGAACACCGTGGTCACTCCCGTGCTCGCGCTCACGCCCGAGGATCGGGCCCGCGCCGGTGAACTGCTGCTCACGCTGCTCGACGACTACGAGCGGGGCCTGCCGACCGCGCCGCTCGTCCCGGAGTTCGACGAGGAGGCGCTGACGGATCTGTTGTCCGCGCCCATTTCCCGTGAGGGCATCGGCGTCGAGGGGGTGTTCGCCGAGATCAAGAACAAGATCATTCCCAATTCCACGGCGCTGGCCAGCCCCCGGTTCCTGGCCTACGTGTCGGGCCCGCCCAACGGAATCGCGCCGTACGCGGAGGCGATCGCCGCGGCCCTCAACCAGAACTGCAACTTCTGGCAGCTCGGGCCGGCGGCCAGCGTGGTCGAGCGGGCGGTGCTCCGGTGGCTGGCCGAACTCGTCGGCTATCCGCCGGACGCGGGCGGCATTCTCACCGGCGGCGGATCGATCGCCACGCTCAACGCCCTGGTCACCGCTCTCAACGCCGTCGACCCAGACTTCCGGGCCAACGGTCTGCAGGCTCGATCGGCCCCCGCGGTCGTCTACACCTCGACCGAGGCGCATCGCAGCGTCGACAAGGCCGCGGCGATCCTGGGCATCGGCCTCGACCACGTCCGGCACATCCCGGTCGACGACCAGCACCGCACGCGGGTCGACGCGCTGGCCGAGGCGATCGCGGCCGACCGACAGGCCGGGCTGGCGCCGTTCTGCGTGGTCGCCACCTCGGGCACGGTCACCACCGGCTCGGTGGATCCGCTCAACGCCATCGCCGACCTGTGCGAGCGCGAAGAGCTGTGGCTGCACGTGGATGGGGCCTACGGTGCGCTGTTCCGCCTCGGCACGACCACCCGTGACCTGCTGGACGGAATCGAGCGCGCGGACTCGATCACCTTGGACCCGCACAAGATGCTGTTCGCCTCGCTGGAGGCCGGGTGCCTGCTGGTGCGGGACCGCAAGCGATTGCGCGACGCGTTCGCCTTCAACTCGTCCTACCTGACCATCGCCGAGCATCCCGTGATGGTCGACTTCATGGACTACGGCCCGCAGCTGTCCCGCGGCTTCAAGGCGTTGAAGGTGTGGACCGCCTTGCAGGCCTTCGGAACCGATGCCTTCCGTGCCGCCGTGGACCAGACGTTGGAGCTCGCCCAGCACCTCGCCGAGCGCGTCCGCCGCGCCGAGGAGTTGGAGCTCATGGCCCCGGTTCCGCTGACGGCCGTGTGCATCCGCCTTCGTGGCGCCACTGACACCGACCACACGGAGATCCTGGCCCAGCTGGCCCGTGAGGGCACCGCGCTGCTCGGACCGGCCAATGTCAACGGCCGCATGGGAATCCGCGCGTGCGTCACCAACTACCGCACTCGCCGTGAGGACATCGACCTGGTGGTCGACCGGCTGTGCGAGCTGGCCAGGTCCGTCGAGTCAGGCCGCCAGGGCCGTCCGCAGCAACAACTCGCTGGCAGCTGACCAAGTGGCGCTGGGCAGGCTGCCGTGGCGGAATCCTCGCCTTTCTTTTTCGGCAAAATGTAGACGGTTACATCCACTGTGTAGGCGCATCGGTTGGGGCAGCTAGATGACGTGATCACTTGACAGCACGCCTAGGCTGGCGCTGATTCGTGAAACGATTCAACTCGGAATCGGGAGCCCCTGCATGCGAGCCCGAAACACGAAGTCGCACCGCCTCGAGTTATCCCTGATCGCCGCCCTGGTCCTGGTGGCGAGCCTGACCCCGACGGCGACCGCCGCCCCGTCCTGGCGGCAGTACGTCGTCGGACCGACCAGCCGGGACGTCCACCCGGTGCGCGTGCTGTCCGCCACCGGCGACGTCACCAATCCCGACGGTCTGCTCGGCGCCGGCGTCACCACACTGCGCCGGCCCGGTCCCCCGGCACGGGCCGCCTGGCCGTCCGGCACGACGGCCAGCGCCTCCAGTTCGCACGCCCCCAACAACGGCAACGACGGCCGGCCCCGCACCTACGACGCCGCCAACGCCATCGACGGCAGCACCGACACGTTCTGGAACGACGACACCCTCGCCGCCTACCCGGACGTGCTGACCCTGACCACGCCCTCGGCCGTCACCGAATCCGGCATCACGATGCAGTTCAACGCCGACGGCGTGCCGCAGGACTTCACCGTGCAGGACGCGGACGGCGCCACGCTGGCCACCGTCACCGGGAACACCCGGCTCCAGCTGGCGGTCCGTTTCGAGCAACCGGCGACGACGACCCGGTTCCGCATCACCATCACCCGGGACCAGTCCACCGGCAAAGGCGAGTTCACCCGCGTCAACGAGGTCTGGCCGGGCCTGGTCGCCGACCCCGTCGCGCCGTCGGTGGTGGTGGACTTCGGCAAGGTGGTCGTCGGCTATCCGAAGCTGGCCTTCGCCGGAGCTTCGGCCAACCACCCGGGCCTGCGACTGGCGTTCTCCGAGAGCACGCAGTACCTGGGCGACCGGTCCGACTTCACCCGCTCCGACTTCGCCGGCGGACCCGGCACCGACCAACACGCCGTGCCGACCGGGGCCAGCACCTGGACGGACACCGCGGGCTGCCTGGCCGACGGCAAGGTCTGCGCCGACGGCCTGCACGGCTTCCGCTACGTCAAGATCACCCTCGACGCGCTGCCCGGCGACGCCCCCGACGCCCAACCCAGCGGCGAGGTCGGCATATCCGGCGTCTCGCTGGACTTCACCGGCTTCATCGGCGACTACACCGGCTGGTTCGAGTCGTCCGACACGCAGCTCAACCAGTACTGGTACGACGCCGCGTACACCAACGAGCTGGTGATCGACACCTTCCGGCCGACCGACATCGAGCCGCGCGGCGCCGACAGTCCGACCCTGGACGGCAAGCTGGTCCTGCACGACGGGGCCAAGCGTGACCGTGACCCGTACGTTGGCGACATCGCGGTGTCCGGCCGCACCACCTACCTCACCCACGACGCCGCCGTCGCCGCCCGCAACGTGCTCGCCGACCTGGCCGACCACCAGCGGGCCGACGGCTGGATCCCGCCGGCCTCGATCAACGGCTACACCCTCCCGCTGTTCGACTATCCACTGTGGTGGGTCACCGCGAGCTGGGACTACGTGCTCTACACCGGCGACACCGGCTACGGCGCCCAGTACTACGCCAGGGTGGCCAAGCTGTTGGACGGCTGGTACCCGTCGGTCACCGACTCGCGCGGCCTGCTGTCCCGCCCCGCCGGCTACGGCGACTACGCGTTCCTGCCCCGCGACGGCGAGGTCACGTACTACAACGCCCTCTACGTGCAGGCGCTGAAGGATGCCGCCCAGTTGGCGAAGTCGTTGGGGCACAACGCCGACGTCACACGGTGGCAGCAGCGGGCGGCCGCCGTGTCGGCGGCGGTCAACGCCACCGCCTGGGACGGCTCCGCCTATGTCGACGCGGCGGGCACGTCCCGGCACGGCCAGGACGGCAACGGCATCGCCATCGTCGCCGGTGTCGCCGACGCCGGCCGGGCCACGACGGCGTTGAACTACCTGGCCGCCCACACGGCACTGCCGTACGGGAACTCGTTCATGGACGACAACACGCTCGTGCCCGACGGCTCGCAGCGGGTGTACGCCTTCACCTCGTACCCGGAGATCGAGGCCAGATTCCTGGCCGGACAGGCGAATTCGGCCATCGACGAGATCAAGCGCCTGTACGGCTGGATGGCCGGCCACGACCCCGGCCACACCGACTGGGAGGGCATCGGAGCCGGCGGCTCGCTCTACGAGGGCGCCTACACCTCGGCCGCGCACGGCTGGTCCACCGGCGTGCTGCCGGCCCTGACCAACGACTTGCTCGGGGCGACGCCGACCAGTCCCGGCTTCGCCACGTGGACCGTCGCACCGCATCCCGGTTCCGTGTCATGGGCTCGCGGCCAGCTGCCCACGCCACACGGGCCGCTGTCCGTCAGTTGGCAGCAGGGCAACGGATCGATCACCTTGACCGTCACCGCGCCGCCCGGCACCAAGGGCACCGTGCAGCTCGCCGGCCGCACCTTCACGGTCGGCGGCGGCAGCCACACCCTCACCGTCCGATGACCTCAGGCCGCCAGCGAGGTGCGCAGCAGCAGCTCGCTGGCGGCCAGCCAGGTCGGGCTGGGCAGGCTGCCGTGACGGAAGGCGAACCAGCCCAGCGTGCGCAGCACGTTGTGGGCGGAGTAGGCCCACAGCAGCTCGGGTTCCATGACCCGGCGCAGGTGACGGCGGAGCTCGGTCGAGGTGCGGGTCTGGTCGGTGCCGATGCGCAGGGCGAACCAGAGGGTGACGAGGTCGGCCCGGCGGTCGCCGGGGCGCCAGCCGTCCCAGTCGATGACGCCGGACAGGCCGCCGGCGAGGAAGAGCATGTTGCCGAGACCGTAGTCGGTGTGCACGACGTCGTCGGCCGGCAGACGGGAGAGGTCCAGGCCGCCGGCGAAGGACTCGATGTGGCGAACGAGATCGGCCGCTCGTGGCGAATGTGCGACCAGTGCGCGCTTTCGTGGCGTCCAGTGGCCGGGATCGGCCAGGTCGCGGTGGATCTGCTCGCCCCACGACATGCGGGGTGACGACAGCCCTTGAGCGGCGCCGGCGTGCAGCTCGACCAGGTCGATGAGCGCCTCCAGCTGATCGACGTCCAGCTCGTCGGAGGGCGAACCCGGCAGCTTCTCCTGCACGTAGAAGGCGATGTCGTCGAGCCGGTCGGCGGCGATCACGCGCGGCACGGGATAGCGCAGCGACCGCAGGCGTGAGGTCACTTCGACCACCTCGTGCGGCCACAAGTGCGGATGCCACGTCCACTTCACCACGTACCGGCCGCGGCCGGCGACCGTGGCCTCGACCGCGCCGTGCTCGCCGGACAAGGGCTTGACTCTGCTGAAACCGAGACCGCACGCCTGCGCGATCACCGGCAGCGCGCGGTCGGCATCGGTGCCGCCTCTCATGGGCGCACAGTGTGGACGAAAATACTGAATCGGTCCACCTCCGGCTCGGGGAGCGCCGAAGGTGGACCGAAGTGATGGCCCTTCAGTGGCGGAACATCAGGACGCAGGTGTCCAGTAGTCGCCGGCCATCACGATGTAGACGAGCATCTTGATCGTCTCGCCGTAGTAGGTGTCCTGGAACGGGTTGGTGGCCAGGTACTTCCACAGCGCGTCGGTCCACACCTGGTCGCCCGCGGCCATCGCGGCCACGCCCACCGGGTCGTTGGCGCACTCGCACTGGTCACCGGTGTTGCTCGGGGTGCCGTCCAGCTTGGTGTGCGGGTAGATCTTGGCCGGGTTGCCGCCGGCCTTGGCCTTGTAGCTGTTGGACTCGTTGGTGGCCACCGACTTCGCCACCGCGCTGCCGTAGACCAGCGCGTCGGTGCCCATGTGCCACGGCACGCGCACGGAGTTGTAGCCGACGATGTTGTCCGGCTGGCTCTCCTGGTAGTTGGCCGGCGCCGGCTTCGGCGCGCTGCCGTTGGCCCCGACAACGAAGTCCGACAACAAGTTGGCGGTCGCCGAGTACTTGGCGGTGAACGCCTTGATCACGGCCTCGGTGCGGGTGATCACCTTGTTCCAGTCGTGCGCGGTGTCGTAGGCCGCGAACGCCCGCAGGTGGTCCAGCATGAAGTCGGACGGCCGGGTGTCGGTGTTCGGGCCGTCGTCCTCGCACTTGAGGTGGCCGTCCGGGGCCACGTCGGCGGCGTAGAACTTGGCCAGCCAGTCCTTGGCCGCTGAGGTGTAGCCGCCCCACTGCTTGTCGGCCAGCATCAGGCCGTAGCCGATGTCCAGGTCGCCGTCGGTGGCGGCGTCGGGAGTGCCGGAGTCCGCGTACTTGCAGGTGGACCCGTTGATCTCCCACATCATCATGCCCTGGCTGTCGCGGTGGTCCTGCACGACCTTCCACAGGCCGTCGAACTCCGCCTTGGCGTCGGCGTCATAGCCGGCCATCAGCGGCACGATGTTCATGCCGTAGCCCTGGGCCTCGGACACCGTGCCCTTGCCCGGCGCGTCGCCGGTCGCGTAGACGAGGTAGCCGCCACAGGCCGACCGCAGGTACGCCTTCTTCCAGGAGTCGTACTGCTTCTTGACCGCCGCGTCCCGGTCGGCCTCGCTGGCCGAAGGCATGACCCCGGTCTTGTACGTGACGTGCGTGGGGAAGGGGTGGCTCACGCCGGCGGCTGCGGCGGGGGCTGCCGTGGAGACCAGCACGGACAGGGAAATCGTCGCGGCAGCGGCGGCCACCGCCGCCAGCCGACCGGATCGATCGCGCATCGCTCGCTCCTGGTTAGGAAAGTTTCTTAACTAATCGGCGGCCTAGTCAGAGTGACGGCGGTGTCGCTGTCTGTCAAGGGAGGTCTAGACCTCTTGGGAAGGGTGGGCCGAGGGGAACATTCGTCCGAACGGCCCGTGAACCATTGCGACGGGCGCGGGCGTGGTGTCTGCTGAGCGCGTTCATCCGTGTGAACCGGGAGGACAGGAGCACCATGGCCGGGATCTCGCGTCGCCGCCTACTGGGATCCGTGGCCGGCGTGGCCGGCGCCGGCGCGCTCGCGTCCGTGCTGCCGCCCAATCTCCGCAAGGCCCTGGCCGCCACCGGGACCGGGACCCTGCGGGACATCAAGCACATCGTGGTCCTGATGCAGGAGAACCGGTCGTTCGACCACTACTTCGGCACCATGCCGGGTGTTCGCGGCTTCGACGACCCGGACGCCGTCACGCTGTCCACCGGCCGCTCGGTCTTCTACCAGCCCGACGCCAAGAACCCGGACGGCTACCTGCTGCCGTTCCACCTCGACACCCTGCGCACCAGCTCGCAGGCCATTCCGTCCACCAGCCACGCCTTCGCCGTGCAGCACTCGGCGGTCAACGGCGGCAAGATGGACAACTGGCTGCCCGCCCACCGGGCCGCCGACGGTGACGGCAACGGCCCGTACACCATGGGCTACTACACCGAGGACGACATCCCGTTCCAGTGGGCGCTGGCCCGCGAGTTCACGGTGTGCGACGCCTACTTCTGCTCGGTGCTCGGCCCCACCTGGCCCAACCGGCTCTACCACTGGAGCGGCACCATCGACCCGGCCGGCCGGCACGGCGGGCCCATCACCAGCAACATCGTGCCGTCCCCGTACACCTGGACCACCTACCCGGAGCGGCTGACCGCCGCCGGCGTCAGCTGGCACGTGTACCAGCAGGAGGACGACTACGGCTGCAACCCGCTGGAGTTCTTCAAGGCCTACCAGGACGCCGGGCCGAACTCCCTGCTGCACCAACACGGTCTGGCCATCGGGCCGGCCGACCGGTTCGAGTACGACGCGCGGCACGACCGGCTGCCGACCGTCTCGTGGATCATCCCGACCTCGCCGCAGTGTGAGCACCCCGACTACATTCCGGCCGCCGGGGCCGACTTCGTGGCCGGCAAACTCGATGCCATCGCGGCGAATCCCGACGTGTGGGCCACAACCGTGGTGGTGCTGAACTACGACGAGAACGACGGCCTGTTCGACCACATGGTGCCGCCCATGCCGCCGGCCGGCACGCCGGACGAGTTCGTCAACGGCCTGCCCATCGGCGCCGGCATCCGCGTGCCGTGCACCATCGTCTCGCCGTGGACCCGCGGAGGTTACGTTGCCACGGAACCGTTCGACCACACGTCCGTGCTGCGCCTGATCGAAGCCGTCACGGGTGTTCGTGAGTCCAACATCAGCGACTGGCGCCGGCGGACCTTCGGCGACCTCACTTCCGCCCTCGGTCTCGGGCACAGCGCCCAGCCCCTGCCGCCGTTGCCTGCGACCAAGGCCCCGTTGTGGCAGGCCGAGCACAACGTCAAACACCTGCCACGGGCCCAGATTCCCGGCGCCGCCCAGACTCCGCCGCACCAGGGCGTTCGCAGCCGTATCGACGAGACCCTCACGACCCATGCCGCCGACTTCCCGCACGGCGTCGCCGGCACCAGCTTCCCCGGCACACAACTGTTGGCCCGCAACAAGGCCGCCGGCGAGGCCGCGCCGGCCGACAAGCGGGCCTACGTCACCGGCATCGTCGCCTACAGCGTGTCGGTCATCGACACCGGCACCGGCAAGCTGTTGTCCACCGTGCAGGGGCCCATCAATCCCTACGGCATCGCGGCTTCGCCCGACGGACAGCACCTGTACGTCACTGAATCCGGCGCCGACAAGGTGTGTGTGCTCAGCACCCGCACCGGCGGCATCGTCGGCACCATCACCGTCGGCCTGTACCCGCACGGCATCGCCGCCTCACCCGACGGCCGGTTCCTGTACGTCGCCAACACCGGTCCCGACACCGGCGCGGGCGGCTCCGAGTCGGTGTCCGTGATCGACGCCAGGACCAACACCGTGGTCGGCGAGATCAGCGTCGGCCTTGCGCCCCAGTCGGTTTCCGTCAGCCCCGACAGCTCGATCCTGTACGTCTCGTGCCAGGACGGCCTGTGGATCGTCGACACCGCCTCCCGTCGCGTCCGGGCCTGCCTGCCCGGTCTGGCCAAGGCCCACGGCATCACCGCCTGCCCCGGCGGCCGGCACGTGTACGTGGCCAACACCTGGCACGACAGCGTGTCCCTTGTGGACTCCGCCAGTCATGCCGTGAAGGCCACCATCGACGTCGGCCGCTCGCCGTGGAACATCGCCTTCCGCCCCGACGGCTCCGTCGCCTACGTCACCAACGCCAACTCCGACACCGTCTCCGTGATCGACACCTCCCGCCGCGCCGTCACCGCCACCGTCCAGGTTGGACACATCCCCACCGGCATCACCGCCACCCACGACCAGATCTGGGTCACCAACAACGCCTCCAGCACCGTCAGCAAGATCGATGCCGCCACGTTGAAGGTGGTTGCCACCACCGAACTCGGCCTCAGCACCGAACCGGCGGGCATTACCCTGGTCTGATGATCGTCCTGGTCCGCCACGCCGAGTCCGTCCATCCGACCCCGGACGGCCCTGACGACTACCACCGCCCACTGGCTTTGTGCGGTTTGGCCCAGGCCGCTGACCTCGTCGCCGAGTTGGCCGCTCTCCGTCCCACCTCGATCGCCAGCAGCCCCTACCTACGGGCCGTGCAGACCGTCCAGCCCCTCGCCGACGCCTTGGGCCTACCCGTGCTCACCGATCACGCCCTGCGGGAATGGGATTCCGGCCTGCCCCCGACTCCCGACTGGGCCCGCCACTACGCACAAAGCTGGGCCGACCCCACTTTCGCCCGCCCCGGCGGCGAAAGCCTCAACCAGCTCACCGCCCGCGCCGTCACCGCCCTGCGCTCCCTGGCCACCCACGCCGCGACCGCCCCGGGTCTCCTCGGCGGCCCGGTCATCGTCGGCAGCCACGGCACCTTCGTCTCCCGCGCCCTGCTCGCCTTCGGCGCCCCCGTCGACTGGCCGTTCAGCCGCGCCATGCCGTCGCCGGCGATCTACCGCATCACCGACACCGACATCATCGGGCCGGGGCTGTGACACAGCCCCGGCCCGATGCTCAGCCCTTCACGCAGATGACCTGCTTCAGCTTGGCCACGACCTCCACGAGATCCGCCTGGTTCGCGATCACTTCGTTGATGTCCTTGTACGCGGACGGAATCTCGTCGATGACGCCGGTGTCCTTGCGGCACTCGACGCCCTTGGTCTGCTCGATGAGGTCGGTGCGCTTGAACATCTTGCGCGCCTTGGTGCGGGACATCCGGCGGCCGGCGCCGTGCGACGCCGACTCGAAGGAGTCCGGGTTGCCCAGGCCGCGCACGATGTAGGAGCCGGTGCCCATGGAACCCGGGATGATGCCCAGGTCCCCGTTGCCCGCCCGGATCGCGCCCTTGCGGGTGACCAGCACGTCCTCCCCGAAGTGCTTCTCCTCCGCCACATAGTTGTGGTGGCAGCTGATCGGCTCGTCGAAGCGGACGTGCTTGTACCGCTTGCGCAGCACGTCGCTGATCAGGCGCAGCATGACGGAGCGGTTGCGCCGCGCGTACTCCTGCGCCCAGTACAGGTCGTGCCGGTAGGACGCCATCTCCGGCGTGCCGGCCAGGAACACGGCCAGCTCGCGGTCCGGCAGCTCCTCGTTGTGGGCCAGCGTGCGGGCCACCGCGATGTGGTGCTGCGCCAGCTCGTTGCCGATGTTGCGGGAGCCGGAGTGCAGCATCACCCAGACCCGCTTGGACGTGTCCAGGCAGACCTCGATGAAGTGGTTCCCGCCGCCCAACGTGCCGAGCTGGTTGACCGCACGCTCCGCGCGCGCCTTCACCGCCGGCGTCAGGTCCTCGAACCGGGCCCAGAACTGCTTCCAGTCGCCCGCGTCCCGCTCCCCGAACGCCGCCTCCTTGTGCGCGCCGAACCCGACCGGCACCGCCTTCTCGATCTCCGAGCGGATGCCCGCCAGATCACCGGGCAGGTCGTTGGCCGTCAACGAGGTCCGCACCGCCGTCATGCCGCAGCCGATGTCCACCCCCACCGCCGCCGGCGACACCGCGTCCTTCATCGCGATCACCGAGCCCACGGTCGCCCCCTTGCCCAGGTGGACGTCCGGCATCACGGCGACGTGCTTGACCACCCAGGGCAGGGCCGAGATGTTGCGCAGCTGCTGCAGAGCGGCGGGCTCGACCTCGTCGACCCGCGTCCACATCTTGATGTCCACGTGCTTCCCGGGCACGGTCGTCATCGCCATGCCGCACAGGCTAGGACGCCAGGAGCCGGAACGCGATCGAGTTAAGAAGCCGCGTGGCTGATCGGAATCGGCCACGCGGCTCGCGTACGGCTAGCGCAGCAGGTAGGCGTCGATGATCGTCTGCTCGACCGAGTTGCCGGCACGGTCGGCGGCGGTGGCCTTGAGGGAGACGGACTTGGCGTTGTCGGGGTGGTTGAGGACGGCGTAGCCGCCGGCCGCCAGGGCGGGCTTCCAGGTGGCGCCCTGGTCGTAGGAGACCTGGAGGGATTGCAGGCGCTGCTTGGAAGAGGTGCCGGGCTGGTCCTGTATGGACACGGGCAGCAGGAAGGGGCCGCGAGGGGCGGCGCCGTTGGCGTCCAGGGTGGGCGTGAACCGCACGGCGGAGACGGGGTACTGGGACACGCCGGCCTTGGGAGCGCCCTGGAAGGTCCAGGTGGCGCTGACCTTGGTGGCCTGGGCGTGACCGGTCCGGGTGGCCTCGGTGGTCACGCGGTAGGTGGCCTTGCCGGCGGGGAGGGTGAAGCGGCCGACGCCGGCCTGGTCGGTCTGGCCGAACAGGACACCGTCGCGGTACAGCTTGGTCGACGCCGAGGTGGTGGCGGAGAAGCCGGCGTAACCGCTGCCGTCGCCGAACAGGGGCGTTGCCACGACCATGAGGTCACCACGCTGCTGCACCCACAGGTCGTCCCGGGTGTCGGGGAAGGCGGGCCCGAAAACGCCGTGGTAGAAGGACTCCGAGTAGCTGTGGCCGGGGGCGTAGGACTTGACCGGACCCTCGAAGTCCTCGTAGTTGTCGCCGGGCAGGCTCACGCGGCGGGCCCAGTCGGCGTTGTCGCCGCCGAAGAACTCCTTGTGCACGCCGGCCTTGACGGCGAAGGGCTGGTCGAAGCCCCACTCGTTGCGGGCGTTGTGCGGCATGGAGGTCAGCCACACGTAGGACGGATCGGTGACGTTGCCGACCTCGACGTCGACGGTGGCGAGGTCCTTGGCCTTGACCACTGTGGACAGTCCGGTCTGCGCGCCGCCCCTGCGGTACCAGGCCAGACCGTAGAAGCCGGTGTCGCCGGCCCAGGTGGTGGCCACCTCGCCGGTGGCCTCGCCGGCCGGGGCGTCGGGACCGAGCTGCGCGAAGCCGATGTCGCCGATGTAGCCGCTGCGTTCGAGGTTGGTGATGGTCCATCGGTTGGCCCCGGCGACGCGCTGGAACCCGATCTTCAGCTGCGCCAGCTGCGCGCTGGGGTCGGGCATCTTGACGTCGAGCGGCTTGGCTGTGCGGGCGTCGAGGTCGATGGTGATCGGCCCCCGGATGCTCAGGTTGGGTGCGCTGATCACGTCGTAGCCGTTGGTCGACGACGTCTCGACGGAGCCGGACAGCAGGTACCGGCTGGCCGGCAGGCGCTGAACCACCTTGCCGTCCACGAAGTCGCCCGGGAACACGCCCTCGCCGGTGTCCACATTGGACAGGAAGAAGTTGGCGAAGGACGGTGCGGCGCCGGTGCGGTCGTGGGCGGTGAAGGTGACGTCGTAGCTCTCGACCTCGAGGTCGATCTCGACCGCCGTGCGCACGCTCGTGGCGCCGCTGCTGGCGACCACGGCCCCGCCGAACTTGCCGCCGGCCGGGGCCTTGCTCACCTCGGCGGTGACGGTGGCCTTGGCCGTGCCGCCGGCCGGGACGACCAGTTGGGCCGGCGACACGCTGAACACGCCGCCGTTGGTGTCCATCTTCAGGTCGAGCGTCACGGGCGCGGTGCCGGTGTTGGCATACGTGACGTCCTTGGTGGCCGCAGGCTTGCCGGTGTGCGGCCACTGCTGGGGCCCGAAGCTGAGACTGACCGGCTGGCTGGTCACGGTCTGGGTGAGCACCTTCGCCGAGTCCACGCGGCCGGCGCCCTGCTCGAACGGGGTCGCGCCCGGGGTGGGTGTGCTCGCCCCGACCAACAGAGCCTTGAGCTGCGAGCCGTTCAGGTCGGGGTGCTGCTGGGCCAGCAGCGCGGCCGCGCCGGCCACGTGCGGGGTGGCCATGGACGTGCCGGACAGCTTGGTGTAGCCGTCGGCGGCCGGGTCGCCGATGGTGGCGGTCGAGCTCAGGGCCGCGGTGATGTCCACGCCGGGCGCGGTGATGTCGGGCTTGATCATGCCGCCCTCGATACGCGGGCCGCGGCCGGAGAACTCGGCGATCTTGTTGTCACGGTCGACCGCGCCGACCGTCAGCGCGGCGTCGGCGCTGCCGGGGGAGTCGATGGTGCCGGTAACCGGGCCGTAGTTGCCAGCGGCGACCACAAAAAGCGTGCCGTACTTGGCCGACAGCGTGTTGACGGCCTCTTCGATCGGGTCGATGTCGGGGCCGTTGTCGCTGCCGAGGCTCATGTTGATGACCTTGGCGCCGTTCTCGGCGGCCCACTGCATGCCCTCGATGATGCCCGAGTCGGCACCGGAACCGTTGTCCCCCAGCACCTTCACGTCAAGAATGCGCGCGCCCGGGGCGACGCCCCGGTACTTGCCGCCGGACTTCGCGCCGGTGCCGGCGACGATCGAGGCCACGTGCGTGCCGTGGCCGAAGTGGTCCTTGTCGTCGGGGGAGCCGGAGAAGTTCTTCTCGCCGATCTCCTGCGTCGCCAGGTCGGGGTGGGTGTTGTCCACGCCCGTGTCGAGCACGGCCACGGTCACGCCGGTGCCGGTGTAGCCGGCCGCCCACGCCGTCGGAGCGCCGATCTGCGGGACGCTGTGGTCGAGGGTGGCGTGTCGCTGGCCGTCGAGCCAGATCTTGGCGATGCCGCTGCTCTTCAAAGCCGCGTTGCTCCGCAGCGACGACCCGGTCAAGCTGTGCCAGAACGTGGCCGGATCCGCCTTCACGGCCGTGCTGTTGATGCTCGACAGATCCAGAGAACCGGCCGTCCGGGCCAGGGCCCGCTGCGACCCCGAGTACTGGACGATCAGCGGCAGCGTGCCGTGGTAGGCCCGCAGCGCGTCGACGTCGAACAGCCGCGGGTCGACGGTCTTGGCCGCCAGCAGCGGCATCGCGTCCTCGGGGATCACGTAGCTGTGGCCGGGGGTCTGGTAGCTGGAGAACCGCACGTTCTCCCGGCCGGGGGCCGGCATCAGCCGGCCGGGGCCGCCGTTCGCCGCCGGCACGACCTTGTCCCCGGTCAGCAGGGTGACCGCCTCGGCCGGCCGCGACGGTGTCGACGATGCCTCGGCTACCGCCGGAAGCCCAGCCATGGCAAGGAAAGCCGCGAGCAAGATGCCACCACGCCGACGGCGCACAGTACCTCCCGGTGAGCAGGGTTTGCCGGAACGTAATGGGCCGGTCATGGGATCCACAAGCGCCGTCCGGGCTACTCTCCGCAACTTGTTTTAACTCTTGTAGAAAGTGGTTGATTTTCTGGCCGCCGCAGTGGGCCCGGAGCGGACATTCACACGTTCTTGACACGGCAACCGTGTGCGATCAAGGTGTCGGCATGAGTGACAGTGACGTGGCTCTCATCCGCACCCAGCGGCTGCGCGCCGCGGTCGCGAGCACCATCGGCACATCCATCGAGTGGTACGACTTCTTCCTCTACGGCACCGCGGCGGCGCTGATCTTCCCGCACCTGTTCTTCCCGGACAGCGCACCCTACGCCGGCGTGCTGGCGGCGTTCGGCACGCAGTTCGTGGGCTTTGCCGCACGGCCGATCGGCGCGGCGGTGTTCGGCCACTTCGGGGACCGGATCGGCCGCCGGGGCACACTGATCTGGACGCTGCTGACGATGGGCATCGGCACGCTCCTGATCGGCTGCCTGCCCACGGCCGGCTCGATCGGCGTCGCGGCCCCGATCCTGCTGACGGTCCTGCGCATCGCCCAGGGCATCGGTGTCGGCGGCGAGTGGGGCGGCTCCGTGCTGCTGGCCATGGAGTGGGGCGACCAGCGCAAACGTGGACTGATGGCCAGTCTGCCGCAGCTGGGCGTGCCGATCGGCCTGCTGCTGTCGACCGGCGTGGTGCGCCTGATCTCCAGCTGGGCCGGCGACGGCTTCCTGGCCTGGGCCTGGCGGATCCCGTTCCTGCTCAGCGTGGTGCTGATCGGCATCGGTCTGTACGTGCGGATGCGGGTGCTGGAGTCGCCGCAGTTCGAGACCGTGGTGGCCAAGGAAACCGTGGTGCGCCAACCGGTCTGGCGGGCGATCGTGGAGCACCCGCGGGAGATCCTCAGCGCCGCCTTCCTGCGCATGTCCGAGCAGGCGCCGTTCTACCTGTTCATCACCTTCGTGCTGACCTACGGCACCAAGCAGCTCGGCCTGAAGCAGGACGATCTGCTGGGTTACACGATGATCGCCGCCGCGGCCGGGGTGATCTGTGTGCCCCTGTTCGGCTGGCTGTCCGACCGCATTGGCCGGAAACTCATGTACGGCATCGGAATCGTGTGCGTCGGTCTGTACGCGTTCCCGTACTTCGGCCTGCTGGACACCAAGGTCTCCGGCCTGGTGCTGATCGGCATCGTGGTTTCCCTTGTGCTGCACGCCATGCAGTACGGCCCGCAGGCGGCCCTGATCGCCGAGTCCTTCGGCGCCAACGTGCGCTACTCCGGCGCCGGCCTCGGCTACCAGCTGGCCTCGGTCATCGCCGGCGGCCCGGCACCGCTGATCGCCGCCGCCATCCTGCTCAACACCCACTCCAGCACGTGGATCAGTTGGTACATCGTCGGCTGCGCCGTCGTGGCCATGCTCGCCCTGCTGGCCCTGCCCCAGCGAGCCACCGCCGAGCAAACCCAATGACGTGAAGGGACCATTCCTCCACTCCGAGTGGAGGAATGGTCCCTTCCGAACGCCAGACCAACCGTCAGGCGGCGTTGGCTACTTGGTGCCCAGCACGCCGTCGAAGCGGCGGGGGATGCCGAGCGGGTTGCCGGCCTGGAGCTCCGGTGGGAGCAGCTCCTCGGGCCAGCTCTGGTACGACACCGGCACCAGCCAGCGCCGGATCGCCGTGGAGCCGACGGAGGTGAACAGCGCGTTGGTCGTGGCCGGCCACGGGCCGCCGTGCTGCATGCCCCACGCCACGGCCACGCCGGTCGGCCAGGCGTTGAAGATCAGCCGCCCGGCGACGGCCTGCAGGGCCCCGCCGATCCGGCCGGCCAGCGCGTGCTCGTCGGAAGAGGCGTGCACGGTGGCGGTCAGCGACCCCGGCAGCTGGGGCAGAACGTCCAGCAGCTCCTCGGGATCGGTGTAGGTGACGACCACACCGGCCGGCCCGAAGTGCTCCTCGGACAGGGTGCCCAGGTTGGCGGCGAAGGTCTTCAGCTCGGTGGTGAACAGCTTCGGCGCCACGGAGAAGCCCTCGGCCGGGTCACCGCCCGTCGCCGCCAGCTCGACGAGATCGCCGGCGGCCAACGAGTCGACCCCGGACTGGTAGCCCTGCTGCATGCGCTCGTTGAGCATCGGGCCGCCGGTGGACGCCGACACCGCCGCGGCCAGCGCCTCGACCATGGACGCGGGCGCGAACGTCAGGCCCGGGTTGGTGCAGAACTGGCCCACGCCGAGGGTCAGCGACCCGGCGAAGCCGGTGGCGGTCTCCGGGGTCGCCGCGCCCGGCAGGATCACCGTCGGGTTGACGCTGCCCAGCTCGCCGTAGAACGGGATCGGGTCGGGACGGCCGCTGGCCAGGTCGAACAGGGCCCGCCCGCCGCCGGTGGACCCGGTGAAACCGACGGCCTTGACCGACGGGTGCTTGACCAGCGCTGGGCCGGCCTCCAGCCCCTGCACGATGCCGAACACGCCGTCCGGCAACGAAGCCGCCACGATCCGGGCCGTCTCGGCCGAGGTCGTCGGGTGCGACGGGTGCGCCTTGACGATCACCGGCGACCCGGCGGCCAGCGCCGAGGCGGTGTCGCCACCGGCGACGGAGAAGGCGAACGGGAAGTTGCTCGCGGCGAACACGCCGACGACGCCGATCGGCCGCAGGATGCGGCGCAGCTCGGGCCGCGGCGGCACGGTGGTGGCGTCCGCGGTGTCGAGGGTGGCTTCGAGGTAGCTGCCCTCGCGCAGCACGGAAGCGAACAGCCGCAACTGGTTCGTGGTCCGCTTCAGCTCGCCCGACAGGCGGGGGGTGCCCAGCGCGGTCTCACTGTCCGCAGTGGACACCAGCAGCTCGGACTCCGCGTCCAGCGCGTCGGCGACCCGCTCCAGCGCCTCGGCCCGCTCGGCCGAAGTCGTTGCCGACCAACCGGAAGCGACGGCCTTGGCGACGATGGCGTCCAGCTCCGTGTCCGAAGTGGACGGAATCGGCGAACCGAAAGCCTCTCCGGTGCGAGGGTTGTAGCCCTGCACAGCGGTCATCGGGTTTCCTCCTTGACGGCGGTGTCCCAGGCGGAAGTCACCCAGACGCCGCCAACGTAGTTCAGCTCGGGGCCGTCCGGGGCGGGCATGCCGTGCTCGGCGATGACCTCCTCGGCGTACCGCTCCGAGTCGTCCTCCGACTGATATCCCAACGCTTTGGCCTCGTCGAGCGATACCCAGCGGCGGGTGTTGTCGGACACGCCCCAGATGACCCGGTACCCGGGCGAGGGGGTGGCCAAACAGGCCTCCAGCATGCGGGCGCAGTCGTCGGGCGACAGCCAGGTGGACAGCATCCGGACGTCACGCGGCTTCTCGAAGCAGGAGCCGATCCGGATGGCGATCACGTCGAGGCCGTAGCGGTCGGAGTACAGCGCGCCCAGGGCCTCCACGGCGACCTTGCTGACGCCGTAGTAGGTGTCGGGGCGCGGGAAGGCGTAGTCGGGCGTGTCCTGCGCGCCGCGGCGGGTGTAGCCCGCGGCGTGGTTGGAGCTGGCCAGGATGACGCGCTTGACGCCGTTGCGCCGCGCGGCCTCCAGTACCGTGTGGGTGCCGTCGATGTTGACGGTCAGGATGTCCTTCCACGGCTGTTCCAGGCTGTGCCCGCCGAGGTGGATGACGGCGTCGACGCCCTTGCAGGCGGCCTCCATCGCGGCCTGGTCGGTCACCGAGCCGGTGAGCAGCTCGACGTTCTCGCCGTCAGCGGCGGCCGGCAGCTCGCCGATGTCCAGCAGCCGCAGGGTCCGGCCGGCGGCGGCGAGCCTCGGCCGCATCAGCGTGCCCACGCCGCCGGCCGCGCCAGTGATCAGGATGCGTTCGGTCACGGGATGTGGCCTCCATGTTGCAAACGTTTACAATTGCTTCAGAACGGTACTCAGCGACCGAACTGACGCAAGACCTCGGTGATGGTCCGGGCGGCGGCGAGCAGCGCCCCGACGACCTGGCGCTCGTGGTCGGCGTCCAGCCGGCCGAGCGGCACCGAGCAGCTCATCGCGTCGATGACCGGGTTGCGGTACGGCAGCGCGACGGCGAAACAGCCGAGTCCGGGGGTGTTCTCCTCGCGCTCGTGCGCGTAGCCCTCGGCGTGGAACCGGGCGAGTTGCGCGTGCAGCTCGTTGCGGTCGGTCACGGTGTTCGGGGTGAGCGGTTCCAGGTGCTCCGGCAGCAGCGCGTCCACCTCGGGACGGCTGCGCTCGGCCAGCACGGCCTTGCCCAGCGAGGTGGCGTGGGCGGGCAGCCGCCGGCCGACGCGGGACACCACGCGCAGGTGGTGCTCCGACTCGCGGCTGGCCAGGTAGACCACGTCCGCGCCGTCGAGGCGGGCCAGGTGCACGGTCTCGTTGATCTGCTGGCGGACCTGCTCCATCACCCGGATGGCGGTGCGCACGACCGGGTCGTGGTCCAGGTACGACGTGCCGACCAGCAGCGCCCGCACGCCGATGCCGTAGCTGCCACGCTGCGGGTCGACCTCCACCCAGCCGCGGCTGACCAGGGTCTGGAGCAGCATGTACAGGCTGGACTTGGGGTAACTGAGCTCCTTGTGCAGCTCGGTCAGCGTGAGCTGGCGCTCGGAGCGGGACATGACCTCGAGCAACTCGACGGTTCGATCCGCCGATTTCACCGCCGCCGGCCTGGTCGGGGCCGTGCTGTCGACTGCCTCTGACATCTGATCGGCCTCCAGGACCTTGACACACGGTGGTTCTGATTCTTACAGTCCGTGCCAACGTTCACAAGTACGACCGGCATTCAGATACGTGAACCGCGAGGAGAGGGTCAATGGCAGCCCCGATCTCCAGGCAGTCGGCCTACCGGGCCGCGCCAGGGATCGCGGACGCAGCCAGGGCCCCATCCTCAGGATGGATCACCTGAATGTGGTCGCGACAGGCGTGGGCTCGACGGCTAACGGCGGCGGTGTCGTTGAGTCCCACAAGCCCGCGAGGCGGTGCCCGACGCACCGCCTCGCGGGTACCCACCCTTTGGGTCGAGGGATGACCGCGTCGTGGCGTGTAAACGTTTTCACAAGCAACGATCGTCACGGATGCCGTCACAGGGCGAAGTCGAGAGGTCTGGAATGCAACTGGATGGAGTGCTGTTCTTCCCGGTGACCCCGTTCACCCCCGACGGGGAGGTCGCGGAGGACGTGCTCGCCGAGCACGTCAAGCACGGCGTCGCGGCCGGCCCCGGCGGCGTGTTCGTGGCCTGCGGCACCGGTGAGTTCCACGCCCTCGAGCCCGAGGAGTTCGAGCGCACGGTGCGCGTCGCCGTCGAGGCGACCGCCGGGCGCGTGCCGGTCTTCGCCGGCGCCGGCGGCTCCCTCCCGATGGCCCGCAAGTTCGCGGCCGCCGCCGAGCGCGCGGGTGCGGACGGCATCCTGCTGCTGCCCCCGTACCTGGTCGGCTGCCCGGCGCCCGGCGTGGCCCGGTACGTCACCGAGGTCGCGGCGTCCACCCAGCTGCCGGTGATCGTCTACCAGCGCAACAACGCCGTCTTCACGCCCGAGGCCGCGGTCGAGGTGGCCAAGCTGCCCAACGTGATCGGCTTCAAGGACGGCATCGGCGACCTGGACCTGATGCAGCGCATCGTGCTGTCCGTGCGTGAGGCCGTGGACAAGCCGTTCCAGTTCTTCAACGGCCTGCCCACCGCCGAGATGACCCAGCCGGCCTACCGCGGCATCGGCGTCGAGCTCTACAGCTCCGCCGTGTTCTGCTTCGCGCCGGAGATCTCCCTGGCGTTCTACAAGGCTGTCACGGCCGGCGACAGCGACAAGGTCAACGCCCTGCTGCACGGCTTCTACAAGCCGCTGGTCGAGCTGCGCGACAAGGTGCCCGGCTACGCCGTGTCCCTGGTCAAGGCGGCCGTCTCGCGCGGCGGGCTGGACGTCGGCGGCGTGCGGCCGCCGCTGCTGGACCCGACCGAGGAGCACCTGGCCGAGCTGGACCGGATCATCGAGGCCGGCCGGAAGCTGATCGCCGAATGAAGATCACCGAGATCGTCCTGACCCCGATCGCGTTCCGCGACCCGCCGCTGCTGAACTCCGTCGGTGTGCACGAGCCGCTGGCCCTGCGCACGATCGTCGAGATCCACACCGACGAGGGTGTCAGCGGTCTCGGCGAGACCTACGGCGACGCCGGGCACCTGGAGCGCACCCGCAAGGTCGTGCCGTCCCTGATCGGGCTGGACGTCTACGACCTCAACGGCCTGCACGCGGCGGTGGCCGCCGGGCTGGGCGGCGTGATCGGCTCCGATCAGCACGGCCTGACCGGCCAGATGTCCAGCATCGGCACGGTCGATCGGGTCTTCTCCCCGTTCGAGGTGGCCTGCCTGGACATCCAGGGCCGCCACCAGGGGCGGCCGGTGGTGGACCTGTTGGGCGGCAAGGTGCGCGACGCCGTGCCGTACAGCGCCTACCTGTTCTACAAGTGGGCCGGGCACCCCGGCGCCGAACCCGATCAGTGGGGCGAGGCGCTCGACCCGGCCGGCATCGTGGCCCAGGCACGCCAGCTGATCGACGAGTACGGCTTCGGCTCGATCAAGCTCAAGGGCGGCGTTTTCCCGCCCGAGGAAGAGATCGCGGCCATCCACGCGCTGCACGAGGCGTTCCCGAACACTCCGCTGCGGCTGGACCCCAACGCGGTGTGGACGCCGGACACCTCGGTGAAGGTCTACGAGCAGCTCGACGGCGTGCTGGAGTACCTCGAAGACCCGACGGCGAACATCGAAGGCATGGCCGAGGTGGCAAGCCGTATCGACATGCCCTTGGCCACCAACATGTGCGTGGTGTCCTACGACCACCTGCCGCCGGCGATCCGGCAGAACGCCATCCAGGTGCTGCTGTCGGACCACCACTACTGGGGCGGGCTGACCCGGTCGCGGAGCCTCGCGCTGTTGTGCGAGACCTTCGGCATCGGGCTGTCCATGCACTCCAACTCGCACCTGGGCATCAGCCTGGCGGCGATGACGCACCTGGCCGCCGCCACCCCGAACCTGCGCTACGCCTGCGACACACACTATCCGTGGAACAGCGCGGACGACGTCGTGAAGCCGGGCGCACTGTCCTTCGTGGACGGTGCGGTGCCCGTGCCGAGCGGGCCCGGCCTGGGGGTCGAGCTCGATCGGGACGCGCTTGCCGTGGCGCATCAACGTTTCCTGGACACCGATATCCGCAGCCGGGACGACACGGGCTACATGCAGAAGGTCGTGCCGTCGTACGAGAGGAAGAACCCCCGGTGGTGACCACGCTTGCCCACGCCTACACGTGGGACCTGGTCGGCGACGACGCCGCGGCGGAACGCTTCGCCGGTCTCGGTGTCGGCGCGGTCGCCCTGGCGGCTTCGTACCACACCACCCGGGCCGCCACGCCGCTGCACCCGCGGCACCGGATGGTCGACGCCCGGCACGCCGCGCTGTACACGCAGGTGCGCTCGGAAGCCTGGCAGGGCAAGCGACTCGCGCCGGCCGGACCGTCCTGGGTGGACGGTGACTCGTTCGCGGTGGCGGCCGACCGGCTGCGGGGCGTCGGGTTGCCCGTGCACGCCTGGACCGTGCTGACGCACTCCAGCCGGCTCGGCGACGCCAATCCGGATCTGGTCGTGCGGAACGCTTTCGGCGACTCCTATCCGTACGCGTTGTGCCCGGCGCAGGCGGATGTCGTGGAGTACTGCGAGACCCTGGTCTCGGAGATCGTCCACAGTGGACCGTTGGATGGCGTGGTGCTGGAGGCCTGCGGGCCGCTGGGCTTCATGCACGGCGGCCACCACGAGAAGACCGACGGCACCGACTGGTCGCCGGCCCAGACGCAGTTGCTGTCGCTGTGCTTCTGCGTGGCCTGTATCGGCCTTTACGGCGACGCCGGCATCGACGTGGTGGCGTTCCGCAACGCGGTCAAGGCCGGCGTCGACGGCAAGGCCGAGAGCGTCCGCGCGGCGCTGGGGGAGCAGCTCGCCGACACCGTTTCCGGCGTCAGGACCGGGCTTTCCCGTGGCCTGCGGGAGCTTCTGGTCGGCACGATCCGTTCGACGCTGCCGGACGCCAAGATCGTCGCCCACGCCGCGGCCGACGAGTGGGCCACCGGCCCGTTCGCCACCGTGGCCGGCGGGGTCGGGGCCGATGTCGACACCTTGACCTTCACCGCGTGGCCCGGGCCGGACGTCGCCCTGCCCGTGCTGAAGGCCTTGCAGGGCATCACCGACAAGGCCCTCGCCGCCTACGTGCTCGCGCTGCCGCCCCGCCCGGTCGACGGCGCCGCCCTGGCCGCCGAATGGCAGCAGTACCTCGACGCCGGCGCCTCCGAACTGCACGTGTACCACCCGGGCTTGGCCTCGCCGGGCCGTTTGGACGCCATCCGGGACGCCCTCTCCCGCGTATGACCGCAGTGACCGGGGCCTGATCAGCAGCAACGCGAGGCCCCGCCGGTGCTTCGCACGGTTGCTGGATTTCGACCGCCGCCAACCGGCGCAACCCACAACCTGGGCCGATGCGGCGGTCGAAATCCAGCAAGGGCGAGGCAGCGGTCACGAGGGGCCGAGCCGCGACGCCGGAGGCGGCGCCAAAAACGCAGTACCATGTGGTCACCTGGGAGGTGACCACATGTCCGCTTCGGTCTCGTTCGACCCGCTCGTCGAGCTGGCCGGCATGTGGACCACGGAGCTGGCCGAGCGCTACCTCCCGGACCCCGGCCTGCTGCCGAGCAGGTACGAGTGCGTTGACGGGAACCTGATCTTGAGCCCGTACGAGGCAGGCCCGAACGTGTACGCCGCGGACGAGTTGCGCGGCCTGTTCAAGGGGCCGGCCCGGGCCGTCGGCCTGCGCGTGTACACCACCGTGAATCTCCAAATGACCGCGCAGCGGTGGATCCAGCCCGACATCACCGTGATGCGCGCGCCGGTGATGAGCACCTGGGCCCAAGCGGCGGACGCGATCGTGGTTGGTGAGTTCGTGTCGCCCTCCTCGCGCCAGCGCGACCGGCTGGACAAGCCGGCCATGTGTGCCCGCGAGGGCATCCCGTACTACCTGCGCGGCGAGGTCGACCTGCGCACCGAGACCGCCACCCTGTGGTTCTACCGGCTGGCCGACGGCGAGTACCAGGAGGTCGCCGTGGCCCACACCGGCGGCGTCTTCGAGATCGCCGAGCCGTTCCCGGTCTCCTTCGACCCCATCCAGCTGCTAGACCTGTGACCGCACCTGCACGGCCCGCTGCTGCGTGATGAAGCGCTGGATGCCCAGCGTCACCGCCAGGTAGAGCACGATCGTCGACGACCCCAGCCCGGCCGGCGCGCCCTGCTGCTCGGACAGGTAGTCGATGCCGAAGTGCAGGCCGACCGCCACCAGCCACAGCACCAGCGTGACCCAGGTGCCCCGCCGCCAGACCTCGTTGTCCTGGATCCACAGCTTCGTCGTATATGCCCGAAGTGTGCCGAACACCGCTCCCGACACCAGGCCGGCCAGCAACAGCAGCACCACGACCGTCGTCGGCGGATGACCCGACAGCACCGGGTACGCCTGGAAAACCCCGACCACCAGCAGGATCACGGTGAGCCGCATGCCGCCGTCCTCGCGCACCCGCCGCGGCTGCAGCTGCCGCCACAGCAGCAGGGCCAGGACCGCCAGGCCGATCAGCACGTTCACGCCGACGTTCACGCCCCGGATCATGGCCGTGTGACGCCATCGGCGCTATCCGATTACTGCGATGCAACCCATCCCGGTGGTCGCTCCGTCCCTGGTGCATGAAGGCTCTGACGACAGTGGTCGGCGCGGGCGCGCTGGTGTTGGCGCTTGCCGCCTGCGGCCAGACCCGGACGACGACCCAGCCCGGCAGCGCCAACGGCATCGCACCCGCCGGCCAGGGCGGCAGCCTCCGCGACGTGCCGGCCACGCAGGTCGACATGTCCAAGCTGCCCCAGGGCTATCCCGCCCGGGTCCAGTTGGACGACAACGGCGCCACCCTGGCCGTGCAGGGTCAGGAGGGCGGGTGCGAGCATTCGAGCGCGGAGCTGGCCGCTCAGGACGCGGATGCCGTGCACGTGCTGCTCATCCGGAACCTCACCGACACCAACCGGGTCTGCACCAAGGAGTTGCGGCTCACGCAGCTGACCGTGCAGCTGGACAAGCCACTCGCCGACCGCAAGGTCGTGCTGGAGCAGAGGACGGTGCGGTCATGACCAAGCCAATCCCCGGGCGCCTGGCCGGCTCGCCCCAGCCGGCCGGGCGCCGCCCCCACTCCCGGCGGAGAGCCGCCCTGCCGCAGTTGTCAGGTCACCGCTGGCTGAGAACCGTGGCGCTGGGCGCCGGGCTCTTCGCCCTGGCCGCCTGCGGTTCTCCCGCGGCGACGAACGCCGCGCAAACCGGCCCGGACCAGACCAGCACGGTCTCGCCCGCACCGACCACCTCCACTTCCGTGCCACCGCCGACGACCTCAGGCGCCCCGGCCCCGCCTCCCGCCACTTCGGAGACGCCGCAGCCCAAGGCCACCGGTCCCACCGTGCCGCCCAACCAGGTCAGCTACACCCCGCCCGACGGCGTGCCCCAGACCGTGTGGCAGCAGGACGGCGGCAAGACCCTCGTCGTCATGGTGGAGGAGGGCGGCTGCGTCAAGATCGAGGCCCAGGTGGCCAAGCAGACCGCCGACGAGGTCGACATCACCGTGCTGACCATCGCCCAGACCCACCGCATCTGCCCGCTCTACGTCCGCGACGTCCCCGTCGCCGCCCACCTCGACGCACCGCTGGGCAGCCGCAAGCTCGTGCTGACCGCCCAAACCGGCACGCAACATTAACGACGTCGCCGGCGATAGAACCCGCGTGTGGCCCCTTTCCGGCGGCAGGGGTCGGGAAGGGGCCACACGCGACCTCGGCGAGAGGCGGTCGTGATGGCGGCACGGGTAGCGGGATGTCTGCTGGTGGCAGGCATGGCGACGCTGGTGGTGCTCATGCTGGTCGCGTCGCCGGACAAGGCGGCCGCGGGCGGCCCGGTCTTCGGCGTGATGCTGGCCGCCTACCTGGCCGCGTACCTGTACGGACGGCCGCGGCTGGCGGCCGTCGGGATCGGCGTTGCCGCTACGGCACTGTTGTTCGGCCTGGTGGCGATCGTCCCGCCGGTGCCCGGCTCCATCGCCCTGGCCGTGGTCTTCGCCGCCGCCGGCGCGGCCGTGGCGCTGTGGATCACCCGTGAGCCGGTCATGGCCCTGCACGCGGCCATGTCGTCCGTTCTGCTGACCGCGGCCGCCGCCTGGGCGCTGGTCTCCTACGGGCCCGAACGGTTCGTGCCGGACATGGTCGGCTCGGGCACCGCCGCCGCGAATCCGTTGCTGGAGAACCGCATCGAGGCACCCGACCCGTACGTCGGCCTGTTGGCCATCGGCGCGTTGTTGGCCATCGTGATCGTGGCGGCGCAACGGGTTCGGGTCGTGGCGGCCCGCCCCGTCAGTACATGACCACACCCGCCGACACGGTGATGTCCTCGCCGGTGATGCCAGCCGAGCCGTCGCTCGCGCGTCGGGGGGAGACCGGGCTGACCCGGATCCCCGGACGGACCGTGGCCGCCGATCCGGCGACCACGGTCCACGTGGGACCGGTTAGCGGCGGAAGGAGATCTGCAGGGTCGGGGCGGAGGTCTCGGAGAAGAAGTCGTTGCCCTTGTCGTCGACGACGATGAAGGCCGGGAAGTCCTCGACCTCGATCTTCCAGACGGCTTCCATGCCCAGCTCGGCGTATTCGAGCACGTCGACCTTGCGGATGCAGTCCTTGGCCAGACGGGCGGCCGGGCCGCCGATGGAGCCGAGGTAGAAGCCGCCGTGGGACTGGCAGGCGTCGGTGACCTGCTTGGAGCGGTTGCCCTTGGCCAGCATCACCAGGGAGCCGCCGGCGGCCTGGAACTGCTCGACGTAGGAGTCCATGCGGCCGGCGGTGGTGGGGCCGAAGGAGCCGGAGGCGTAGCCCTCGGGCGTCTTGGCCGGGCCGGCGTAGTAGACGGGGTGGTCGCGCAGGTACTGCGGCATGGCCTCGCCGGCGTCCAGGCGTTCCTTGATCTTGGCGTGGGCGATGTCCCGGGCCACCACCAGCGGGCCGGTCAGCGACAGCCGGGTCTTGACCGGCAGCGCCGCCAGGGTGCGCCGGATCTCGTCCATCGGCTGGTTGAGGTCGATGCGCACCACGTCGTCGGACAGCTGCTCGTCGTGCACCTCGGGCAGGAACTGCGCCGGGTCGTGCTCCAGCTGCTCCAGGAAGACGCCCTCGGCGGTGATCTTGGCCTTGGCCTGGCGGTCGGCCGAGCAGGACACCGCGATGCCGACGGGGCAGGAGGCGCCGTGCCGGGGAAGGCGAATGACCCGGACGTCGTGGCAGAAGTACTTGCCGCCGAACTGGGCCCCGATGCCGAACTCGCGGGTCATGGCCAGCACCTGCTGCTCCAGGTCGGTGTCCCGGAACGCGCGGCCGTCGGCGGAGCCCTCGGTGGGCAGGTTGTCCAGGTAGCGGGCCGAGGCCAGCTTGGCCGTCTTCAGGTTGTACTCGGCCGACGTGCCGCCGACCACGATCGCCAGGTGGTACGGCGGGCAGGCGGCCGTGCCCAGCGAGCGCAGCTTCTCGTCCAGGAACCGGGCCAGCCGCGTCGGGTTCAGCAGCGCCTTGGTCTCCTGGTACAGGAACGTCTTGTTGGCGCTGCCGCCGCCCTTGGCCATGAACAGGAACTCGTAGGCCGGTTCCTGGCCCGCCTTGTGGTACAGCTCGATCTGGGCCGGCAGGTTGGTGCCGGTGTTGCGCTCGTCCCAGAACGTCGTCGGCGACATCTGCGAGTAGCGCAGGTTCAGCTGCTGGTAGGCGTCGTAGATGCCCTCCGACAGCGCCGCCTCGTCGTCACCGCCGGTGAGCACCGTCTCGGTCCGCTTGCCCACCACGATCGCCGTGCCCGTGTCCTGGCACATCGGCAGCACCCCGCCCGCCGACACGCAGGCGTTGCGCAGCAGGTCGGTGGCCACGAACCGGTCGTTCCCGCTGGCCTCGGGGTCGTCGATGATGGCCCGCAGCTGCCGCAGGTGGCTGGTGCGCAGCAGGTGCTGGATGTCCTTGATCGCCTCACGGGCCAGCAGCCGCAGCGCCTCGGGCTCCACTTCGAGGAAGCGCCGCCCCGCCACCTCCGTCACCCGGACGCCGTCCGGGCTGACCAGTCGGTACTCGGTAGTGGTGTCCTTGCCCAACGGCAGCGGATCGACGTACTGGAACGAGGTGGTGGTCACGTTCGCGGGCTCCTGTGCTTGTGCCGCGCGTTCCGCGCGGGGCGAGGTCGCTGAAGATCCGGTCTCTTCGCCTAGTCCGGGAAAATCGCTGAAAAGACGCGATTTTCCCGGCCCGCGGCTCCAGAGACCGGCGCGACCTCGCGGGTCGGCAGCTCAGGGCACAGTATCGTCGGACCCCCATGCGCCTGCCGCCGTCCCCGGGTGTGACGGCGGACATCACACAAATCAAGAGACGGGGGCGGCCCCCGGCCGTCCCCGCCTCCTGTGGTGTGCGGTCGCGAATCGTCGGTCGCCCGATGGTTCGCACCGCGAAGCTTCTGTGTGCGGTGAACTGTGCCGTGACACAGATCACAAGTCAAGACGGCTGATCGGGCGAAGATCCACCCGCTGGCCGGTCAACTCGCGTAGGCCCGTAGCCGCTCGGCTCGGTCGCCTTGGCGGAGCTTGGACATGACCTCACGCTCGATCTGGCGGACGCGCTCGCGGGACAGGCCGAAGCGCTTGCCGATCTGGTCGAGGGTGCGGGGCTGTCCGTCCTCGAGGCCGTAGCGCAGGCGGATGACCGACTGCTCCCGCTCGTCCAGGGTGGCCAGCACGCGGCGCAGGTCGTCGGACAGCAAGCTGGAGATGACGGCGCTCTCGGCGTCGGTGGCCTCGGCGTCCTCGATGAAGTCGCCCAGCGGGGCGTCCTCGTCGGTGCCGACGGGCATGTCCAGGCTCACCGGGTCGCGAGAGTGGTCGAGCAGATCGGCGATCTTGGACTCGGCGATGCCGGACTCCCGCGCCAGCTCCTCGTGCGTGGCCTCGCGGCCGAGCTGCTGGTGCAGGTCGCGCTTGATCCGGGCCAGCTTGTTCACCTGCTCAACCAGGTGGACGGGCAGCCGGATGGTGCGCCCCTGGTCGGCCATGCCCCGCGTGATGGCCTGGCGGATCCACCACGTGGCGTACGTGGAGAACTTGAAGCCCTTGGTGTAGTCGAACTTCTCGACGGCCCTGATCAGACCGAGGTTGCCCTCCTGGATCAGGTCGAGCAGCGGCATGCCGCGCCCGGTGTAGCGCTTGGCCAGCGACACCACGAGGCGGAGGTTGGCCTCCAGCAGGTGGTTCTTGGCCCGCTCGCCGTCACGCACCAGGGCGGTCAGCTCGGACTTCCTGGTGGCGTCCAGAACCCTGGCCGTCTCCAGCATGTGGCGGGCGAACACGCCGGCCTCGATTCGCTTGGCCAGCCCCACCTCCTGCTCGGCGGTCAGCAGCTTGGTCTTGCCGATGCCGTTCAGGTACACACGCACCAGGTCGGCGGCGGGCCCCTGGGCGTCGAGATCTGCCTCGGGCCCGAAGTGGTCGATGGTCTGTGGGATGGTCACGGGTGCTCCCTCCCCGGTCGCGGGCTGGTGTGTCGTCGCGTCACACACCGGCGCTGCGTTGCGCGGCGAGCCTTTCGGGCGAGGCACCCGGGTCGGGAATGCCTTGCGCTTGCTGGCTGGACACTGGTGAAAACGCGAGCGATCGCGAAATCGTTCCCGTCTTCTCACCCTTCATGACGTCTCCACGCCCGGAGCGGTTGCCCTGAGAACCTGAGGTTTCCCTGAGAGAGGGCCACCTCCACCCGTTCAGTCGGCAACCGTCCCGGTGAAACGTGAAGTCCATGTTGGACAACTGAACCGAATCGCGCGCCTGCACGTTTCCTTCACAAGGAAACCCGCGAATCATCACACTTCGACAAGCACCGTGAACGGACCGTCGTTCACGCTTTCCACCGCCATGTCGGCGCCGAACCGACCGGTGGCCACGGTGGCGCCCCGCGCACGCAGCGCGTCGACGACCGCGTCCACCAGCGGCTCGGCGACCGGACCGGGCGCGGCCTTCGTCCACGATGGACGGCGGCCCTTCCTGGTGTCGCCGTACAGCGTGAACTGGCTCACCACGAGCAGCGGAGCCCCTGTGCTCGCACAGGATTGCTCCTCGTCGAGTATTCGCAGCTCGTGCAGCTTCCGCGCCATGGTGTCGACCTGTTCGACCCCGTCGGTGTGGGTGATGCCCAACAACACCAACAACCCGGGTTCCTTGATCTCACCGACGACCTCGTCGCCGACGGTGACGCTCGCCCTTGTCACCCGCATGACAACTGCTTTCACGCCACGACAACCATTCCGTGCCGCATCAGATCGCGCACGATCGGCAACGCGGCGCGTTCGAGGTCGTCGACCGACTGGCCGTGCCCGTACGCCAACAGGTGCAAGAGGTCACCCAGCGGCAACGCCCCGCGACAACCGGCCAGCAGCGCGGCCGCCAACTCGTCGACCTCGTGCTGCCAACCGGGTCCGTCGGTGCGGTGCAGCCGCCGCACGACGGCCTCCCAGCCCTCGTCGCCCGGCTGCGACACCTCTTCCAGCATCACGGTCGGCGGCACCAGGAACCGCGTGGCCAGCAGTTCCTCGGCGGATCCGTGCTGCCGCAACCAACTCACTCGATCCAGCCACGCCGCGGCCTCCGGGCCCAGCGGGTCGTCGAAGGCGTGGCGGAGGTCTTCGCAGACGACCTCCGGGTGCGCGGACGAGGTGCGACGCAGCGTGACGAATCCGAAGCCGACACCGAGAACATCGTTGGCCTCGAACCAGTCCAGCCACGCCGACGCCTTCACGCGGCCCTCGGCCGAGCGCGGGTCGATGCCGGCGTCGCGCAGCCACGTGCCCACGTACAGCGAGGGTTCGGCCACATCGCGCTGCACGAACCAGGCGTCGACTCCGCCGCGTGGCAGCCAGGACGCGACCCGGTCGGTCCAGTCCTCACCCTTGCGGTGCAGCCAGGACGCCAGCAGTTGGCCGACACCACCCTCGTTGAGGAACGCCGGCAACTGCCGTACCACCAAGGCGCTCGCGTCGTCCCCGGCCAGACCGGAGTCGCGGTAGGTGTAGTCGACGCGGGCCGGGCCGACGACGAACGGGGGGTTGCACACGATCTGGTCGAAGCGGCGGCCGGCGACCGGCTGGAACCACTCGCCGCGGGCCAGCTCCACGTCCAGCTCGTTGAGCCGGAAGGTCGCCGAGGCAAGGGAAAGCGCCCGTTCGGACAGGTCGGTGGCGGTGATGCGGTTGGCGTGGCGGGCGGCGTGCAGCGCCTGCACCCCGCAGCCGGTTCCCAGATCCAGCACGGTGTCCACGGGCCGTCGGGCCGTGGCGCGAGCAAGGCTCAGAGACGCGTGTCCGACGCCCAGCACGTGGTCCGGGCCGACGGGTGCGCCGCGCAGGTCGGAGTCCTGGTCCGACACCACCCACCAGGAACCCTGATCGTCTCCGTACGGTCGAACGTCGAGATCCGCGCGCAGGTTCCCGTCGACCTCGCGGAGCAGTCCCTCCGTCACGGCGTCGGCCACGGACAGCGTGCCCAGGGCGGCGGCGGTCTCGGTCGGCGACACGGCGTCACCGAGCAGGAACAGGCGGATCAGGCTGCCGAGCGGGCCGCCGTCGGCGCTGGCCCGACGGGCCGGTTCGGGCTCGCCACGGCCGAGCGCCGCGTGCGCCTGCGCGCCGAGCAGGTCGACGACCGCGTCCGGCTCGTAGCGGGCTTCGCGGAAGGCGTCCCGCAACTGGTCACAGAACTTGTCGGAAAACACGACCAGAATGTTTGCACGTCCTCGAAGGCGACTAGCATCAACGGCAGGAGGTGGTGTCGTGAAGGGCTCTGACCGGGACGACACACCGGTTCTGATCACCGGGGCCGCGCCCTCGTACGCGGACGAGTCCCGGGCACGCAAGCGCAAGTACACGATCATGATGCTGCTGCGCGTGCCGTGCCTGCTGCTGGCCGTGGCGTTCATCAACGTGTGGTGGCTGGCGCTGTTCTTCCTGGTGCTGTCGATTCCCCTGCCGTGGGTGGCCGTGCTGATCGCCAACGACCGCCCGCCACGCAAGCAGGAGGAGATCAACCGCTACAACGCGGAGAAGGCCGCCCGCCGGGCGCTGGCGCGAGAGGTCTCGCCCGACGCCCAGCAGAACGGCCCGCAGGACGCCCCGAAACCGCCCCCGGCCATCGAGGGCTGAGAAGGCTCTTCCAGCCGGCAGAACAGACCGCCGGCTCGCGATTGGGTGAGGTGTGCCCGCGGACCACGCGGCCATCATCGCTCGCTGTGCCCCGTGGGGGCCCGGCCCCCACACCCCACGCCGGGGCTCCGCCCCGGACCCCGAGCCCAGGTCGCGGCCTTGAACGGCCCGGGCTCGGGTCCTGATCACACCGGCGGCTGGCCGCCCACGCGGGACACCGCCCGCGACCCCGCCGTCACGCCGGCCCGCAGCACCTCCAGCGGCGGCTGCCCGTTCAGCCACGCCGCCAGCAGCCCGGCGTCGAAGGCGTCCCCGGCGCCGGTGGAGTCCACGCAGTCGGCCGCCACGGCCGGCACGTCCCAGCGCCCGATCCGGTCCACCCAGCTGGCCCCGGCCGGCCCGGTCGTCACGGCCACCGCGCCCACGTGGTCCAGCAGCTTGGCGGCGGCGGCCGGATCACGGGAGCCGGTCAGCGCCTCCAGCTCCTCGGAGTTGGGCAGCAGCAGGTCCACACCGGCCACCATGGCCAGAAACGTCTCCGGCCCCTGGTTGACGATGTGCAGCGCCGCCTGCGGGTCCACCGAGGTCGTCAGCCCCGCCCCGCGGGCGGCGGCGAGCATCTCCAGCCCGGCGTCACGCGACTTGGGGTCCAACAGCACGTAACCGGACAGGTGGAGATGACTGGCCGTCTCCAGCACGTGGACGGACAGGTCCGAGCCGGCCAGCCGGGCGTTCGCGCCCCGGTCGGCCAGCATGCTCCGCTGCCCGTCCCCGTCGACCAGGACGACGACGCAGCAGGTCGGGGCGGCCGGATCGGTGGCGAAGGCGCACCGCACCCCGAACACCTCCAGCTCGGCCCGCACCTGCCGGCCGGCCATGTCGTCGCCGACCCGCCCCACCAGCACGGTGTCCACGCCCAGCGACGCCAGCCAAGCGGCGGTATTGGCCCCCGCCCCGCCGACCGCCAGCGCGATGTCCGCCCGGGAGTCGCCGGCGTGGGCGATCGGGCTGTGATGCCGGGCGACGACGTCCATCGCCGCGTCTCCGACCACGATGACCGTCATCGAGCGAGCTCCACCCGTCCCAGCTCAACAGACACAGCGGCGGCCACGCGCGCGTTGGACAGCACCAGCTGCTCGTTGGTGTCCAGACTCACGCCGCCGCTGGCCGAGTGGAAGTGCTCCAGCAGCACCGGCGTCACATCCTTGCCCCGCACGTTCCGCGTGACCAGCAGCTCAAGGCCCTCGGCCAGCAGCCGGTCGTGCAGCTCGCGGTCCATCTCGTACTCAACCGGCACCGGGTTGGCCAGCAACACCCCGGACCGCCCCGGGGCGTGCGCCCGGTGCGCCGCGACCACGGCCGCCGCCTGGGCCGGGTCGTCCACCCGCCACGGCACGTCGAAATCGGATTCACGCAGGTAGAACGCCGGGAACCGGTCCGTGCGGTAGCCGAGCACCGGCACCGAGCTGGTCTCCAGCAGCTCCAGCGTGGCCCCGATGTCCAGCACCGACTTCACGCCCGAGCACACCACCAGCACCGGCGTCTCGGCCAGCACGCTCAGGTCGGCCGAGACGTCCCAGCTCTCGGCCGCGCCCCGGTGCACCCCGCCGAGGCCGCCGGTCGCGAACACGCCGACCCCCGCCCTGGCCGCGATGGATGCCGTGCCGGCCACCGTCGTCGCCCCGTCCCGGCCCAGCGCGATCGCCGGCCCCAGGTCCCGTCGCGACAGCTTGACCAGGCCCGACGCCGGGTCGCACACCCGGTCCAGCTGCTTGTCGTCCAGTCCGACGACCGGCCGCCCGTCCAGCACCGCGATCGTCGCCGGCACCGCCCCGGCGTCCCGGACCACTTGCTCCACCCGCGCCGCGACCTCCCGGTTGCGGCCCGGCGGCAGCCCGTGGGCCAGGATCGTGCTCTCCAACGCCACCACGGCCCGGCCCTCGGCCAGCGCGGCCGCCACCTCCTCGTTGATGTCTGGGGCGATGACCTGCGGTTGTGTACCCATGCTCTCCCGTTCCAACGTCCAGCGTGTATCAGGCATCATGAATGAGTGAGCCCGATGACCCAGACGCTGCCCGAGACCGACACCCGGCGCGACGCCGACGAGACCACCGGCGACGACACGCCGAAGATGTTCCACTACGTGAAGAAGGCGAAGATCGCGGAGAGTGCCGTGATGGGCAATCACGTGGTCGCGCTGTGCGGCGAGGTGTTCCCCGTCACCAAGGCGCCCAAGCCCGGCAGCCCGGTCTGCCCGGAGTGCAAGAAGATCTACGAGATGATGAACGACTGAATTTCTGCCGCGCGTTCCGCACGGGGCTCGACCCCCTCCGAGCCGAGCGATCTGCTGCGCTGGCGGGCGCGTGAGCCTGGCTACTTGTTCTGCCGCTCCGCCGACGGACGCCTCAGCTGTTCGGTGTCGTTGACGTCGGCGGGCGACGGGGCCTGCCACTTCTCGGTGAGGCCGTCGGGCGGCTCGGCCCCGTTCGTCTTCTCCGTCTTCTCCGCTGCCGGGGTCTCCAGCTCCTCGGTCTCCGGCTGCTCGGCCAGCCACGCCGCCGCCTGCTCGCCGGCCCGGATCTTGACGGCGGCCCGCTCCAGCTCCAGCCGGCGCCACTTGCGCCGCTGCCGGCGGGTCAGCCTGGCCGGCCACATCTCCTCGATGGCGCTGTTGAAGTGCGCGCCGACGATGATGGCCATGCCGAGGAAGAACGTGAACAGCAGGAAGGCGATCGGGGTGGCCAGCGCGCCGTAGGTGTAGCCGGTGCTGGTGATCCACGAGATGTAGAGCCGCAACCCGATGCTGGACAACAGGAACATCACCATGGCCAGCGCCGCGCCGGGCAGACCCCGGTGCCACGGCAGCTTCCGCGGCAGCGCGACCTTGTACATCGTGGTCAGCGCCAACACCAGCAGCACGGCCATCACCGGGTAGTAGAACGTGCTCAGCAGCTGCTGCACGATCGGCCGCCACTGCCCGGGCACGACGGCGGCCAGCAGGTCGGGCCCCAGGGCCAGCAGCGGCAGCCCGATCACGGCCAGCACCAGGCCGACGATGTACATGAACAGCGCGAAGATCCGCTGCCACACCGGATGCCGCACGTCGTGCTGGCCGTAGGCGGCGGTGATCGCGTCCACGAACGAGGCCATCGCCGACGAGCCGGCCCACAGCGAGATCAGGAAGCCGATCGAGGCCACCTCGGTGTGCGCGCCGGTGAGGATGCTCACCACCGTGGGGGCGATGATTTGGTCCACGACGTTCGGACTGAATATGGTGTGGCAGAACGAAAGGATCTTGGACTGCACGGCGGTGACGATCTGCGGCCCGAACCAGTCGCCGACGAAGCTCAGGCAGCCGAGCAGACCCAGCAGCAGCGGCGGCAGCGACAGCGTCTGCCAGAACGCCGCCTCCGCGGCCTCCGAGAAGATGTCGCCGAACCAGGCCTTGGTGACCGTGCGCACCGTGAGCCGCCACGGCCCCCGCTTGTCGGGTGCGACCGCGCCGGTCTCCTGCTCAGGCTGCTGACCCATGGCACCCCAAAGCATGCGGCATCACGGGTTCCGCGGCTGGATCACCCCCCGAAACGTCATCTCGTGGCCATCGGCACAGCCCATCGGGCGGTGCCGTCCGGGTCCGTTGGGTAAGGTGGCACCAGCCCTCAGGGAACCCCACCGTGAGGGCATTCGCACGTCATCGGCAGGTTGTCGCAGCTAGGGAGGGTGAACGGCGTTGACGGACACCCTCAACCCGACGACGACCGCCGCACGACCGCTCCGGGCCTGGCAGCGCCGGGCGCTGACCCGGTACCTGACGACCAGGCCGCAGGACTTCCTCGCGGTCGCCACGCCGGGCGCCGGCAAGACCACCTTCGGTCTGCGCGTGGCCGCCGAGCTGCTGGCCGACCGCACGGTCGAGCGGGTCACGATCGTCACGCCGACCGAGCACCTCAAGCACCAGTGGGCCAAGGCGGCGGCCGAGGCCGGCATCGCGATCGACTCCAACTTCCGCAACGGCGCCGGCCAGACCTCCAACGACTACAACGGGGTCGCCGTCACCTACGCCCAGGTCGCGGCCCATCCGACGCTGCACCGCGTGCGCACCGAGAACCGCAAGACGCTGGTGATCCTGGACGAGGTGCACCACGGCGGCGACGCGAAGTCCTGGGGCGACGCCATTCGCGAGTCGTTCACGCCCGCGGTGCGCCGGCTGGCCCTGACCGGCACGCCGTTCCGCAGCGACGACAGCCCGATCCCGTTCGTCAACTACGAACCCGACGGCGCCGGCCAGATGCGCAGTCGTGCGGATCACTCGTACGGGTACTCCGACGCGTTGCGCGACGGCGTGGTCCGGCCGGTGTTGTTCCTGGCCTATTCGGGTGAGGCGAGCTGGCGGACCGGCGCGGGCGAGGAATTCACCGCCCGACTGGGTGAACCGCTGACCCAGGAGCAGACGGCCCGGGCCTGGCGCACCGCGCTGGACCCGACCGGCGAGTGGATGCCGGCCGTGATCAGCGCCGCCGACCAGCGGCTGAACCAGGTGCGCCAGTCCATCCCGGACGCCGGCGCCATGGTGCTGGCCTCGGACCAGGAGTCGGCCAAGGCCTACGCGGAGATCATCAAGCGGCTGACCGGCGAGGAGCCGACGGTCGTGCTCTCCGACGACCCCAAGGCCACCGGCCGGATCGCCGAGTACTCGGCCGGCCAGGCCCGGTGGCTGGTCGCGGTCCGCATGGTCAGTGAGGGCGTCGACGTGCCGCGCCTGGCCGTCGGCGTGTACGCCACGAGCTCCTCGACGCCGCTGTTCTTCGCGCAGGCGATCGGCCGCTTCGTGCGGTCGCGGCGCCCCGGCGAGACGGCCAGCGTGTTCCTGCCCAGCGTCCCCGTGCTGCTCCAGTTGGCCTCCGAGCTGGAGGCCGAGCGCGACCACGTGCTGGGCAAGCCGCACCGTGAGAAGGACGGCTGGGACGACGAGCTGCTGGCCGACGCCAACCGGGCCAAGGACGAGGACGGCGAGGAGGAGAAGGGCTACACCTCGCTGGGCGCCTCGGCCGAGCTGGACCAGCTGATCTTCGACGGCTCCTCGTTCGGCACGGCGGCCATGGTCGGCACCGAGGAGGAGCAGGACTACCTGGGGCTGCCCGGGCTGCTCGCCCCCGACCAGGTGCGGGACCTGCTGCGCCAGCGGCAGGCCAAGCAGCTGGCCGACGTGTCGGCGCGCAAGGCGGCCGAGCCGGCGGCCGTGCCACAGCCGGCCAAGGTGCGCACCACCCAGGAGCGGCTGGCCGAGCTGCGGCGCGAGCTGAACACCCTGGTGTCGATGCACCACCACCGGACCAAGAAGCCGCACGGCAAGATCCACAGCGAGTTGCGCGCCTACTGCGGGGGCCCGCCCACCGCGATGGCCTCGGTCGAGCAGCTTGAGGAGCGGATCGCCACGCTGCGTTCGTGGTGACACCCGGTCGAGCGTGCACGGCCGAATGGGCGTAGGGCGCTTGGTAGCGCTCTCATGCCTGTCCGTGATCACACCCGTGAACCTTTCGCCGCAGGAGAAGCGGCCAACCGTGCAATGAGCGTGCGGCACCTCACCCCGATTTAGTCACAACGCGTAGTTGACAGGCGGCTGTTCGGTGTAGCGGCGGCCTTCCGGTTACCGCGTCGTTGCCGCATCGTGTCGCCAGAACCGAACTTAACCGCTTCAGCTACCTTTCGTAGCGAGGCTCAGGGGCATATGTTCTGCGCCACAACATTTTCGCGGGGCTCTCTCAGTGACCCGCGCCACGATGAAGGGAACAGCCGGATGCGGAGCAGAACTCTCGCCGTGCTCGCCGCGAGCACCGGGCTCGCGCTGGCGGTCACCGGGTGTGGAGCCAACAGCAGCAGCGGTTCCAGCCCGACGTCGGGCAGCAGCGGCGCCAGCAACGGCGCCAAGGTCGGCGTGATCCTGCCCGAGACCACGACGTCCGCCCGCTGGGAGGGTTTCGACCACCCGCTGCTGGAGGCCGCGCTCAAGGCCGAGGGCTTCGACCCGATCATCCAGAACGCGCAGGGCGACGACCAGAAGGTCTCGCAGCTGGCCGACCAGATGCTCAGCCAGGGCGTCAAGGTCCTGATCCTCGCCTCCACCACCGGCGACGTTGGCGCCGCGGTCGAGAAGAAGGCCGAGGCCCAGGGCGTTCCGGTCATCGACTACGACCGCCTCAACGCCGGCGGCAGCGCCGACTACTACGTCTCGTTCGACAACCCCGGCGTGGGCAAGCTCCAGGGCCAGGCCCTCGCCGACGCGCTCAAGAGCAAGCCGGGCGCCCAGGTCATCGAGATCGAGGGCGCGCCGACCGACAACAACGCGACCCTGTTCCACGACGGCCAGGAGCAGGTGCTCAAGCCGCTCTACGACGCCGGCACGCTGAAGCTGGTCAAGAGCCAGTTCATCGACAAGTGGGACAACCAGACCGGTGGCTCCACGTTCGAGAACTTCCTGACCGCCAACGGCGGCAAGGTCGACGGCGTGCTCGCGGCCAACGACGGCCTGGCCGGCGCGGTCATCGCCGTGCTGCAGAAGAACCACCTCAACGGCACGGTCCCGGTGACCGGTCAGGACGCCACCGCCGACGGCCTCAAGGCCATCCTGCGCGGCGACCAGTACATGACCGTCTTCAAGCCGATCGACCAGGAGGCCAAGGCGGCCGCCAAGCTGGCCACCGCGCTGTTGAAGAACAGCAAGGCCGACGCCGACAAGATCGCCACGCAGAAGACCGTGGACCCGAAGACCCAGCGCTCGGTGCCGTCCCTGCTGCTCGACCCGCAGTCGATCACCAAGGACAAGGTCAAGGACGTCATCTCCGCCGGCGCCGTGCCGAAGGCCGACGTCTGCACCGGCGATGTCGCCCCGCTCTGCGCCCAGAACGGCATCAGCTAGTCAGCTGACGGCCTGATGCGAAGGCCGCCGCCGTGGTCGACCCGGACCCCCGACCCGGGCCGGCCGCGGCGGCTTCCCATGCCCGGCACCCCACCGCCACCGGGGCGGGCAGTGACAGTCTGGAGAAGACCCCCATGACCGAGCAGCCGATCCTTGAACTGCGCGGGATCAACAAGAGCTTCGGACCCGTCCACGTGCTGCACGACGTGGACCTCGTGATCCGCCCCGGCGAAGTGACCGCGCTCGTCGGCGACAACGGCGCCGGCAAGTCCACGGTGGTCAAGTGCATCGCCGGCATCCACGGCATCGACTCCGGCGAGGTGCTGTTCAACGGCGAGCCGGTGCACATCTCCGGCCCCCGTGAGGCCGCCGACTACGGCATCGAGGTCGTCTACCAGGACCTCGCGCTGTGCGACAACCTCGACATCGTCCAGAACATGTTCCTCGGCCGTGAGCGCGGCAAGCACGGCCTGCTCGACGAGACCGACATGGAGCAGGCCGCCCGCGAGACGCTGGCCTCGCTGTCGGTCCGCACGGTCAAGTCGGTGCGCACGCTGGTGGCGTCGCTGTCCGGCGGCCAGCGGCAGACCGTGGCCATCGCCAAGGCCGTGCTGTGGGACAGCAAGGTCGTGCTGCTGGACGAGCCGACCGCGGCGCTGGGCGTGGCCCAGACCCGCCAGGTGCTCGACCTGGTGCGCCGGTTGGCCGACCAGGGTCTGGGCGTGGTGCTCATCAGCCACAACATGAACGACGTCTTCGAGGTCGCCGACAACGTGGCGACGCTCTTCCTCGGCCGCATGGTCGCCCAGCTGCCGACCAAGAGCCTGACCAACACGCAGGTCGTCGAGCTGATCACCGCCGGCCGGTCCGGCGACATCGGCCTGGCCAAGCCCGAAGTCGCCACGGTCTGAATCGCAAGGGATCTCCTCCAATGACTGACACACCCGCCGCCGCCCCGCCGTCGGACCAGAAGCAGGCCGCGCAGGACCAGGCCGTCGCCGACTTCGGCATCGACACCACCCGGCGCACCACCGGCCAGGCCGTCCGCGACTACGTCGACCGCGTCCGCGGCGGCGAGCTCGGCTCGCTGCCGGCCCTGGCCGGCCTGATCGTGCTGGTGATCCTGTTCGGCCTGTCGTCGAGCACGTTCCTCGGCCTGAACAACATCGCCAACCTGCTCGCGCAGGCCGCCGGCATCACCATCATCGCGATGGGCCTGGTGTTCGTGCTGCTGCTGGGCGAGATCGACCTGTCCGCCGGCACCGGCTCCGGCGTCGCCGCCGCCGTGATGGCGCTGCACTACGTCAAGGGCGGCAACCTCCAGGCCGGCATGGGCGACACCGTCTTCTACGCCTTCGTGATCGGCGGCCTGGTGGCCATCGGCGTCGCGGTCTGGCAGCGGATCTGGTTCGGCGCCGTGCTGTCCGCGGTCGCGGTGCTGATCCTGTTGCTCGGCGTGCCGGCCAACCCGTGGATCGAGATGCTGCTGGCCGTCTGCGTCGGCTCGGTCATCGGCTGCCTCACCGGCGTGATGATCTCCAAGATCGGCATCCCGTCCTTCGTCGTGACCCTGGCCCTGTTCCTGGCCTGGGGCGGCGTGATCCTCAAGCTGATCGGCGACGGCGGCACGCTGTCCATCAGCCAGGACCCGGTGCTGTTCGGCGTGGCCAACAACAACCTGAGCACCGTCGGCAGCTGGCTGCTGTTCGTGATCTTCGCCGGCGGCTACGCGGCCGTGGTGCTGTTCCGCCACTTCGGCCGGGTCCGCCGCGGCCTGGTCGCCCAGCCGACCTCGCTGATGATGATCAAGGTTGGCGCGGTCGTCGTGCTCGGCGCGGTGGCCACCTACCTGCTCACGGTCAACCGCTCGCCCAACCCGGACCGCGTCACCATCGCCGGTGTGCCCTACGTGGTGCCGATCGTGCTGGTGCTGCTGGTGGCCGGCACGTTCGTGCTCGACCGCACCAAGTACGGCCGGCACATCTACGCCGTCGGCGGCAGCGCCGAGGCGGCGCGGCGCGCCGGCATCAACGTGCCCAAGATCCGGATGAGCGTGTTCGTGATCGCCTCCACCGTCTCCGCGGTCGGCGCCATCGTCTACTCGTCCAAGGTCGGCTCGGTCGACCCGAACGCCGGTGGCGGCAACGTGCTGCTGTTCGCGGTCGGCGCCGCGGTCATCGGCGGCACGTCGCTGTTCGGCGGCAAGGGCCGGCTGTCCAACGCCATCATCGGTGGCTTCGTGATCCAGATCGTCAGCAACGGCCTCGGCCTGATCGGCGCGCCCGCGGCCGTGGTCAGCATCGTCACCGGTGCGGTCCTGCTGCTGGCGGCCAGCGTCGACGCGCTGTCCCGTCGGCGGGCCAAGGCGACCGGTCACTAGCCGTCCCACAGGGGCACGAGGGGGTGTGCGGTGAGCGGTCCGCCAACCGCGGGTACACGTCCCGACGAGGTCCGCAGGCACAACCGGACCGCCCTGCTGCGCAGGCTGCACGTCGGCGGCCCGTGCACCAGGGCGGAACTGGCCGCCGAGTTGGGGCTCAACCGCAGCACGATCAAGGCGCTGGTGGACGGGCTGGCCGAGGCCGGGGTGGTGGTCGAGCAGGTCTCGGTCAAGCGCACCGGCGCCGGCCGGCCGTCCCTGCTGGTGCTGCCGCAGCCGCGGTCGCTGTGGGTGCTCGCCGTCGACGTCGGCGTCGAGCAGACCACCGTGGCGGCCGTCGGCTTCGGCGGCGAGGTGCTCGGCACCCGGGGCTGGACGCTGCCGCGCGGCTCCGGGTCGCCGGACGACCTGCTGGCCAAGATCGGCGCGGCCGGCCGGCGGCTGGCCGAGCGGATCGGCTCCGAGCCCGTCGGGGTCGGTGTGTCCGTGCCGGGTGTCGTCCGTCGTGACGGCTACGTGCACGAGGCGCCCAACCTGCACTGGGAGGGCGTGCCGGTGGGGGAGCGGCTGTCCGCCGCCCTGAACCGGCCGGTCCTGGTCGGCAACGACGCCGAGCTGGGGGCGCTGGCCGAGCACACTCGCGGCATCGCCACCGAGGCCGCCGACATGGTGTTCGTGTCGGTCGACGTCGGGGTCGGCGGCGGGGTCATCTCCGAGCGGGCCGCGCTGCGGGGCAGCGGCGGCTACGTCGGCGAGCTGGGGCACATGGTGGTTCGGCCCGGCGGCCGGCCCTGCTACTGCGGGTGCCAGGGCTGCTGGGAGACCGAGATCGGCGAGGACGCCCTGTGCCGGGCGCTGGGGCTGCCCGAGGGGTCGCCCCGGGAGGCCGTGGTCGGCGAGCTCCGTTCGCTGGCCGGCGAGGAGCCGCAGGTCGCGTTGGCCCGGATGCGGGAGTTCACCGACTGGCTGGGGCTCGGGCTGATCAACGTGGTCAACCTGCTCGGGCCGCAGCTGGTCGTGCTGGGCGATTTACTGGCCGCGCTGCCCGACGCGGTCGTCGACGAGGCCGCCGAAACCGTGCGGGAACGCAGCCTGGTCAGCCGGGCCGTCGGCGGGATCCGGATCGTGGCCTCCCCGCTGGGCAAGGAAGCCAAGATCATCGGCGCCGCCGAGCTGGCCTTCCAACAGGCCCTGTCCGGCTGAGCCGCTCGATGTGATGCAGGGAAGGACGCCTTACCCGCGTTCAACGAGGGTAAGGCGTCCTTCCCTGCA
>NZ_JBFBAM010000076.1:29995-45558 GCF_040682195.1 Kutzneria sp. NPDC051319 | reverse complement strand
GACGCCTTACCCTCGTTGAACGCAGGGAAGGACGCCTTACCTGCATGCGGCCCTGCAGGTAAGGCGTCCTTCCCTGCATGGCGACACCTGCGGTGCCGCCCATGATCAACGCGGCTTTCCTCCACTCCGAGTGGAGGAAAGCCCCCTTCCCAGCGCAAGGGCTGGCAAGGGGGCGAGGGTGCGGGTTACGGTGGAGGGTTAGCGCGGGACGAGGTCGCGGGCGAGGCGGACCAGTTTGCGGGCGCGGCGTTCGACCACGATCTGCTGGCGGCGGGCGTACATCTTGCCGATCTCCAACAACGCGCGGCGGCGCTGGTCGTCGGACAGGTCCGGTGACGCCTGGACCCAGCGGGCCATCTCCCGGCACTGGAGGGTGGTCGCGAAGTGCGCCTGCCACTTGGGCACGTCGAGGCGGCGGGCGAGGATCGACGGCGACTCGTGCTTCCAGTTGCGCTTGGCCAGAACCTCGGGCACGTGGCCCCAGCGCCCGGCCAACGCGAGCTTGGTGGCGTACACCTCGTCCTCACGCAGCATGTTCCGCCGCTCGATGCGCGCCACGGGCTCCCGGCGCACCATGCCGTACAAGGGATCGATGATCAGGTGGCTCTCGTTGAGCAGCCGGAGCATCTCGGTCAGCCGGACGACGGGGTCATCGGACCGGAAAGCGGTGCCGTCATAGGGCATGGTGGAGGTGACGCCGTCGGGTGCGGTGTAGTCGACCTGGCTGGTGACGAGCATGAGCCCCGGGTCAGCGGCGAAGACGTCGAGACCACGGGAGACGCAGTTCGGGGCCAGCCAGTCGTCGTCGCCGACCCAGCGGAAGAACTCGCCGCGGCCCAACCGCAGGGCGCCGACGAAGTTGTTGAGCAGCCCCACGTTCACCGGGTTGCGGTGGTAGACGATCCGCGAGTCCTCGGCGGCCAGCGAGCGGCACAGGTCCTCGGTGCCGTCGGTGGACGCGTTGTCGCTGATCACCAGCTCCAGGTCGGCGTGGTCCTGGCCGAGGACCGAGCGCACGACGGCCTCGATCCGCTCCACCCCGTTGTAGACCGGCAGGCCCACGGACACCAGCGGCATGACCACTCCTCACTCAGCGGGCGAGCCGCGCCCGCAGCTGCCGGAACTGCTCGACGGGCACGACCGTCAGCACGAACACCAGCATCCCGATCACGCCGGGCACGAACAGGTTCACGAACACGCCGCTGTCGACCAGCCGCAGGGTGATCAGCGTCGCGACGGCGCACAGCACGGCGCCGATGGCCGGACGAACCAGGGCCGGCACCACGGGAAGCAATGGCACGCCGGCCCGATGCAAGGCGATTACCGCCAGCGGCAGGGCAACCAAGAGGGCAACGATGCCGTGCGAGATCGCCGCGCCGCGGATGCCGTCGAGGTGGGTGCCGAACCACAGCGCCGGGATCAGGGCGATGGCCCAGCCGGCGTTGAGCCACACGGTCGCCCGGGTCGCGCCCAAGGACGTCAGGATGTCGAACGCCAGCGACGTCAACATCCGCACGACCATCAGCACGGTCAGGAAGCGCAGCACATCGGCCGACGCCGCCCATTTGTCGCTGTACAGGAAGACAACCATGTACGGGGCCAGGATCGCCATCAACACGGCCACCGGCAGGATCGCCGAGATCAACACCGGCACGGATCGCCGCACGCCCGTGGCCAAGGCCTCGGGTTCCTGTTCGGCCAACCGGGAGAAGCTCGGGATCGACACATAACGGACGGCCGTGCCGACCAGTCCCGGCACCCAGTTGGAGACGTTGAACGCCAACAGGTAGTAGCCGAGGGCGGCCGCGCCCAACACGTTGCCGACGATCACGTAGTCGGCGTTGAGCAGCACCGATTCCACGCCGAGGCTGGCCGCCAACGGGATGCCGAACTTGAGCAGCTTCCGGGCGACCTCGCGGTCGAAGGACAGCCGCAGCGGCAGCGCGCCCATGCGCCACACCAGGATCCCGGTGACGACGGAACCCGCCACCTGGCCGCCGGCGAAGCTGTAGGCGCCGGCCCCGCCGAAGGCCAGCGGCACCGCGACCACGAAGTTGGCCGCCATGCCGATCATCGTCGCCTTGGTCAGCCGATCCTGCTCGAACCGGCGCATCAGAGCCGCGCTACGGCAGGAGGTGATGCCGTCCACGATGATCACGAGCGTGAGCAGCCGCACCACCGGGGCGGCGTCCGGAGTGCCGGCGAGGGTTGCGAAGGCGGGCGCTCCGAAGAAGAACGCCGCGTACACCAGGCTGCTGAACGCGATGGCGATCGAGGTGCCGGTCGGCGCCATGTCCTCCAGCCTGCCGCGCCACTGCACGCCGGCGGCGATCACGCCGATGTCGTTGACGTGCATGACAAAGGCCGTGGCCGCGGCGGCCACCGCGAACACGCCGAAGTCGGCCGGCACGAGCAGCCGGGCCAGGATCAGGCCGATGGTGAAGGACCCGAGCTTGGTGCCCAGGTTGCCGACCAGGCTCCAGCGCAGGCCCCGACCGGCCTTGCGGCCGATCGTGCCGACCTGCTCGGCGGTGGACTCGGCCGCGACCGCTGTCCCGACCGCGACCGGATCCTCGCTCGCGTCCCGGCCCTGCCCTGACTCAGACTCGCTCAAGCCAGATCTCCCGCCAGAACGGCACGAACTCGCGCGGGCAGCTCGAGTTGTAGACCCCGGCGCAGACGATGTCCTCCAGGATGATGCACGGGCTCTTCATCGTCAGCAGCTCGCCGGTCTTCTCGTCGATGCACTTGTCGACGCGGGCCTGTGCCCGAGCGGTCTGACCGCAGTAGCGGGCCATCTCGATCTCGAAGCCCATGCCCCGGTTGAGCATGTCCTCGTTGAGCGTGGCCAGGATCGCTTCCTTGCTCCTGACGCGCACCAGCTCGCCGGGCTGCAGGTCAAGGTGCGCGGTCGGCGTCTTCTTGCCGGGCTGCCCCTTGATGAAGCCCCAGCGCAGGCCCTCCTTGAACCACAGCTTCCGCGGCAGCTTCTGCCGGCTGACGTCCTGCACGCGGTTGAACAGCGACACGCCGAACGCCTTGACCGACGCCCACGCGGTGACGTTGCCGGTCTTCACGTCGGTGACGTACTGCCCGAGGTCGCGGAAGGGCAGGCAGGTCGGCGCGGCGCGGAGCAACTCGGTGGCCTGGCAGGAGAAGCGCTCGCCGCCGTCGGGACCCGGGGCCTTGTGGGTGTTCTCCACCAGCAGCGGCAGATCGATACGCCCGGTCGGCCGCGAAGCCTCGACGGGCAGTGGGGTGCCGGGCTCGACGCGCTTGAGCCAGGCTTCCTTCCAGTACATGGAGCACGCGGTCTGGCAGCCGCCGTGCGACGAGCCGTCGCAGCGGGCCCCGGCCAGGTGGACGGAGTTCTCCATCTTGCGGATGCCGCTGCGGCTGATGGTGTCGCACAGCTTGTGCGCCACCTTGTGCACGGTCATGCGCTGCCCGCAGAACCGGACCATCTCCGGCATGAACGGCAGGTTGTCCAGCTCGCCCTTGCTGTCCAGGGTGGCCAGGATCTCCTCGACGCTGAGCACCTCGACCAGGTCGCCGACGCGTAAGCCCAGCGTGGGGGCGGTGGTCACGGACTGGGTCATCTTCGTTTCACTCCTTCACCAGGCCGGCGCCCCGCAGGGCGTCGGCGGCGTCCGCGACCGTGGCGAACGGCAGTCCGGCACGGTGGGCGATGTCCAGCAGGCTGTGCTCGCCGTCGGACAGGTTGAGCACCCACAACATCGCCATCTGGGCCTGTTTCGTGTCACTGCGCCCGCCGAGCGACTCGTACAGGCCGCGCCGGCCGAGCTGGGGTTCGCCGTAGGGGCTGAGGTTCACGTAGCGGCGGTCGCGCTCCAGCACGGCCACCGCCGCCAACAGCGTCTCCAGCGTGTCGGCCATCGACTCCTCGGTGACGAAGTCGGGATTGTCGCCGGAGGTGTGGTATTCGGGGTAGCCGGCGTACGGCGTCCTGGTGAGGCTGCCGACGCCGAGATTGAAGCCGGGCGAGCAGTACTGTCGCTCGTCGTAGCCGTAGGGCGAGAAGTCGATCACCTTGTGCTCGCGGCCCGACTCGCGCAGCACGTGCACGACGGCCCGGTCCACGGGGGCGTCGCCGCGTCGGCTTCGCTTGTACGTCAACGATCCCCGGTCGCCGGCGCAGGCCAGCGTGACACCGCCGCGCACCCGGTCCACCCGCTCGAAGTTGCGGGCCAGCCAGGTGATCGCGCCGATCGTGCCGGGGGCGAAGATGAACCGGTAGGTGAATCGCGGTTTCGACACAGCCAGGCGCTTGGCCAGTTCGACCGCCACCGCCACGCCGGCCATGTTGTCGTTGGCCAGCGACGGGTGGCAGATGTGGCAGGACACGATGATCTCGTCGGTCAGCTCGCCCGGCACCACGTGCTCGCCGTAACTGAGGTGCCCGTCGTCCAAAGTGGAGTCGATGAACACCTCGTAGTCGCCGTCCGGCAACGACTCCAGCACGTCGTGACGCAGGCAGAAGCCCCACGTCTCGTTGTAGTAGCTGGTGCGGTACGGGATCAGCGTCGGCTGCTCGGGCAGCGTGTGCAGGTGCTCGCGCAGCTGCGCCAACGGCATCGTGGCGCGCAGCGGCGTGCTGTAGCCGACGATGTGCAGGTTGTGCTCGGCGAAGTCGATCACCTTGCGACCACTGGGATCCTTCACCCAGGCGTCCCGGATGTTCCACTCCCGCGGCACGTTCCAGTCCAGCACCTGGGTTCCGGACGGCACCTCGGAGACCACCAGCGGGATCTCCTCGCCGATGATCTCCAGGGTCCGCCGCAGGCCGTTCCCGGTGATGCTGCGGCACACCGGGTACAGCCGGTCGACCAGCTCCTTCATCGCACCGGCCGCATGTCGTCGCCGAGGGTGCCCTTGGCCGACCGGTCGGACAGCCGGGCCAGGCGGGTGAAGCGCTGCTTGAAGTCCTCGTCGGTAAGCCCGAACTTCTGGTACGCCTCGTACAGCTCGACGGCGCCGTCCTTGACCGACCACGCGGCGTGGAAGTCCGGCATGGCGGCCCGGATCCGGGCGAAGTCCACCCGGTAGGACCGCGGGTCGGCGCCGGCCTCGCCGGTGATCACCAGCTTGGAGCCGGGCACCGCCTCGATCACCTCGCCGGCGATCTCGGCCACGGTCAGGTTGTTCAGCTCGGTGCCGACGTTGAACGCCCGGTTGTGGATGGCCTCCTTGGGCGCCACCAGCGCGCAGGCGAACGCCGCCGCGATGTCCTTGGCGTGCACCAGGGGCCGCCACGGCGTGCCGTCGGACAGCACCTTGACCTGACCGGTCAGGTGCGCGTGCCCGACCAGGTTGTTCAGCACGATGTCGGCCCGCAGCCGCGGCGAGAAGCCGAAAGCCGTGGCGTTGCGCATGTACACCGGGGTGAAGTCGTCGTCGGCCAGCTCGGCCACGTCGTCCTCGACCCGCACCTTGGACTCCGCGTACGGCGTCACCGGACGCAGCGGGGCGTCCTCGTCGACCAGGCCACCGCCGCCCGACGCGCCGTAGACCGAGCACGTCGAGGCGTAGAGGTAGCGCTTCACACCGGCATCCTTGGCCAGTCGGGCCAGGTGCACCGAGGCGTGGTGGTTGATGTCGTAGGTCAGCTGCGGGGCCAGCGACCCCAGCGGGTCGTTGGACAGCGCCGCCAGGTGCACCACAGCGTCCACAGTGGACAGGTGTTCGGCCGTCACGTCACGAAGGTCGACCGCGATGCCGGCGGGATCGGCCGGTGTCGGGCCGAGCACGCAGTCCGCGAACAGGCCGGAGTCGAGGCCGATCACCTCGTGCCCGGCCTCAGCCAGCACCGGGGCCATCACGGTGCCCAGGTAACCCTGGTGTCCGGTCAGCAGCACGCGCATCAGGGTCATCCTCCAGCAAGGTCGAGAGTGAGCTTGTTGACGTGGAACGCTTCCGCGTACCGGGACTTGCACTCGATGCCCCGGATCCGCGCCAGGCCGAGAAACGCCTCGCGGTCGTACCAGGGACGCCTCCGCTGCGACGGGTAGTGCGTGTGCAGCAGCCGCACCTTCTCCTCGGCGATCTCGTCGGCCAGCGGCTGGTACACCGACGGCCGCCCGAGATCCCCGTCCCACTTGACGATCTCGTACCCCAGCGCCAGGTGGTCGCGGAACACCTGCGGCACCAGCTCGGCCAGCCCGCGGTGATCCTGGTGCGCGTCAAGGGTGTTCGGCGCGAAGATCAGATCCGGGTCGGTGCGCGAGCGCAGCTCCTCGACCGCCGCCTTCGCCTCCTCCCAGTGTGCCGGCAGCCGACCGTCGGGCAGCTTTCCCACCGTGACACGGAGATCCGCGCCCGGGCAGAACGCCGCCAGGGCCGCGTGCTCCTCGTCCTCACGCGCGGTTCCGCCGCCGGTCAGCACGAGCGCGTCCACCCGCACGCCGGGATTGCCGCCGCACAACGTGAGCAGACTGCCGCCCGCGCCGATCGCGATGTCGTCACAGTGGGCGGCGAGCACGGCGATCCGGCGCGGGCGTCCGGTCGAGAGTGCGATCATTCCCTTTCCCACAAGGCCCAGGGCCGCTCGCCGCGCGAGTAGGCCTCGTCCAACGCCACCCGTTCCTTGACGGTGTCGGTCGGCTTCCAGTACCCGCGGTGCGGGTAGGCCATCAGCCGGCCGCGCTTGGCCAGCTCGCCGCACCCGTCGGCGACGAGGTCGCCGCCCTCCGGGATGTGGTCGAAGACCTCCTGGCGCAGCACGAAATAGCCGCCGTTGGACCACAGCGGCATGTCGCTGACCGGGGTGATGCCCGAGACCATGCCGGACTCGCCGAGCTCGACGCAGTGGAAGCTGCCGGGCGGCGGCACGACCATCATCGACGCGCCGGCCTCGGACTGCTCGAACCGCCTGACGATCTCCGGCAGCGGCGCGTCGGTCAGCACGTCGGCGTAGTTGGCCAGGAACATCTCGTCGCCGTCCAGGTGCTCACGCACCCGGCGCAGCCGCTCGCCGATCGGCGAGGAGATGCCGGTCTGCGCGAACGTGATCTTCCACTCCGAGATGTCCGTGGACAGCAGCTCCACCTTGCCGCCGGACAGCACGAAGTCGTTGGAGGCGGTCTCCTCGTAGTTGAGGAAGAAGTCCTTGATGTGGTGCGCGCCGTAGCCCAGGCACAGGATGAACTCGGTGTGCCCGAAGTGGGCGTAGTAGCGCATCACGTGCCAGATCAGGGGTCTCGGCCCGACCAGCTGCATCGGCTTGGGCACGTCCGCGGAGGTCCCGGTGCGCATCCGCATCCCGTGTCCGCCGCAGAACAGGACGACCTTCACGACTTCACCTCGAGTTCGGGGATGGGGAAGACCAGGCTGCCGCCCCATTCGCGGACGTAGGCCAGCTGCTCGACCAGCTCGTCGCGCAGGTTCCACGGCAGCACCAGCACGTAGTCCGGGCGGTCCTCGGCGATCCGCTCGGGCGGCAGGATCGGGATCCGCGTGCCGGGCGTGAACCGGCCGTGCTTGTACGGGTTGCGGTCCACCGTGTACGCCAGCAGGTCCGGCCGGATGCCGCAGTGGTTGAGCAGCGTGTTGCCCTTGCCGGGCGCGCCGTAGCCGACGACGGTCTTGCCCTCGGCGGCGGCCTTGGTCAGGAACGCCAACAGGTCCCGGCGCACCTTGGCCACCCGGGCGGCGAACTCGGTGTAGCCGGACAGTTCGTGCAGACCGGCCGCCTTCTCCCGGGCCAGCACGTCGTGCACGCGGGTGCTCGGCTCGCCGGCGACCTCGGTCGGGCGGGCCCACAGCCGGATGGAGCCGCCGTGCGTCGACACCAGTTCGACGTCCACAACGGACAGTCCGCCGCTGGCCAGCGCCCGCTGCGCGGAGGCCACGGTGTAGTACTGGAAGTGCTCGTGGTAGATCGTGTCGTACTGGTTGAGCTCCATCAGGGTCAGCAGGTGCTGCACCTCGATGGACACCCAGCCGTCGTCGGCCACCAGGTTGCGCAGCCCCTTGGTGAAGCCGATGACGTCGGGGATGTGCGCGTAGACGTTGTTGGCCACCACCAGGTTCGCCGGCCCGTGCTCGGCGCGGACCTGGGCCCCGGTCTCCGGGGTGAGGAACGCGGTCAGCGTCGGCACGCCCTTGTCCCGGGCCGCCTGGCCGACGTTCACCGAGGGTTCCACGCCGAGACACCGGATCCAGCGGGACACCACGTGCTGGAGCAGGTAGCCGTCGTTGCTGGCCACCTCGACCACGAACGAGTCGGCGTCCAGGCCCAGCCGCTCCACCGCGCCGTCGACGAAGCGCCGCGCGTGCTCCACCCAGGACGTCGAGAAGGACGAGAAGTACGCGTACTCGGTGAAGGTGTCCTCAGGAGTGATCAGCGGCGGGATCTGGGCCAGCCAGCACTGCGTGCAGACCCGCAGGTGCAGCGGGTAGGTGACCTCCGGCTCGTCCAGCTGTGCCTCGGTGAGGAACCGTTCGCACGGCGGGGTGGCGCCGAGATCGACCACACCCTCCAGGTTCGTCGAGCCACACAGCCGACAGACCGACATCCGCCACGCTCCCCGCGAGAATTCGAGCGCGACGCCGACGGCGTCGCCGTACCCTGATTCGCTGCTTGCGCACCCGGTGTTACCGGGGCGCGGGAGTGGGGAACATCCCGCCACGCCAACCACTAGCCCGTTCGGCGTAGCCCTTCGACACCTTCGCCTGAACCAACGAGCGGGCGCCGCGCCGGATACGCGAAACGGACGTCACGCGGGGACCCCACTCGGCGTGGCGGAACCGAGTGGAGACCGCGCGCAACGTCCGCGGCGTCAGTCGAGCAGTGCTCTTGTTCTGTCGGGGCCTCAGATGAGGCCGGCCCGCAGTGCGCAGGCCACGGCGTGCACCCGGTTGTGCACGTTGAAGCGCTTGGTCGCGCTCAGGATGATGCTCTTCACCATGCGGTCGGAGCAGGCCATGATGTCGGCGATCTCGGGCGTGTCGTGCCCGTCCGCCATCAGCTGCAACACCGTCAGCTCGCGCGGGGCCAGCATGGCCCCGTCCGGGCCGGCGATCTCGCGGCGCAGGTTCTCGGCCTGCTCGGCCAGACTCGGCACCGCACCGCCGCCGGCGGCCTCCAGCACCGCGCCAGCCAGCCGGCTGCTGGTGGCCGCGGAGCGCGGCAGCAGCGCGACGACGCGACACCGGTGCAGCGACGGCGCCTGCTCCGGGTCGACGTTGTCGGTGGCCACCACCGTCGGCAGCGGCGCGGCCTGCGCCGCCTTGGTCAGCGCGCCGATGAAATCGGAGTTGACCCGGTCGGTGACCGTGAGCGCCACATCGGCGTCCGCCGGCAATCGGCTGGGCACGACCAGCATGCCGGGCTGCGCCCTGATGTAACTGGCCAGACCGACCGCGGAGATCGGATCCCCCGCTTGAACGAACACCCTCACCCGCGCCATGAGTCCTCCCGACCGACTTGCTTCACGGTATGAAAGAGGTAACTCCCCCCGTCTCCAGAAGTTGTTCACAGCGACGTCTATAGACGCGTCGAGACGGCTGGAGCCCGATCCAGGTCGGTTGGCCGCAGTTCGACCGAAACGGCTGGCCCAGTGCCACTTCTGCACGCATTCCCGGACACCATTGATGATCTTCGCCAGGGCAAGGCCGCTGGTGGCGGCCCTGCGGCCCCGTCTGTCGAACACCGTTCGACGGACGCGCAACACGTTTCACAATGCGCGACACGCCCGTTTTCCGCCGTTCGGCGGGTACCTCGGGACATATCTTCGTCGATAGTGGCGCGTGTCACAAAATAGCGGGAATGCGCACTAGCCGCGCCAGTTTACAACCGTGAACACCCGGATCCTGATGACCGGACCGGTCGGCGGGCGCTCCCGGTACTGCCGGTACTTCGCCATCAGCCACTCGACGGGCTCGGCCATTTCCGGGCCGTCGATGACCGTGGCCGTGCCGTCCACGCGCACCCACCACAGTTGGCCCCAGTCCTCGTCGTAGTGATCGACAAGCATGCTGACCTGGTCGTTTTCCCTGATGTTGCGCAGCCGCCTGAGGTTGGTCGTGGTCTTCGGCTTGTGGTCGACCGCGATCACCACCAGGTCGTCGTGGACCGCGAAGGTCACCGGCACCAGGTGCGGTCGACCGTCCGCGCCGGCCGTGGCCAGGCGCGCGACCCGAGCCTGGGCGAACCGCTCCAGGCTCATGACGGCATGCCGACCAGGTCCGCCAGCACGTCGACGGCGTACGTGAAGAACTCGTCCGAGGGGTCGACACTGCCCACGAGCTGCCCGAACAGCTCGAAACTGATCATGCCGAACAGCTGCGTCCAGGCCACGATGGCCCGGGCCAGCACCTCGGGCGGCAGTTCCGGGGCGATCGCCTCGGCCAGGGTCCGACACTGCTCGGCCAGGCCGTCCGAGAGGACCGCCGAATCCCGGGTCGACCGTAGCGTGCCCTCCGCCCAGGCCGCCCTGAGCACCCGGACCATGATCAGCGGCACCTTCTGCGCCTCGACGATCGTGACCTCCGGCGCCTGATAGCCGGGCACCGGCGAGCCGTAGATCAGCGCGTATTCATGCCGGTTGGCCCGGGCCCAGTCCCGCACGGAATGGCAGACCGCCTGCCATCGCCCGCGCAGGTCCTTGTCGGGAAGGCGCTGGTCAGCGGCCATGGCGGCGGCCCCTAGCGCCCGATACGCGTCGATGATCAATGCCGTCAGCAGTTCTTCACGGCTCGGGTAATAGCGGTAGATCGCCGAGCTCACCATGCCCAGCGCGCGGGCCACCGCCCGCAGCGACAGGCCGTCCGCCCCCGACGAGGCCAGCTGCCGACGGGCCTCGTCCTTGATCTCCGCCGTCAGCTCGGTCCGGGCGCGATCACGCGCCGTCTTCCCCGCATTCACGCTCCGCACCCTACCAGAGCGCTGGTCGGATTCCGGAGCACTGCTCTTGACTGAGAGCTCCAATCCGTGTTCACTGTTCTCATCACAGAGCACCGCTCTCGAATCGGAGAAGGCAGATGACCAGCGCCAACCGTTACATCCAGCCCAAGCGGGCCACCAATGTCTTCAACGAGCTGGTCGCCGGCCTCACCCGGCTCGGCGTCAGCGTGTGGGGCAGCCGCGTTCTGGCCGTCCGTGGCCGGACTTCCGGCGAATGGCGGACCAATCCCGTCAATCTGCTGACCGTCGACGGTGTTCGCTATCTCGTCGCCCCGCGCGGTCACACCCAGTGGGTCCGCAACCTGCGCGCCGCCGGATCCGGCGAGCTGCGACTCGGGCGTCGCACCGAGGCCTTCACCCCCACCGAGGTGGCCGACGCCGACAAGCCGGCCGTCCTGCGGGCGTACCTCAAGCGCTGGAAGTTCGAGGTCGGCGTGTTCTTCGACGGCATCGACCACACCGCCACCGACGAGGAGCTGCTGGCCATCGCCCCCGGCTACCCGGTCTTCCGGCTCTGACCGGCCCTCATCTCGCGTGATTCACCTTCAGTTCGCCTTGCGTTCATCTTCACGCACGCACCGACACCGTCAAACATCAGACGTTTTCGGCCATGAATAGCCGGCAAGGCGGTGCCGCTCGCGCCGAATGCGCGCGACACCGCCTTGCCGGCAATAAATGGATCAGCTGGCGCACTTTTCGGTTGAGCCGGAGTTGCTCACGCGCAGCTTCGTGCCGCCGGACAGGCAGTAGCCGTTCACCTGCTGCAGGCCGAGGTCGTAGCTGGTCTTGCCGGCCTGGGCGGTCACGTTGTCCAGGGTCAGCCCGCTGGCGGCGTTGGCGATGATCGCCGGCCGGGAGTCGGACTTGTCGAACGTGAAGCCGCTGTTGGTGAAGGTGACGCCGGAGACGTTGTGCAGGTAGAAGCCGTAGGCGGGCCGGGTGCCGATGCTGTTGGGGTTGTAGTCGGTGCCGCTGTTGCTCGGCACCCCGCTCGACACGGAGCCGCTGCCGCCGGGCAGGTCCAGGTGCACGTTGTCGAAGGTGATGTTGCTGATCGCGTGCCCGGACTCGCCCCACAGGGTGGGGCTGTACTTGCCGGCCTTGGTGCCGGTGATGTTGCTGTAGTGGATGTCGCTGATGCTGCCGACGCCGGGACTGCCGCCGCACCGCTTGCGCGTGCCGATCTTCTGCATGATCGGCGACTGCGTATTGGACATCGTGATGTCGTCGTAGTGCACGTTGCTGATGTGCGCGCCGTCCATGGACACCAGGCCCAGCCCCGACTTGCCGGCGCCGGTGATCTTGATGTGCGAGAACTGGTAGTCGGTGAAGTCGCCGCACGTCTCGGAGCCGAACATCAGCGCGTTGCAGCAGCCGGCCGAGAGGTTGGCATTGGTGACGGTGACGTGGCCGTTGGGCAGGGTCTTGCCCAGCGCCCAGTCGCTCTTGAACACCAGCGCGTCGTCGTTGGCGGCGTCGTTGATGTTGGTGATCGTCACGTTGGTGGTGCTGATGATGTTCCAGCCGTCGCGGTCGCCGGCGGTGGAGATCGTCAGGTGGTCGGACACGACGTGGTCGCACCCGTTGATCAGCGCCGCGAAGTGCCCGCCGCGCTTGAGGGTGATGCCCGAGAGCGTCAGGTTGGTGCAGCGGGTGAGCGAGATGATCTTGTCGGCCTGGCCCGACTTCGGGTTGCCGGTGATCAGGTGGCCGCCGCCGTCGATGGTGCCCGAGCCGGTGAAGCTCACGTTGTCCACGGCGTCGCCGTAGAACATGGCGTTGTGGAAGTGGCTGTGCCCGTAGTCCTGGTACTTGTCGTTCGGGTTGGACTCGGGCTTGTCGTAGCCGGACGCGGAGCCGGTGATCGTGGAGCCGGCGTCGAGCTGGATGGTGACATTGCTCTTGAGGTGCACGGTGCCGGCCGACAGGTAGCTGCCGGACGGGAACTCCACCGTGCCGCCGCCGGCCTTGTTGGCCGCGGCGACGGCCTTGTCGATGGCCGGCGCGTTGTTGGTCTTGCCGTCGGCCTTCGCGCCGTAGTCCTTGACGTTGTAGGTGGTCGCGTGCGGCTGGACCGTGGCCGCCGCGGCGCCTCCGGCGCAGAACACGACGATGCCGGCCACCGCGACGATCGGGATCAGGGCCGACCTCCGCAACGCTGCGTAGCGCACGCTGTCCTCCCAGGGACGAGGAAATGTAAACGTTTACAGCGGCGGCTCGCCAAGGCTAGAACCACCACCCCACCCCGTCAACCCCCGCGAGTCCCGCTCACCGGCACACCGAAATACGGTTTTGTGCAGAACTGAGCCCCGAGGCTCATTTCTGCACGAGCGCGGGTTTCGGTGTGACGCTGGACGGGACTCGCGGGGGGGTTGGTTGCTGCGCGTTGGTTGCCGGCGGGCCGGTAGCGGGATAGGTTGCGGGGAAAGCGCTTTCCCATGCGGGGAGGACCGTGGAACACTCGGATGTGCTCGTGGTGGGCGCCGGGGCGTCGGGCGGCGTGGTCACCGGCGCGCTGGCCGAAGCCGGCTTCGACGTGGTCTGTCTGGAGCAAGGTCACTGGCCGGATCGGACGGATTTCCCCGCGCTGCGCCCGACCTACGAGCTGGAGGCCCGCGGCGGCTGGGGCAGCAGTCCGACGCTGCGCGGCAAGCCCGAGGACTACCCGGTCAACGAGACCGACTCGGACATCGCGACGCTGATGTACAACGGCGTCGGCGGCAGCATGGTGCTCTACGCGGCGGACTGGCCCCGCCTGCTGCCCTCGGACTTCCGCACGCGGACGCTGGACGGCGTCGGCGACGACTGGCCGCTGACCTACCGCGACCTCCAGCCGTTCTACGAACGCACCGACCGCGCCTTCGGCGTCTCAGGCCTGGCCGGCGACACGTCGGTGCCGGCGGGGGCCGAGTTTCCGTTGCCACCGCTGCCGATCGGCGACGGAGCCCTGCGCATGGCCCGCGCGCACGACCGCCTCAAGTGGCACTGGTGGCCCGCGCCCAACGCCGTGCTGTCACGCCCGTACCAGGGCCGAAACGCCTGCGCCCACTATGGTTCCTGCATGCAGGGCTGCCCGGAAGGGGCCAAGGCGTCGACCGACGTCACGCACTGGCCGAACGCGATCAAGGCCGGCGCACGGCTGATCACCGGCGCCCGGGTGTCCCGCATCCTCACCGACGCCCAAGGCCTGGCCATCGGCGCGGAATACGTTGATCCCGAAGGAAACTGGCACGTCGTCAAGGCCGATGTCGTGGTGCTGGCGGCCAACTCCGTCGGCACCGCGCGCCTCCTGCTGAACTCCGCGTCACCCCGCTTTCCCCACGGTCTGGCCAATTCCAGCGGCCTGGTCGGGAAACGCCTGATGGTGCACCCCTTCGCCAACGTCACCGGCTACTTCGACGAGCCCGTCGACGCGGGCGGCCATGTCGGCGCGAAGATCGTCAGCTACGAGTTCTACGAGACCGACACCGACCGCGACTTCGTGCGCGGCGCGAAGTGGAGCCTGGCCCCGACCGGCGGCCCGCTGAACGCCGCGCTGCCCTCACGGGCCGGAAACTCCGTTTGGGGCAAGGAACACCACGCTCACGTGCGAGCTCACCTCGGGCACTCGCTGAGCTGGTGCATCTTCGGCGAGGACCTGCCCGACGAGGCCAACCGGGTGGAGATCGACAGCAGCCTGACCGATTCCTCCGGCATTCCCGCGCCCAAGGTCACCTACCGCGTCGGCGAGAACTCCCGACGGCTGCTGGACTTCAACATCGAGCAGGCGCAGCGGTCGTTCGCCGAGGCCGGCGCGCACCGCACGGCGGTGGAGTCGCTGATGCGCTTCTCCGGCTGGCATCTCCTGGGCACAGCGCGGATGGGCGACGACCCCGAGACCTCGGTCGTCGACGGCTGGGGCCGCGCCCACGACGTGCCCAACCTGTACATCGCGGACGGCAGTGTGTTCGTCACCTCCGGCGCCGTGAACCCGACGAGCACCATCGTCTCGCTCGCCCTGCGCAACACCGAGCACCTCATCGAAAACCGGCGCGAGCAAAGGACTCCCCGATGACCGAGGACAACCTCCGGAGCTGGCTCGGCGCGATCGCCGACGAGCTGATCCCGGCGGGTGACGGCATGCCGGCGGCGTCGGCGGTCGGCGTCGCGGACAGCCAACTCGACCTGGTGCTGGCGGTGCGCCCCGATCTGGCCCGCGCGCTGAACCGGGCGTGGGCGCTGGCCGGCGAGTGCGAGCCGGCGCCGGCGCTGCGGTTGCTGGCCGACCTCGATCCGCGCGCCCACCAGGCCGTGCTGGAGATCGTCTCCGGCGGCTACTACACCAGCGCCCTGGTCAAGCGGCTGCTGAACTACACCGGGCAGCAGCCGGTTCCCGTGCGGCCCGAGGACTATCCCGCCTACCTGGCCGAGGGGCTGCTTGACCGGGTGGTGGATCGTGGACCGGTGCACCGAGACCCCGACTCCCTGTCACGGAGGCAGTGATGGCCGACCTGTTCGCGTCCGACAAGCCCGTGTTCGGCGAGCTGACCGGGGAACTGATCGACATCGTCGAGCCCGCGACCGGCGCCGTGCTGGGCAGCACTCGGCTGGCCAGCCCGTCGGACGTGGCCGAGGCCGTGACGCGAAGCATTGTGGCGCA
>NZ_JBFBAM010000076.1:0-29900 GCF_040682195.1 Kutzneria sp. NPDC051319 | reverse complement strand
GGCCGACACGGCGCCGTCCGAACGGGCCGAGGTGTTGCTCCGCGCGGCCCAGCTCATCCACGACCATGAGGACGAGTTCGTCCGCTGGGGCATTCGCGACATCGTCGAGCCCGCGACCGGCGCCGTGCTGGGCAGCACTCGGCTGGCCAGCCCGTCGGACGTGGCCGAGGCCGTGACGCGAAGCATTGTGGCGCAACCGAAGTGGGCCGACACGGCGCCGTCCGAACGGGCCGAGGTGTTGCTCCGCGCGGCCCAGCTCATCCACGACCATGAGGACGAGTTCGTCCGCTGGGGCATTCGGGAGTGCGGCGGCATCGCCGGCAAGACCTCGCACGAGGTCCACTCCGGCCGCGGCGAGCTGCTGGCCGCCGCCGGGCTGGCCACCGAGCCGTACGGCCAACTGCTGCCCGCCGCCGGCCGCATGAGCTACGGCCGCCGGATCCCGTTCGGCGCCGTCGGCGTGATCACGCCGTGGAACTTCCCGCTGGTGCTGGCCCTGCGCGCCGTCGCCCCGGCGCTGGCGCTCGGCAATTCCGTGCTGCTCAAGCCCGATCACCAGACCGCGGTGTACGGCGGCGCGCTGATCGCCCGCCTGTTCGAGGAGGCCGGCCTGCCGCCCGGCGTGCTGGAAGTGTTGCCCGGCAGGGCCGACGCCGGTCACGCCCTGGTCGCTGACCCCCGCGTGCCGATGATCTCCTTCACCGGCTCCACCCGCGCCGGCAAGATCGTCGCCGCCACCGCCGCCGAACACGTCAAGAAGGTGTCGCTGGAGCTCGGCGGCAACAACGCGATCATCGTGCTCGCCGACGCCGATCCCGACCAGGCCAGTTCGCTCGGCGCCTGGGGTTCTTTCCTGCACCAGGGCCAGATCTGCCTCACCACCGGCCGTCACCTCGTGCACCGCACGATCGCCGACGCCTACCTCGACCGCCTCGCCGCCCGCGCCGCCGCGCTCAAGGTCGGCGACCCCACCGAGGCCGACACCCAGATCGGGCCCATCATCAACGCCGCCCAGCTGGCCGGAGTCGACCGCATCGTCCGCGCCTCCGCCGACGCCGGCGCCTCCATCCGCACCGGCGGCACCCACGAGAACCTGTTCTACGCCCCCACGGTTCTGGCCGACGTCACCCCGGACATGCCCGCCTTCACCGACGAGATCTTCGGCCCGGTCGCCCCCGTCACCGTCTTCGACTCCGAGGAGGAGGCCGTGGCGCTGGCCAACTCCACTGCCTACGGCCTCACCGCCTCGGTCATCACCGCCGAGCCGTTCCGCGGCTGGAAACTCGCCGAACGCCTCCGCGCCGGCGTGGTGCACGTCAACGACACCACCGTCAACGACGACCCCGCCGTCCCCTTCGGCGGCGTCGGCGCCTCCGGCAACGGCGGCCGCTACGGCGGCCAGGCCAACTGGGAGGAGTTCACCCAGTGGCAGTGGGTAACTGTCCGCGACACCCCACCCACCTACCCCTTCTGACCCCACCTGCGGACGCAGGTAAGGCGTCCTTCCCTGCGTTCAACGCAGGGAAGGACGCCTTACCTGCATCGGGCTACGGCTCGCGGGCCGCCCGGTGTTGTTGCTGGGCAAGGAAATGGGCCGTGTCCGAGGTCGCCGGGTACAGCGAGCGGTAGTGGGCGTAGAAGTCGTCGTACACACCACCGGAGGCCGGCTGGACGGTCTGCACCACCGGATTCCAGCCGGAGATGTCGATGCCGTCGGCGGAGGCGGCGAGCATGGCGTCGCCGAGGCTGGCGCCGATGGTTTCCCGGGTGAGCTGCTGGGGCAGACCGGTGACGTCGGAGACGATCTGGGTCCACAGGCCGCCCTGGGTGCCGCCGCCGACCGCCACCAGCCGCCGGGCGGCGCCACCGGCGGCGGTCATGGCCTCCAGGTTGTGGCGGACGCCGTAGGCGGTGCCCTCCAGAACTGCACGGTACAGTTCGGGAGCGCCGTGGGACAGCGTCAAGCCGGCGATCATGCCCCGGGCGGACGGGTCGAACAGCGGGGTGCGCTCGCCGGCGAAGTAGGGCAGCACAAGCAATCCACGGCTGCCGGCGGACACATCGGAAGCCCTGGCAACAAGATCGGCGAACGAGCCGCCGACCAGACCTCGCAGCCAGTCGGTCACGGCGCCGGAGGTGGCCATGCCGGCAGCCAGGGTGCTGGTGCCGGGAAACACGCCGGAAGTGGTCCACAGGCCCGGATGCGGCCGTGGCTGGTCGACGACCTGCACCAGGAACATGGTGGTGCCGTACATGACCATGGCGTCGCCGGGCTCCCGCACGCCGACGCTGACGGCCTCGGCCCAGGCGTCGATGGTGCCGGCGGTGACGGGCAGCCCCTCGGGCAGGCCGGTCGCACGAGATGCCGCCTTGCTCACATGGCCGACGACCTCGGTCGGCCACGCCAAGGACGGCAGCGGCAGCCCGGGCGCGACGACGGATGCCCAGTCGAGGGCCCACTCCCGCCGCCCAAGGTCGTACAGCGGCGAGCACTGGCTGGCCGAGTGGTGGTCCAACACGTACCGACCGGTCAGCCGGTGCACCAGGAACGACGACGCCATCAGCAGCATCCGGGTCCGCGCCCAGACGTGAGGCTCGTTCACGGCCAGCCACCGCAGCTTGGGCCCCACGGCCTGACTTGTCAGCGGCGAACCACCCCGCCGCAGAATCTCGTCACCGCCGAACAGGTCCGTCAGTTCCGAGATTTCCACGGTTGCCCGAGTGTCGACGCCGTAGAGGATCGCCGGCCGCAGCGGCGTCCCGTCCTCGGCGCAGGGCAGCAGGCACGGCCCGATGCCGGAAACGGCAAGACCGTTCAGTCGTTCACCGCCGGCCGCCTGGACCAACTCCCGCGCGATCTCGACGAAGTCGCGCCACCACACGTCCTCGGCATCGTGCTCGAACCGGCCGGGCGCGGGCGTCGACACGGCGTGCGGGCGGGCGACCCGGTGCCGGACGGCGCCGTCCGCGGCGAGCAGAACTCCCTTGGAACCCGACGTTCCGATGTCGATCCCTACATACATCCACCTATCCTCGTCGACATGGATCACATCGCGATCGTCGGCGCGTCGGTGGCCGGCCTGACCGCGGCCGAGACGCTGCGCCGCGAGGGCTACCAGGGCCGCCTGACGCTGATCGGCGACGAGGCGCACGGGCCCTACGACCGCCCGCCGCTGTCCAAGCAGGTGCTGGCCGGCCAGTGGGAGCCGGAGAAGACGCAGCTGCGCAAGGACGAGCACATCGCGGACCTGAACGCCGAGTTCCGCCTGGGCACACCGGCCGCCGGCCTGGACCTGGACGCCCGCGAGGTCGTGCTGGCCGACGACGGCCGCGTCGGCTACGACGGTCTGGTCATCGCGACCGGCGTCGCCCCGCGCCGGCTGCCCTTCGGCCACGACCTCGAAGGCGTGCACGTCCTGCGCACGCTGGACCACGCCGGCGCGCTGCGGGCCGAGCTGCTCCAGCAGCCGAAGACGGTGGTGATCGGCGCCGGCTTCCTCGGCGCGGAGGTGGCCGCCACCGCCCGCACGCTGGGCCTGGACGTCACGCTGGTCGACCCGCTGCCGGTGCCGATGGCGCGTCAGCTGGGCGAGACGGTCGGCAAGCTGCTGGAGGAACTGCACCGCGACAACGGCACGAGGGTGCTGATGGACACCGGCGTCGCCGAGTTCCTCAGCACGAACGGCCATGTCACCGGAGTGAGGCTGACCGACGGCAGCGTGCTCGACGCCGGCTGCGTGCTGGTGGCGATCGGCGCGACCCCGGTCACCGACTGGCTCAAGGGTTCGGGCCTGACGATCGACAACGGCGTGGTCTGCGACAGCCGCTGCCAGGCCGCGCCCGGCGTCTACGCGGCGGGCGACGTGGCCAACTGGGAGCACCCGCGGTATGGCCGGATGCGCCTTGAGCACCGCATGAACGCCACCGAGCAGGGCATGGCGGCGGCCCGCAACCTGCTCGGCGCGGACCAGGAGTTCGCCCCGGTCCCGTACTTCTGGACCGACCAGTACGACGCCAAGGTCCAGGCGTACGGCCAGGTCGGCGAGGGCCTGGAGTACGCGGTGGTGACCGGCGACCCGGGCGAGCGGAAGTTCACCGCCTTCTACGGCCGCGACGGCGTCGTCACCGGCGGGGTGGGCTGGAACCTGCCGCGGGAGATGCGCAAGCTGCGGCAGGCCGTGGTCGACCGCGTCCCCATGCCGTGAGAGAAGGCGGCTCGGCATTCGCGGCGGAGCTGGAGCGTCTGCTCACCAGCCGCGGCATGTCGTGGCGGGTGCTGGCCGACAAGGTCGGCTACACGCCCAGCTGGCTGAGCAAGGTCAAGAACGGCACGCCGCCGTCGGCCGAGTTGGCGCGGCGCTGCGACCAGGTGCTGGACGCGGGCGGCCGGCTGATGGCGCTGGCCACCGAGGCGGTCCCGTCGCGGCCGGCGCAGCTGCCGGCCGCCGCGGCCCGCTTCGTCGGCCGCGAGCGGGAACTTGGCCTGCTGCACGAGGCCCTGGTCGACGACCGCCAGCTCGGCACGCCTGCCGTGGTGGCGGTCGACGGCTCGCCCGGCGTCGGCAAGACGGCGCTGGCGCTCAAGCTCGCGCACGACGTGGCGACGCAGTTCATCGACGGCCAGCTGTACGTCGACCTGCGCGGCTACTCCCCTGACGGCGGCCCGGCGCGCCCGACCGACGTGCTGGGCGACTTCCTGGCCGCACTGGGTGTCTCGACCGACTCCATGCCGGCCGAACAGGAGCAGCGGGCCAAGCTGTTCCGGTCGCTGGTCAACCAGCGCCGGCTGCTCATCGTGCTGGACAACGCCGCCGACTCCGTGCAGGTCGAGCCGCTGTTGCCGGGCTCCGGCTACTGCGCGGTGATCGTCACGAGCCGACGCCGCCTGTCCGGCATGGCCATGCGCACCAACGCCCGGCAGGTCACCTTGGGCCCGATGACCGGCGCGGAGTCGCAACTGCTGCTGCGCAACGTCATCGGCGACGACCGCGTGGACGCCGAGCCGGCGGCGATCACGGCCCTGGCCAAGCACTGCGCGTACCTGCCGCTGGCGCTGCGGATCGCCGCCGAGCGGGTGGCCACGCACCCCCATCACCCGGTGGACGAGCTGATCGAGGAGCTGGATTCCGACGAGCACCGGCTCGACGGCCTGGCCACCGACGACTCGCTGGCCGTCCGGTCGGTGTTCTCGTGGTCGTACCGGGATCTGTCGAGCGAGTCGGCCCGCATGTTCCGCCTGCTCGGGGTGTTCCGCCGCGGCCAGATCAGCACGCCTGCGGCCGCCGCCCTGGCCGGCGTGTCCCCGGTGCAGGGCCGACGGCTGCTGGAGCGGCTGGCCAGCGTGCACCTGGTCGAGAGCATCGAACGCGATCGCTACCGCATGCACGACCTGCTGCACGTCTACGCCGGCGAGCTGGTGCAGTCCGAGGAGACGGACGAGTCCCGACGGGAGGCCGCGGTCCGGCTGACCGACTGGTACCTGCGGACCGCCGAGCGCGCGAACGAGGCGTTGGCGCCGTTTCGGGTGCATATGCTCGAAGTGCCGGCTTCCGGTCCGAGCGTCACGCCGCTGGACTTCGACTCGCCGGTCGAGGCGCTGCGCTGGTGCGACGGCGAGGTCGCCAGCCTGTTGCCGGTGATGCAGACCGCCCTGGCCTACGGCCTCACGGGCACCGCGTGGCGGCTGTGCATCGCCTCATGGGACTACTTCAAGCTGCGGATGCCGATGGGCGTCTGGGTGGCCACGCACGAGCTGGCCGTGCAGGCCGCGCGGGCCGAGGGCGACAAGTACGCCGAGGCGTGGGTGCAGACCAACCTGGCCGTGGCCAAGCACCGGCTGCACGAGTTCGACGCCGCGACCCGCCTGTACGAGACGGCGCTGACCACCCGGCGCGAGATCGGCGACCGGCACGGCGAGGCGTGGACGTTGGCCGGACTGGGGCTGCTGGCCGCCGAACAACGCGATCCCGATGCCGCACAACCGCCGGCCGAACAGGCGCTGGCATTGTTCCGTCACCTCGGCGACCGGCACGGCGAAGTGACCACAATGGCCACTCTGGGCGAAGTGCGGCAGTTGCGGGGCGACAATCACGGCGCCCTCGTCACGTTGCACGAAGCGCTCTGGGTCGCGCAGGACAGTGATGACGCCTCGGATCAGGCGGAAACGCTGCTGACCATCGCCGACGTGTATCTGGCCGACGGGCAGCCCGCCCGCGCACTGGACAGCCTGGACCAGGCGCTGGTCGCCACGCGCGATGTGCGCAATCGCATGCTGGAGGCGGGCGCGCTGTTTCGGCGCGGCATCGTGTTGCGTGAGCTGGATCGTGCCGGCGAGGCCGAGGAGTCGCTGGCCGCCGCGCTCGCGCTGTACGAGGAGGTCGACGACCACCGGGCCGGCGATGTGCGGGCCGAGCTCGACGCGCTCGTTCAATGAATTTCAATGAACGCGAGCCCCGCTCGCCGTGACGCAGCCGACAGCAGCGGACCGACGATCGGGTGTTTCCACTTTTGCTCAACTCGTCAACACTGTTGCAGCGCCGCCGCATTCGACATAGTTGACTCGCGCGGTGCCGTCGTCGGCGGGCGGGTCCACTGGGGGTGGCCCTGCCCGTCGGCGGTAAGTCCCAGGACAAGTCTTAGGCCAAGTCGAAAAACACCATCGGATTGTCCCGGCCGGTGCGGATCGGCTCGTCCAGGCCGAGTTCCCGTTTCACGGCAAGCAGTGCTGCAAAGGTTTCCGGTGCGCGCTTGACCGAGGGCGTGAAGTAGTCGATCTTTTGTTCGGCCAGCCAACGAACCAGCACCGCGCCCTCGCTGAACGGCATCGGCCGCCGGCCGTGGAACACGTCGTGCACACTCACCGGCGTGCCGCTCAACCGCCCGAACAGCGCCCCGATATACCACCGCGCGAAGCTCGCGCTGTGCGCCGCGTCCAGAAACAGATAGTCGATATTCCCAGGCAGCTGAGTCTTTCTCACGTCGCCGCGCGTGAACGTCCATCGTTGCCCGGCCAGGTCCTCCGGCACCGACCGCACCACGTGATCCACCACGTCATACGAGAACAACCGCCCAGACCCGTTGTCCCGCAAAGCACTCAGCAACCAGGTCGTGGACCAGCCGTGGAACGTGCCGATCTCCACCACCGTCTCCGGCCGCAGCTCGCGCAGGCGGAGATAGGTCAGCTCCGCCTCGACGTCGTCGAGCTGCGCTCGGATTCCGGGCAGCCGCCGACGCTGCTCGTCGCGAACGGCGGCGAGATCGTCGGCGTACTTGCGGTACAGGTCGGAAGCGGCGGCAAGGTCCACGGCCCCGACGCTATCGCCTCGGCCCCCGGCCCAGCACCTTGCCCAGGCCGCGCACGCTGCGTTCCAGGTCGGAGCCGAACGGGTTCTCGTGCACCAGGTACGTCCAGGTCGCGGTCGGCCGGGCCAGGCCCTCGCCGCTCAGGTCCACGCCGTCCTCGGTGATCTTGGCCGTCTCGAAGGTCTCCACCGTCCGCTCCCACGAGGTGCGGAACAGCGCCTTGAACGCCGGAATCGCCGCCCGGTGGTACTCGGCGATCGGGCTCTCCCGGGACAGCGCCCACAGGTGGATGCCCTCCCGCAGGTCGGCCAGCATGGCCAGGTGCTCGGCCCAGCCGCGGTCCAGGTGCAGCAGCGCGATCTGACGGGCCGCGTCGACCAGGACCTCCTCGCCGACCTTGTCCAGCACCTCCTGGTACCGGTCGGGGCTGTCCTTGCGCAGCTCTTCGGCCGCCTTGTCGGTGCGCAGCAGCTGGTCGCGGCGCTCGCTGAGCATCTTGCGGTGCTGCGCGGAGAGCTGGTTGTACCGCCAGGTGTTGGCGTGCACCTCCAGCTGCTCGGCCTCGGCGACCCGCTGGGCGTGGCCGATGGTGTGCGGGGCCAGCTTGTCGGTGACGCGGCCGTCGTCCTCGATCGTCGCCGGCCCCGGCTCCTCGGCCGCGAACTGGACGACGATGTCGTCGCCGAAGCTGGCGAAGAACACCGACCGCCCCGGGTCGCCCTGCCGGCCGGCGCGGCCACGCAGCTGGTCGTCGAGGCGGGAGCTGTGGTGGCGGGCCGTGCCGATCACGTACAGGCCGCCCAGCTCGGCCACCCGCTCGTGGTCGGCGCCGTCCGCGCCGCCGAGGCGGATGTCCGTGCCGCGGCCGGCCATCTGGGTGGACACCGTCACCGTGCCGAACTGGCCGGCCTCGGCGACGATCGCCGCCTCTTCGGCGTCGTTCTTGGCGTTGAGCACCACGCAGGGCACGTCGGCCTCGGCCAGCCGGGCGGCCAGGGCCTCCGACTCGGCCACGTCCTGGGTGCCGATGAGCACCGGGCGGCCGGTCTTGTTGGCCTCGATGATCTCCTCGACGATCGCCGCGTTCTTGTCCACGACCGTGTCGTAGATGCGGTCCGGCTCGTCGATGCGGATGCAGGGCACGTTCGGCGGCACCTCGGCCACCTGGAGGTCGTAGAAGGTGCGCAGCTGGTCGGCCGCGGCCAGCGCGGTGCCGGTCATGCCGCAGACCTTGGGGTAGCGCTTGAGCAGGGCCTGGACGGTGATCGTGTCCAGCACCTCGCCCGTCTCGCTGGCCGCGAGGGCCTCCTTGGCCTCGACCGCCGCCTGGAGGCCGTCCGGCCAGCGCTGGAGGCGAGCCACCCGGCCGCGCGAGGGGTTGATCAGCTGCACCTTGCCGTCACGGACGATGTAGTCGACGTCGCGGCGCAGCAGCACCTCGGCGTGCAGGGCCACGTTCACCCTCGGCAGGGTCGTGCCCACGTGCTCCGCCGAGTACAGGTCGATGCCGCCCAGCGCGCGTTCCACCGCCTCCGAGCCCGCGCCCGTCAGGTAGACGTTGCGCTGCTCGTCGTCCATCTCGTAGTGCATGCCCGCGCGCAGCAGGCGCACCACGTCCGGCAGCTCGCGGTCCGGCTCGCCGGCCGCCGCCGCGCCCGCCAGCACCAGCGGCACCCTGGCCTCGTCCACCAGCACCGAGTCCGCTTCGTCGACCAGCGCCACGCCCGGCTCCGGCGACACCAGGTCCTCGACCCTGGTCACCGTGTGGTCGCGCAGCTCGTCGAAGCCGATCTCGCTCACCGACGCGTATGTCACGTCCGCCGCGTACGCCTCTCGCCGCCGGTCCGGATCGCAGGGGCCGCTGATCCAGTTCACCGTGACGCCCAGCAGCTCGTACAGCGGGCCCATCCACTCGGCGTCGCGGCGGGCCAGGTAGTCGTTGACCGACACCACGTGCACCGGCCAGCCCTTGAGCGCGTAGCCCGCCGCCGTGATCGCGCCGGCCAGCGTCTTGCCCTCGCCCGTGGCCAGCTCCACCACGCGGCCCTTGAGCATCCAGGCCGACGTCATCAGCTGCACGTCGAACGGCCGCTCCTTGAGCGTGCGACGGGCCGCCTCCCGGCCCAGGGCCAGCAGCTGCGCGAGGTCCTTGTCGTCGTAGTCACCGCGGTCGTCCCGCCGCAGCGTCCCCGCCGCCTCCGTGAGCTGCTCATCCGTCAGCTCACGGACCTTTTCCTCGCGCGCGCCGGCCGCGGCCACCACGGCGTGCAGCTTGCTCGTCTCTCGAGCAACCGCACGGCCCTGCAGCAGCCGCCAGAACCCGGTCGTCAGGCGCTTCTTGCGCTCCCCCGCCACAGCACCTGTTTACCACCCCGACACACCGCCCCGCGTCCGTCGACCGTCCCAAGATCGCCCGGTCGGGGCCGATAGGTCCGCTTTGCCCCGTTCACGCGCTATTCGCCGGAGCCCCGACGCAGGGAAGGACGCCTTACCCGCGGTCAACGAGGGTAAGGCGTCCTTCCCTGCATGAGTCGCGGCTCAGGCCGAGCGTTCGGCGCGCTCGCGGCGGTGGGCGCCGCTGGACTGCTCGGGCAGGCGGGGGTGGTCGGACAGGCGGGTGAGGCGACGGGAGGAGGTGATGGCCTCGCGGTAGACCTCCTCGAAGGTATCGAGGGTGGTGGCCATGCCGTGGGCGCCGATGATGGCCAGGCTCTCCTTGCCCATGCGCTCCCGCTCGGCGTCGTCGGAGAACAGCTGGGTGAGGCGGGCGGCGAGGGTGGGGACGTTGCCGGGCGGGTAGAGCCAGCCGTTGCGGCCGGGCCGGGCCAGGTGGGGCAGGGCCATGGCGTCGGCGGCGACGACGGGCTTGCCGGCGGCCATGGCCTCCATGGTGGCGATGCTCTGCAGCTCGGCGATGCCGGGCATGCAGAAGGCGTCGCTGGCGGCATAGGCGTCGAGCAGCTCCTCGTCGGAGATGAAGCCACGGAAGCGCACCCGGTCGGCGATGCCGAGCTGCCCGGCGAGCTGCTCCAGGGCCTCACGCTTGCTGCCGTCGCCGACGATCTCGGCCCGCACCTTGAGCTCTGCCGGGATCAGCGGCAGAGCACGGATGAGCTCGTGGACCCGCTTCTCCTCGTCGAGCCGGCCGACGAACAGCACGGTGCGGTGCTCGGGGTCGGGCGAGACGGGACGGTTCTGGTAACGGTCGAGGTCGATGCCGCACGAGATGGCACGGGCCTGCATCGACAGGCCGTTGTCCATGAGCAGCTGCACGGCCCGAGGGGTCGGCGCGGTGACGACGTCGGCCTTGGCGAACTCCCGGGTCACGTCCCACCAGGCCAGCTTGGACACGGCCTTGCGCAGCCAGCCGGGCACGCCGACGTGGCCGAGGATGTTCTCCGGCATGAAGTGGTTGGTGATGACCAGCGGCACGGTGTCCCGCTCGGCCGACCAGATCAGCGCCCGGGTCAGCAGGAAGTGCGACTGGGTGTGGATGATGTCCGGCTTGATCTCGGCCAGCAGCGGGTCCATCGTCCGGCGCGACTGCCACGGCCAGGCCAGCCGGAACGACGGGTGGAACGGCGTCCGGTACGCCTTGAGCCGGTGCACCGTGACCCCGTCGACCGTCTCGGTGGACGGCCGCCCGACCGGCGACGGGCACATCACGTGCACCTCGTGCCCACGGGAGGCGAGCCCGGCGGCCAGCGTCTGGGTGAACCGAGCCGCCCCGTTGACGTCCGGCGGGAAGGTCTCGGCGCCGATCACGATGCGCAGTCCGGAGGCCGCCTCGTGCCGATCGGGCACCTGGGACCAGGTCATTTCGTACTCCCGTCGTAGTGCTGGGTCATCCCGGGCGCGACAAGCTGCCGGTCGCCGTCGACGACTGTATTAGCTGGGTCTGGTGACGTCGGCCGACGCAGCGTGAGCACGACCACGCCCGCGGCGGCGACGACGGCGCAGAGCAGGGCGGCTGCGGCCACAACCGGTGGTGTGTCGGTGGCCTCACCGAGCAGCACGACGCCCAGCCCGACGGCGACCAGCGGGTCGATCACGGTCAGGCAGCCGATGACGACCTCGGGCGGCCCGCTGGCGTAGGCGTGCTGGACGAGCCAGCCGCCGACCAGGATGCCGACCGCGATGCCGGTGACCTCGGGCAGCGGGAACACGCCGCCCTCGGTGAGTTGCTGCAGCGTGGCCCGCATGAGCAGGGACACGTAGCCGAAGCTGACGCCGGACGCGGAGGCGAAGGCCAGGCAGCGGGTGGCGCCGGTGTTGAGCGCGGCGATCGCCGCCAGCCCGCCGACCACGCCGACGACCAGCACGGTGGCCCGCAGCTCGACGTCGGGGGCGACCGTGGTCGCCTTGGCCGCGGTGGCGGCGACCAGCACGAACGCGATGGTGCCGACGGTGCTGGCCGCGACCGCGCCGATGGCCACCCGGTCCAGCCGGATGTTCTCGATGCGCACGGACATCACGGTGGTCAGCGCGAACGCGAGGATGCCGATCGGCTGGACCACGGACAACGGCGCCAGCCCGAGGGCGGTGGCGTGCAGCGCGGCCCCGCCGGCGGCGACGGTGATGCCGGCCAGCCACAGCGGCTGCCGGACCATCCGCAGCAGGGCCGACAGTCGCAGGCCGCGGTCGTCGGCGCACTCGGTGAGGCCGCCGTGCTGAAGCCTCGCCGAGACGGCGTTGCAGCAGGCCCCGAGCACGGCCAGGGTGATCGCGAGCGGGATCATCGGGCACCGCCCTCGACCAGACCGGCCGTCTCCCGGTGGGCCTCGGCCACCGGCTTCGCGCCCCGCCACAACGCCGCGCCCAGGACGAACAGCAACGCCATGTCGATACCGAACAGCATACGCTCGGCCAATCCGAGGTAATTCTTGACGAATCCGAGGAACGGCAGCATGTCGGGCTCGTTGATGGCCAGCTGAATGACGGCGAACGTGCCGAGCACGATGGTGCTGGCCATGGCCAGTCGCAGCACGGTCGGCGCGAAGCGCTCCCAGCCGTTGGTCAACTGACACCGCCCGGCCAGCAGGAAGCCGGCTGCCGACAGGCACGGGAAGAAGAAGATGGCGGCCCACCGGTGCACCGCGCCGGAAATGGACTGAATGCCGTCCGTCGGGTCCGTCGGAAAGACGAGAGCGACCGCGAGCCCGAGACACCAGACCGAGACCAGAACGATGAGAACGGTCCCCCTGATAATGCCGACACCAGCCAGACCGACCATCAGGGCAATGGAGCCTATGGTCAGTGCGACGAGGCTCGTGTCGAAATACCGGGACCCCTGGTCGGCGAATACATAGTCGCTGATGGTGTGTTTGATCGGATTGAGCTGCCCGCTGGACTCCAGGTGCAGGTAGACCATCGGCAGCAACGCGGCGACAAAGCTGACGATCGCGAGCAGCGCCCACGTTCGTCCCCCGTCCCAGGTTCGGCCCCCAGCCGCACGGTCGCTCACGGTGTCGATTCTCACCTCATCCGCACACACGGGTCCATGGGGGACACCCCTGGTTCGGGGGTGGGGAAAACCCCCGGACCGCCGGGACCGAACACCACCCGGCGCAGGTGACGCGGCCCTCGCCCCGGAGATGACGCGGCGAATCCCCGGTCAGCGGCACCGTACTGCCCGGCCGACAGTGTTTCGACAGCATCGGCCGCGTGGCGAGCCACACTATCGTGTGTGATGCGGATCACAACAAATTGAGGTCACGATCAGGTTTCGAAATGGTTGTTGATCTTCACATATCTCAGCGTTCTCTCAGCTAATCACTTATCGCTTTCCTGTCGTGTTCACCGAACCCCTTGCGGTTGTTGCCCACCGGTTTACGGCGCGTTCACCGGTGTCGCCGCCGGCGAAAATAGACGTAAAACAGCGAACGCCCCTCCCGGCCGGCTGCCGGGAGGGGCGTTCGCAGGGTGGGCGCCGTGCCGTCTGGCCGCACGCGCGGCCGGCGCCCCGAGGTGGATCTAGTTGTTGACCATCGAGCAGCCGGCCATCGACACCAGGTTGCCCTGCGGCTGCGGGGCCCGCGCCTGGTTGAAGAGGTTGAGAATCTGGTTGATCAGGAACTGCCGGTTGTTCTGCAGCGAGCCCAGGATGGCGTTGTTGACGAAGTCCGGCGTCGCCTGGCTGCCGGCCGCCTGCAGCCGGTTGTTGGCGTCGGTGAGGAAGTTGTCCATCTGGTCCAGGTCCTGGGTCACCGAGGACTTCACCGGCGCGGGAATGGCCGGCATCTTCTGCCGCACGTCGGGGCAGGTCACGTGCTGGTTGGACGCGGGCTGGCCGGTGTTGCCGCCGCCGTTGTTGCCGGCGCCACCGTTGTTGCCGCCGGTGTTGCCGCCGCCGTTGTTCTGGCCGCCGCCCTGCGGGTTGTTGACGCACTTCTGGCCGTTGTTGATGCAGCCGACGACGCCGCCCATCTGCTGGGCGTTCATCAGGAGCTCGGTGTCGGCGTGATCGGTGGCCGGGCTGTGCAGCTGGCCGTCGAAGCCGTCGACCGCGAACACCGAGCCGTTGGGCACGGACTGGTAGACCAGGTCGTACTCCAGCTGCGGCACGGCCTTGGTGCCCTTGGGGCACTGCCCGCCGGCCTTGGCGAACACGATGTGCGTGCGGTGGTTGGCCGAGTCGGTGTTCTTGCCGTCCCAGCAGTTCGGGAACTGCATGATCCGCTCGACCGCGGCGCCCTGCGGGCACACCGGGTACTTGTTGGTGACCCGGTTCTCGAAGCCGGTGCAGGTCCAGGTGGCCTTGGCGTTGGCCGCCCCGTTGGTGACCTCCTTGGCGTCACCCATGATCGACCGCAGGAACTTCGGCGCCGCGGCCACCTTGGCGGCCCCGCCGCTGGTGAACTTGATCGTCGCCGAGGTCGGCTCGACCAGCCGCCCGATGTTGCCCTTGTCCGGACCCTGCTGGTTGTTCTTCGTGCCGTTGGCCTCCTGCTTGATGCGGATGACCGGCCAGTAGTACGTGGACTTGTCGCCGTTGGCGCAGGTGGTGCCGCCGGCGTCGAGGCTGCGGTCGGTGGACCGGGCCGTGGTGGTCCGGTTGCCGACGTAGTCGTGCACGTGCAGGGCGCCGTGGTCGAGGCCCGGCGTGACGATGAAGTTGTCGGAGTTGTGGTGGTTGTTCTGGTTGGTGCCGCAGTCCTCGGTGAAGGTGCCGCTCGCGCCGCCGGCGTTGGCGTTGCGGTTGGGCTGGACCTTCTTGATGTCGATGAAGTCGTTGGCGAACGGGCCGATCTTGTCCGAGCCGGGCTTCGGCGCCTTGGCCAGCAGCGCCTGCACGCTGGCCATCTCGGGCGAGTCGCCGGTGGCGGCGAACGAGTCGCCCATGCCTGCGGCGACGCCGACGCCCACGGCCGATCCGGCGGCCAGCACGAGACCGCCGATCACCGCGGTCAGTCGCATACCGCGCGACCAGGGCCTAGTTTTTCCGAACACTGATTCTCACCTCGTCATGCGGAGTTGACGACCCTGCGGATGATCAACACGGTGCCCCAGGCCAGTGCGCCGATGAGCAGCACGCCGACGAGAACCACGGCCGGGGACGGCCGGTCGTCGACGATCTGCGCCGCGGCGTTGGTCTGCTGGACCACTGTCGTCGTCGGGGTGACGCCGCCCGCGCCGGCGGCGGAGCCACCGGCCTGGGCCTGATCGGTCGTCTGGGGAAGGGCCGGATCGGGGAGCGAGGCCGAGTCCACCAACCTGGTGTCCTCGAGCACGGTCATGTGCTTCATGACCGTGTCCACCGCGCTCTGAGCGAACTGCTTGATCAGATCGTTCTTCGTCCCCGCACGCGCCGCGGCGACTGCCGTGAACAGCTTTCCGTTCCCCTGGCGCGCCAGGTTCACATAGTCGTGGTCGAACGTCGCGCCCGCCTCGTCGTGCAGCTGGGAGAGCCAACCCTGCTGGTCACCGTCGGGCTGGCCGGGCAACTGGACGCCGACCTTCCCGGCGAGCTGCGCCGCCTGCTGGTTGAGCGTCGTGTCGTCGGCGACCAGGGCCGCGGCGGCGGTGCGAACCGTCGCCGACGAGGCCTGGTCCCTGGCCATGCCGCCGGCCTGGATCTCCCACATCGCCGACTGCATGACCATCGTCAGCACGTCCTGGTCGCTCTGACTGACGCCGGAACCGCCGCCCTGATCCCCGGGCGCCGCCGCATGCGCCACCGCCGCCATGATCGGGGACATCATGGCGAGCACGGCGGCCGCGAGCAGCACGAGGATCCGGGCGATCATGACGTGGCCGCCGCCTTCTTGCCGTCGGGTCCCACGGCGAACCACAACCCGCCCTGACCCTGCCCGGTGGTGTCACCGGGCCTCTGGTCGGGCGCGTACCGGTACAACGGCTGGCCGCCGAGCGTCATCTGCTTGGTGCCGTCCGACCGGGTGACCTCGCCGACCAGACCCTGGCCGACGCCCTGGACGGTGACGGAGCCGTCCTGCGCCGACACCGGTTCCCAGGTCAGCGCGCACTCGCCGTCGCAGGTCGCCCTGGGCGGCGACGACGTGTCGTGGCTGTACATGTAGAGGGTGAAGCCCTGGTCGTCCACCACGACCTTGCCCAGCGCCGTGGAGGCCACGCTGAGCACGGCGTTGTTCGGCGGGGCGTCGGCGTCCGACGTGTACACCGGGGTGGCGACGGCCTCGGCCGCGGTCGCCGCCTGCGATCCGCCCGAACAGGCGGACAGCAGGGCCAGCGGCAGCAGCCCCAGCGAGGCGAAGGCCATCAACCGGGCACGGCGGTGGCGCAGGTGCACGGTGGCGTCCTTTCGTGCGGGAGAAGGGTCGCCACTAAGTACTCTGCGCGGTCGAATTCGGCTCACTCGTGGATGCAACCGCTCACATTCACAGTTGACTGTGACAGAAAACTACCGAGAGTGCACTTCCCCAAACACGTCCGTGGCATCAAGATGTCTCCCGTGGTGCGGTACCGAATGACCAGACGCGACCAGCCCGTGGCGGCCAACGCCGCCGGCGGGGACTCGACGCTGGTCACCGCGCTCTACCAGGAACATCGCGGCGCCCTGTTCGGCCATGTGCTCCGGTTGACCGGCGGCGACCAGCAGTGGGCCGAGGACGTGGTCCAGGAGACCCTGTTCCGGGCGTGGCGCAACGCCGACAAGCTCGACGACGCCCCTGGGCTGTTACGGGCCTGGCTGTTCACCGTCGCGCGCCGAATCGTTATCGACGGCCGGCGCAGCAAGGGCGCACGGCCGCCGGAGACCGAGGCCGGGCCGCTGGAGATGGTCGCCGTGCCCGACGGCACCGACAAGGCGCTGTCGGCCATGGTGGTGGCCGAGGCGCTGCGCAGCCTGTCGCCGGAGCACCGCGAGGCTATCCTGCAGACATACCTCAAGGACCGGACGGTGAACGAGGCCGCCGAGGTCCTCGGGGTGCCGCCGGGCACGGTGAAGAGCCGGGTGTACTACGCACTGCGGGCCCTGCGGCGAGCCTTGCAGGATCGGGGGATGACCACATGACATCGCCGACCGACCACGTGGACGTCGCGGCCTACGTGCTGGGGGCGCTGGACGAGTCCGACAACGCCGGCTTCGAGCGCCACCTGTCGACCTGCCCGCGCTGTCAGGCCGAGCTGGACGAGCTGTCCGGCCTGCCGTCGCTGCTCGACCAGGTCCGCGGCAGCGGCCTGCTGGCCGACCTGCTCGGCGACGACCTGGCCGGCCCGGCCCGCGGCAGCATCGGCCCCAACAGTGTCAATCCCTCCGGGGGCCTGAGCACGCCGCCGCCCATGCTGGGCAACTCCGGCGCGTTCCCGACCAGTGCCGGTCCGACCAACGCGAACCCGTTCGCCGGGGGCTTCCCCGCCGGCCCGCCCGCACCGCCCCGGCACGGCTCCCGTCCGCCCATGGGGGGCATGCCCGACCTGTCCGACTTCCGCCCGGCGCCGCAGCTGCCCGCGCCGCCGCGGATGGAGGACAAGGTGCTCCAGGGCGTCATGGTGAACATCGCCGACGCCCGACGACGCCGCAGGCGCACCGGCGTGCTGGCCGCGGCGGCCGCGGCCGTGCTGATCGTCGGCGGCCCGCTGCTGGCCCTGGGCCTGACCGGCGCGTTCGGCGGCGGCCCCGCCGAGACCATCCAGGCCAGCAACGGCCCGGTGAACGCCAAGATCGGCCTGACCGGCGACGACCACGGCACCGAGGTGTCGTTCGAGCTGACCGGCGTGAAGGGCCCGCTGGACTGCACGCTCTACGCGGTGTCCAAGGACGGCCTGACCCGCCGCGCGGTGAGCAGCTGGACGGTGGACTCGAAGGGCTACGGCAACGCCGCGAACCCCGACGCGCTGCACATCGACGGCAACGTCGCGATCGCCCGGGCCGACCTCGGCAAGCTCGAGTTCGCCCGCGAGGGCGGCCCCGACATCCTGGACATCAACGTCTGAGGTCGGACCCAGAAAGAACTGACACTGCGTGAACGCCTGTGGCGCAAGGCTTTTGCCTTGCGCCACAGACGTATAACGATGATCTTCGGGTCAGCCCAGCAGGGCATCACCGAGCGTGATGCCGTTGGGGGTGCCCCAGCCGGTCGCCATGTCGAAGCCCGCACCGGCCTGATAGAAGCGATTGTCCCCGACTGTCACATCGTTGACAGCCAGGCCGCCCAGTGCGTACAGCTTCGGGTTGAGCTGGCCGATCCTCAGCTTGCCCAGGATGCCGGCGCGCTGGTTGATCAGCGTCAGGTAGGACGCCCACAGCGGCGAGGCCGCGCTGGTGCCGCCGTTACGGCCCCAGGCACCCTGGATGTAGACCGAGTACTCGCCGCCCGAGGCCGCCGCCGACACGTCCGGCACCTGCCGCTTGCCGTCGCCGGTCTGCCACAGCGGCTTGTCGAAGACCATGGACTGGCCGCCGCCGGTAGCCCAGCCGCCGCCCTGGTTCCACGTCGTCTCCGAGGCCCGCGTGCCGTCCGCGTTCAGGGTCAGCTTCGTGCCGCCGACGCTGGTCACGTACGGGTTGGAGCCGGGGAAGTCCACCGCCAGGTCGGCCGCGTGCTGGGTGTTGGCGTCCCGCTCGCAGTCGTAGGCGCCGGCGTCGCCGGAGGGCGCGAAGAAGGTCATGCCCTGCGCCGCCGCCTGCTTGGCCACCGCGTCCACCGCCTGCATCGAGGCCAGGCTGCGGTCGTACTCGCACAGGCCCCAGCTCGACGAGACGACCGGCACGTTGTCGGCGACCAACGCGTTCCACATGTCCACCTCGGCCGAGGTGGTGTTCGGCGCGGTGTAGACGACGAGGTCGGCCTTCGGCGCGATCGCGTGCGCGACCTCGATGTCCAGCTCCACCTCGGCCTGCGCCGAGTCGCCGTCGGTGTTGCCGCCGTCGATGTCGCGCACCACGGGCGGCGCGGTCGGCAGGTTGAACTGGTGGTCGTAGGTGTCGATGTTGGCCTGGTCGAACTTGCCGTACTCGAACAGCGCCAGCGTCTGCCCGGACCCGTCGACCTCCAGGCCGTTCAGCCCGTACGCGGAGCGCAGCTCGTTCGGCGTGTAGCCGCCGCCGGGGCCGCTGCCGACCTTGGGGCCGGCGACCTCGGCCGTGCGCCGCTGCGGCACGTAGTGGTCGTCCAGGCCGGTCACGCCGGTGACCACTGAGGACAGCGACGAGGGCACCTTGGGCGTGGAGTCGGCGGCCGCGAAGTCACGACCCAGGCCGGCGTCGTGCCAGCGGGCCAGCGAGGTGTTGAAGGCGGCGCCCAGCTGGTCGGCGGTGCCGCTGGCGTCCACCGCGAGCCGGTTGGCGCTCACACCCGTCACCTTGAGACCACGCGAGCGCAGGTAGTCGGTGACCCGGTTCACATCGGACTGCGTCGGTCCGAAACGATCCCGAAACTGTTGCGGCGTAATGTACTTCGCATGGCCGGCGGCCTGGTCGGCCAGCAACCTGTCCAGTTCGGACTGATTGCGCAGCTTCAGGCTGACCGCCACGGAAACGCTCTGCGACCCGGGTAACGCGCCGGTTCTCACCGCTCTGTCGAGTCCGGGCACGACGCTCGCGACCAGCGGCGAGAACGCCGGGGTCGGTTGCGCGAGCGCGGGGACGCCCACGCTGACCAGCGACAACGGCAAAGCGGTGAGGATCGCGACCATGGTGCGACGGGACAGGGCCACTTGCACTCCTTCGAGTGGTATCGATCACTCAGCGCCCTTAAAATAGACCAGTCCGACGTATGCACTGAGCGAACGGGTGGAATTGCCCGTTCGGATCGCGGTCGCCGCGTACGGAACGTCGCCGCTTGGAGGTACCCGCGTGACCCGCACCTTCGCCACCGCCCTGGATCTCGGTTCCGTCCCGGAGCACGAGGAAGAGCTGGCCGAGGTGCTCCGCAGAGGGCCGTTCCACCTGGCCCTGCAGGCCGCCATCGCGGCCAGCGGGCTGAGCCTGGAGACCGTCCAGCGCCGCCTCCAGGCCCGTGGGCACGAGGTCAGCGTGGCCAGCCTCAGCTACTGGCAGCGCGGCCGCAGCCGTCCCGAGCGGGCCAGTTCGCTGGAGACCGTGCGCAGCCTCGACACCGTGCTGGGGCTGCCCGCCGGTTCCCTGATGAGCCTGCTCGGTCCCGCCCGGCCGCGCGGTCGGTGGGCCAACCACGTGCCCGGCTCCGTGCCGTACACCGAACTCGGGCACAGCGACCGCACGCTGCAGATGCTGTCCGACACCATCGACCCCGAGACCAACCAGCGGCTGGAGACCCTCAGCCACCACCAGGACCTCTACCTGGACGAGGACGGCCGCGGGTATCGGATGGCCGTGCGGCGCGTGCTGCGCGCCCGGGCCGACGGCGCCGACCGGATGCTGGTCATGAACGTCGGCGACGACCCCGAGGCCGGCAGCCCCGTCTTCACCGCCGGCGTCAACTGCGTGCTCGGGCGGACCGTGTACGACTCGGAGGAGGACGTCACCGCCGCCGAGCTGCTGTTCCATCGCAAGCTGACCATCGGCGAGACCTACCTGGCCGAGTACGAGATCAGCGGCGTCAACCCGAAGGTCCGCACCACCGAGCTCACCCTCGGCTTCCGCCAGCCGACCCGGGAGTGCGTGCTCCAGGTCGTGTTCCACCCCGACGCCGTGCCGGCCCGCTGCTATCCCGTCTGGCAGCCCCAGGCCAAGCAGCAGCCCGCCGGCAAGCGCAACCGCCGCGAGGAGGCCGAGCAGCGCATCGAGCCCAACGGCAGCGTCCACGTGGCCCTGGTCGACATCCCCGCCGGCCTGTACGGCCTGCGCTGGGAGTGGGAGTAGCCGCCAGGCCGCGCCGGTTGCTGCGCCCGGTAGCCCAGTCCCGCGAGGCCACGCCGGTGCTTCGCCCGGTAGCCCAGTCCGCGAGGCCGCGCCGGTGCTTCGCACGGTTGCTGGATTTCGATCGCCGCCCCCCAACGCACCCACCCACCCGAGCCGGATGCGGCGGTCGAAATCCAGCAAGGGCGAGGCACCGGTCACGAGCGGCCTCGCCGCGACGCCGAAGGCGGCGCCAACAAACACAGCACCGGTCACGAGCGGCCTCGCCGCGACGCCGAAGGCGGCGCCAACAAACACAGCACCGGTCACGAGCGGCCTCGCCCCGCCCGGAACGGGCGGCATGAGCACAACACCGGACACATCTGGGTGGCTACCGGCCGCGTCCGGTAGCCGATCTTCCCGACCGGGTATAGAACCGGTGCGGGCCGGTCGGCAACCTCCCTCGCTATGTCACGTCTTGGCAACGGGGGCATCGTGCGGCCCCGGCGCGGGAAGGGGCAGGTGTGGACAACCGGTACCGGTACAGCGGCTCGTACCGCCGTCCGATTCGTGCCACCAACGGCCTGCGCAACGCCAAGATCGCCGTGACCATGGCCTCGGTGCTGACGCTGGCGCTGACCTGGTTCGGCTGGACCCAGCTCCAGCAGATCACCAGCGGCCTGACCACGGCCGACGTCATCGAGTCCGGGTCGAGCAGCGAGTCGCCGGCCGACGGGTCCGAGGACATCCTGCTGGTCGGCATGGACAGCCGGACCGACGCGCAGGGCAATCCGCTGTCGCCGGAGCTGCTGGCCCAGCTGCACGCCGGCGGCGACGAGGGCGAGTCCAACACCGACACCATGATCCTGGTGCACATCCCCAACGGCGGCGGCCGGGCGACCGCGATCTCCATCCCGCGCGACTCGTTCGTGGACATCGCAGGCGGCCACGGCACTCACAAGATCAACTCGGCCTTCGCCCGGGGCAAGTACGACGTGGAGCCCAGCCTCAAGCAGCAGGGGCTGGCCGGGGCGCCGCTCGAGGTGCGGTCCAACCAGGAGGGCGCCAAGACCGCCATCCGGACCGTGCAGAACCTCACCGGCGTCACCATCGACCACTATGCCCAGATCAACCTGGCCGGGTTCTACGACATCACCCAGGCCGTCGGCGGTGTGCAGGTGTGCCTGCGCAACGCCGTCGACGACGACTACTCCGGCGCCCACTTCCAGGCCGGGGAGCAGACCGTGTCCGGGGCGGCCGCGCTGTCCTTCGTGCGGCAGCGGCACGGGCTGCCCGAGGGCGACCTGGACCGGATCCGCCGGCAGCAGGCGTTCATGGCCGGCATGGCCCAGAAGATCCTGTCGGCCGGCACCCTCACCGACACCGGCAAGCTGGCCGCGTTGGCCGACGCCGTCAAGAAGTCCGTGGTGCTCGACCAGGGCTGGGATCTCGTCAGCTTCGCCCAGCAGCTGCGGGGCCTGACCGGCGGCAGCACCCAGTTCGCGACCATCCCGGTCGAGAACATCTCGTACGAGACGCCCGAGGACGGCGACGCCGTCAAGGTCGACCCGTTCAAGGTGCTCAGCTTCGTGCGGGGGCTCACCGAGACCACCACCACGAAGGCGCCGCCCGCGATCACCGTGGACGTGCTCAACGGGGCCGGGGTGGTCGGCCTGGCCGGGCGGGCCATGGACCTGCTCGCGGCCAAGGGCTACGGGCGTGGCGACACCGGCAACACCGCTGGGCGGTCGACCACCCTGGTCACCTACGGCTCCGGCGGCGAGGCCGGCGCGCGCAAGGTCGCCTCGGACCTCGGGGGCAATGTCACCGTGTCCCAGGAACCCAGCCTGGCCGACGGCCATGTCGAGGTCTACCTGGGTAGCGACTACCGCGGTCCCGGGGCCCAGGGGTGGGCCGGTGGTGGTTCGCTCGCGCTGAACGGAGCAGCCCTCAGGGCCGCTCCTACCACCGCTTCCGACGCGCCGATCACGGCGGACGGCGTCACCTGCGTGAACTGACTCGCAGGCTCAGGACTGGACGTTGCCCTGCTGGGTCGTCGTGTTGTGCTGCTGGGCGCCGGGCTGCGGGGCCTGGTTGAGCTGCTGCGGCGGAGCCGGCGGGGCCGTGTCCTCGGCCTTGCCGTCCTTCGCACCCATCTCAGCCTTGAAGATCCGCAACGACTGGCCGATGCCGCGAGCGGCGGACGGCAGTTTCTTGGCGCCGAACAGCACCACGATCACCAGAAGGATGATGACCAGGTGTGTTGGGGTGAAAAAGTTGAATGGCATCGCTGTCCAGCGTAACCCACCCGCCGCCGGGAACAAGCCTGCCAACCGGCCGCGCATCGAGTGGTCCCGCCCGGTCACCATTCCCCGGATCCGGCGCTCCCCTACCCACGACACCCGCCAGACCACCATCTCCGGATCCGACGCTCCCCCACGCACGACGACCCACCCGGCCACGATCCCCGGATCCGGCGCTCCCCACCGCAACACCTGCCCGGCCTCTGCCGCCGGTCCCGCAGACCCACCGCAACACCCGCCCGGCCTCTGCCGCCGGTCCCGCAGACCCACCGCAACACCCGCCCGGCCCCACACCGCCGGCCCAACAGACCCCACCGCAACCCGCCCGGCCTCCGCCGCCAGCGCAGCAGGCTCCGCCGACATCAACGCCTGATCGCCGCCTCCCACCGCCACCACCGCCCCGGCGTCCGATCCGGTGCTCCCCGGCCCGCCATCACCGGCCCGGCGCGACCGCCCGCCGACATCGCCGGGCCGGCTCGGTGGCGGCCGCTCGCCGAAGCCGTTCGCCCCCTGCCGTCGGCCCGGTGGGTCCTACCCTTGCCGCCCCTGAGCCGATCGGGTGACGGCCTCGTCCGAAAAGTTCTCGCGAAACCGCGTAATGAACCGCTCCGTGCACGCTCTCATCAGCGTGCGGATCGACCCGATGACATACCAGCGCGTGCTCGGTGACGAGCTACGCAAGCTGCGCAAGCAACGCGGCTGGACCAGGAAGGTGCTGCAGGGAAAGCTGCAGACCGAGGTCTCGCTGCAGACCCTGGCGACCTACGAACTCGGCACCCGGCAGTGCTCGGTGGTGCGGCTGGCGGAGATCTGCCTCGCCCTCGAGGCCCTGCCGCAGGAGCTGCTGGCCCGCGTCCACGGCCGGATCTTCACCGACACCCCCGGCGAGCACATTCGCCTGGAGCTGTCCCGTGTCGTCGAGGACGGCCAGCCCGAGCTCCTGCCGCTGCGCCGCTGGGCCCGCGACCGCCTGCGCGCCGCCGGCGCCCGGACCGGCGAGGTCCAGCTCGACCTGCCCGCCCTCGAACAACTGGCTGAGCTCTGCGGGGTCGACACCGTCGACCTCATGGGCCGTCTCCGCCAGGTCATGACCCGCTGACCGGTCGCCGTCTCCCCGGCGACCGGTCAGCACCGCTCCTCCGATTTCTGACGGCCCCACCCCGCCCACACGCCACACCCCCGTCACATGCGGTCCGCACGTGACGTGTGGCGGCAAGTCCGACGCGCATGTGACGGTCGGACCGCCCGACCGGTGGGCCCGTCAGGCAAGACCCCGCGTGTCCCACCACGCGAGGAATCCCGCGTGTCCCACCACGCGAGAAGCCGGCCGTGGACCCCACCACGGCCGGCTTCGTTTGGGAGACCGATACCCCGACGATCCGTCTCCCAGCTCCTGGTCCCCCGAGTCCGCGCCTCAGCCGACCGGGGTCGCGGTGCGGGTGGCGGCCAACAGCTCGTAGTCGGCCAGCTCGACCTTTCGGGTCCGCAGCACGTACTGCCACACGAACCCGGGCCAGACGGTGCGGTTCACGCCGGCGGAATCCAGGTACCAGCTGTTGCAGCCGCCGACGCTCCAGACGCCCTTGCGCAGCTTGCGCTGGATCTCCAGGTTGAACTTGCGCTGCGGGGCGGGGCGCACGTCCATCGCGGTGACGTCGTGGCTGGCGAGCAGCTGGAGGCACTGCGACACGTAGCGGGCCTGGGCCTCGATCATCAGAACGACCGAGTTGTGGCCGAGTCCGGTGTTGGGGCCGAGCAGGAAGAACAGGTTGGGGAAGCCGGAGACGCCGATGCCGAGATAGGTTTCCAGCCCCTTCTCGCGCCACTGGCTGGTCAGGTCGACGCCGTTGCGGCCCTTGATGTCGAGGTAGTCGAAGGCGTCGGTGACGTGGAAGCCGGTGCCGAAGATGATGGCGTCGACCTCGTGCTCGACCCCGTCGGCGGTGACGACGGAGTGCTCCCGCACCTCGGTGATGCCCTCGGTGACCAGGTCGACGTTGGGCCGGTTGAAGGTCGGGTAGTAGTCGTTGGAGATCAGCACCCGCTTGCAGCCCATGGTGTAGTCGGGCGTCAGCTTGCGCCGCAGCTCCGGGTCGTGCACCTGCTCCTTGATCTGCTTGCGCACGGGCTGGGAGGCGAAGTTCATCAGCTTCGGGTTGAAGGTGAAGGCCAGGGCCCGGGAGTCCAGCGCCCAGAACAGGGCGGTGCGGCGCAGCCACTGGGTGGCGGGCAGGTTGCGGAAGAAGGTCTTCTCGACCTTGCTGACGGGACGGTCGGCCTTCGGCATGACCCACGCCGGCGTGCGCTGGAACAGGGTGAGCCGCTCGACCTGCTTGGCGATCTCCGGCACGAACTGGATGGCGCTGGCCCCGGTGCCGACGACGGCGACGCGCTTGCCGGTGAGGTCGTAGTCGTGGTTCCACTGCGCCGAGTGGAAGCTCTCGCCCTGGAAGCGCTCCATGCCGGGCAGGTCGGGGACGGAGGGGATGTGCAGGGCGCCGATGCCGGCGACCATGGCGTCGGCGGTGTAGGTGTCGCCGCCCTCGGTCCGCACGGTCCAGCGCTTGGTGTCGTCATCGAAGGCGGCGCCGGTGACCTTCACGCCGAACCGGATGTGCTCGCGCAGGTTGTGCTTGTCGGCGCAGATCCGCAGGTAGTCCCAGATCTCCCGCTGGCCCGCGTAGAGCCGGCTCCACTCCGGGTTCTGCTCGTACGAGAAGGAGTACAGGTGCGACGGGATGTCGCAGGCGCAGCCCGGGTAGGTGTTGTCCCGCCAGGTGCCGCCGACGTCCTCGGCCTTCTCCAGGATGACGAAGTCGTGCCGGCCGGCCTGCTTGAGCTGGATGGCCATGCCGAGCCCGGAGAACCCGGTGCCGATGATGACGACGCTGGTGTCCTGCCCGCCCATGTCCGAATTCCCTCCGTAGACCCTGCTCACGACCTTAACTCGCCAGTAGGTTACTACGAGTAGGTTACCTTGGGTAGACTGGTCTCGTGACGAGCGCAGCCGACACCGGCCGACGCAGGCGGATGCCCCGGGCGGCCCGCAAGGCCCAGATGCTGGCCGTGGCCGAGGAGGTCTTCGCCGAACGCGGCTACCTCGCCGCGTCCATGGACGAGATCGCCGAACGGGTCGGTGTGTCCAAGCCCATGCTGTACGAGTACTTCGGCTCCAAGGAGGGCCTGCTCGTCGGCTGCATCGACAAGGCCCGCACCGAGCTGCGCGAGGCCACCGAGCAGGCCGTCATCGGCGCCGACAGCCCCGAGAGCATGCTGCGCCTCGGCCTGCTGGCCTTCTTCCGCTTCATCGCCGAGCGCCGCCAGTCCTACGGCCTGCTCCGCCACGAGGCGGCGGTGACCGTGCCGTCCGCGGTCGAGGAGATCGAGGCCATCCGCCGTCAGCAGACCGACCTGATGATCGGCTGGATGGGCCTGTCCCTGCCCGGCGCCGACTCCCTGGAGCTCGAGGCCGCCGCCGAGATCCTCGTCGGCTCCTGCGAGCGCCTGGCCCAGTGGTGCGAGCGCCGCCCCGAGGTCACCCCTGAGCGCGCCACCGACCTGCTCATGACGGCGGTGTGGACCGGCCTGGCCTCCCGCGCGGACATCTGACCCACCACCGGTCCCCACCCCTCCCCGCGCTCCCAGAGGCACAGGCGGTCCGGATGTGCCTCTGGGAGGCAACAACGACGCTCATGCGCCATTCGGATGTGCGCGAAGGCGTATTTCGGTGTGACGCTGGGCGGGACTCGCGGGGGTCAGCGCGGGTGGTCGACCGACCAGCCGGTGCGGTCGGCCCACTCGCGGGCCCGGCCGAGGATCTCGTCGATCAGGCCGCCCTTGGCCTCGGCGTACTGGTTCATGTCGAACCAGTCGCGGGTGGCGAGGTCCCGCTTGAGCTTCTCGTAGGCGTCGCGGTCGGCGGGGGTGGCCCGGAGCCAGTCGCCGAACAGCAGGTGGTCGCGTTCCCACTTGCCGCCGGACGGGCAGATGTGGACGTGCACGTCGAGCTGCTCGGTGCGGGCCATGCGGTGGTCGGGCTGGCGCACCCGGAGGTGGTAGCCGGCGGCTTCGAGTTGGGGCAGATAGGTCTCCTCTCGATTGGCGTCGGCGACGCTGACCTGGATGTCGACGACGGGCTTGGCGGCCAGCCCGGGCACGGCGGTGGAGCCGACGTGGTCGATGCGGATCGCGTTGTCCCCCAAGGCCTTGCGGATGCGCGACCGCTCGGTCCGGAAGCGCTGGGCCCACGTGGGGTCGTGCTCGACGATGGTGATGTCACGCTTCTCGCGACCGCCGATGAGGCTCTCGCCGACCAGCTGCTCGCGGACGGCCATGAGCACGAACCCGAGCAGGTTGGCGCCGAGCCACGTGCGTGGTGACGTGGTGCGCTCGTCGCCGGCGGCGAGGCCGATGCCCCAGATCGGGTCCAGGGGCGAGGCCTCGACCAGCACGCGGTCGCTGGTGCCGAGCAGGTAGCGGCCCAACAGGGCGTGCTGTCCGAACTTGGCCAGGTTGCCGGCGACGACGATGTCGAAGCGGTGGGCGGCCCAGACCTCGTCCTCGTAGCCGCGCACCTCGCGGCCGAGGTTCTTGGCCTCGTTCGGGTGCCGGGCGCGCAGGATCCGCGCCGCCGTCTCCCCGTCGCCGAACAGCAGTGCCTTGCGGTGCATCATGAAGTGCTCGGCGGTCGGGAACACCAGGTCGTCGACGGTGAACTCGGCCGGCCACCACTGGCTCAGGCACGAGGCGCCGATCCGGCCGTCACGACGCGGCTCGTGGCCCCAGAACCACACGTACTTGAGCCGCCGTCCCGCGTCTTCGGCGCGAATCAGGTCCTCGACACTGCGCATCACCACAAGTGCTGTCCTACCAGCAACCGACGACCGGGTCCCGCGCTTTTGCGGTACTCGTGCCATCGTCCACTTCGGACGGCATCAGGTCATGGGCGTCACCCCGATCGCGGACATCAGCATCGGGAACGACACGTGCAGCTCCCGCTGCCAGTACGGCCAGCTGTGCGTGCCGGGCCCGTACATGTCGAGCGTGGCCGGGATGTGCAGTAGCCGTAACCGGTCGATCAGCGCGGACGTCTCCGCGCCGTGCAGGGCCTCGCTCTGGTTGAACCCCGTCCCGGGCGGGTCCAGCGGGCCCGGCTGCCCGTTGCCGGAGGCGATGAACAGCTTGGTGCCGCGCAGCGCGAAGGCCAGATCGACCGGATTGTGCGCGGCCCACACGATCCGCTGCTTCACCGGGTCGCCCCACAGGGCGTTGGGATCATGACCGTTGCTCGTCACGACCGAGGTGACCTGGGTGATCGCCTCCTGGGACAGCAGGGTGTCCAGCGCCCCGCTGTAGGAGGCGGCCGCCTGGAACATCCCGGGATGGCGGGCCGAATAGTCGAACGCGCCCAGCCCGCCCATCGACAGGCCGGCGATGGCTCGACGCTGCCCGGCCCGGTAGCCGCGTTCCAGCAGCTGGCGCAACTCGACGGTGTGGAAGGTCTCCCAGGCCGGTCCGCTCAGCCAGTTCGAGTAGTAGCCGTCCGGTCCGGCCTCGGGCATCACGACCAGCACGTCCGTGCCGGCGGTGAGCGCCGCGACATCGGTCTGGCGGGTCCAGGACGTGTAGTCGTCGCAGCACCCGTGCAGCAGGTACAGCACGGGCCATCGGGTGTTCGGCCGGGCGTCCCAGTCCGGCGGCAACAGCAGCCGGGCCCTCGCGGTACGCCCCAGCGCGGGCGACTGGATCGTCAGATCCAGTGTCCTCGGGCCGACCATGGTCTGATCGACGACCGTCGCACCGTCGTCGGCCGTCACCTGTTGCGCCGCCCCAGCGTTCGAGGCGACCGAGCCGGCCACGAGGCCGACCACCACCAGCGCGACCCCGGTCAGGAGGCGCCAGATCACCGCACGTGTCCGCATGACCACACCGTGGCACACGAACCTGGCAGCGCCGTCGATCCTGTCCGGGGTGGGACAGAACGCCACCGGGTCGGCCGAGTGAACACGGCGAAAAAAGGGGCGTGTTCCTGGGTTTCCACCCCCAGGAACACGCCTTTTCAGTTTGTCAAGCAGATGCGGCCGCGAGGCCGCGCCGGTGCTTCGCACGGTTGCTGGATTTCGACCGCCGCCACCCGACGCAACCCACCATCGAGCCGACGCGGCGGTCTAAATCCAGCAAGGGCGAGGCACCGGTCACGAGCGGCCTCGCCCCGCGCGGAACGCGCGGCAAAAGCACAGACCGGTCACGAGCGGCCTCGCCGCGACGCCGAAGGCGGCGCCAACAAACACATCACCGCACGCGGTAGACGACTGTGCCGTGGGCCGGGACGGACGCGCTGATGGTGCCGGTGGTCGTCGACTTGGCCTTGGACCAGAGGTCGGTGAGGGTGCGGGTGCCGGCGGGGGCGCCGATGGCCGACAGCGTGGTGGAGATCTTGGCGGTCTTGTCGGTCTCGTTGAACAGGGCGACGGCGGTGTCGCCGTTGGCCAGGGGCTTGCGGATCACGTGGAGGCCGTTGGACGAGGAGATCTCGTTGCCCTGCACGCCTTTGGTGTCCTGGTCGAGGGCGACGACGTCGGCGTTGCGCAGGATGGTGAGGGTGGCGGAGGAGGCCTTGCGGATGTCCGAGCCGATGAGCAGCGGGGCGGCCATCATGGCCCACAGCGTGAAGTGGCTGCGGTACTCGGTGTCGGACATCTTGCCGTTGCCGACCTCGAGCATGTCGGGGTCGTTCCAGTGCCCGGGCCCGGCGTACTTGCCGAGCTTGATGTTGGCCTTGTAGATGGACAGCATCTTCGAGTACGAGTCGTTGATGTCACCGGTGGTGCGCCAGGAGTTGCCGACCGGCGCGGCCCAGGTCCACGGCTGGTTCTGGCCCCACTCGCAGATCGAGTACAGGATCGGCCGGCCGGTGGCGGCCAGCGCGTCGCGCATGGCGGTGTAGCGCTTCTTGGCGTCCTGGCCCTGGTTGTTGCAGTTGTCGTACATCTGCACAGCGCATGAGCCTCACCTGGGGAAACATATGATTCGATCTTGGTTTCAGGCCCCCAGGCCGG
>NZ_JBFBAM010000075.1:0-47143 GCF_040682195.1 Kutzneria sp. NPDC051319 | reverse complement strand
AGGGAAGGACGCCTTACCCTCGTTCAACACGGGTAAGGCGTCCTTCCCTGCATAAAGGGGGTCAGCGGAGGGAGTGGCAGGCAGGGAATTCCCTGCCTGCCACTCGTTTCTGTTCAGTGTCGGCCGTGCAGCAGCGTCATCACCTTGGCCACCAACGCATCGGTCTTGGGCGTGCGGGCGAACGTCGTCAGGGCCAGCGGCGCGGTGAAGCGTTGCCGCGCGACCGACTGCGCGTAGGCGAACTCGCGCAGCCCGTCCGGCCCGTGGATCCGGCCGAAGCCGGAGTCGCCGCACCCGCCGAACGGCAGCGATGGGATCCGCGGGTAGGAGAACACCGAGTCCAGCGCGACCATTCCGCACCGCAGCAGCCCGGCCAGCTGCTTGCCACGCCGGCTGAACACCGTCGCCCCCAGGCCGTAACCGGTGGCGTTGGCCAGCTCTACCGCCTCGTCCATGTCCCGCACCGACGTGACGGTCAGCGTCGGCCCGAACGTCTCCTCGGTGACCGCCGGGGCATCCTCGGGCACGTCGACCAGGATCGTCGGCTGCACGACGTTGCCGGAGATCGTGTCGGACCCGCCGAGCACCACGCGCCCGCCGGCAGCGACCGCGGTGTCGATGTGGCGCCGGATGATCTCCACCTGCCGGTCGAGCGTGATCGGCCCGAGCTGCGCGCCGGGATCGCTGCCCGCGCGCGCTTTCCCGGCGATGGCGACGAGTTTGCTCAGGAAGCTCTCGTAGACCCGCTCGTGTACGTAGACCCGCTCGGCGCCGATGCAGGACTGCCCGGCGTTGGCCATGCCGGCCCAGGCGGCGGCATCGGCCGCCGCGTCCAGGTCGGCGTCCGCGTCGACGAGCACAGCGTCCTTGCCTCCGCACTCGGCCACCAGCGGGGTGAGCGTCGGCGCGCAGGCCGCCATCACCTTCTTGGCCGTCGCGGTCGAGCCGGTGAACGCGATCTTGTCCACGCCGGCCCCGCACAGCGCCGCGCCGGTCGAGCCATCGCCGGTCACCAGCTGGAGCACTGGGTGCTCGGGGACCACCTGGGCGAACGCCTCCACCAGCCAGGCACCGGTGCCCGGGGTCAGCTCGCTGGGCTTGAACACCACGGCATTGCCAGCGGCCAGCGCGTAGGCGATCGAGCCCAACGGGGTGAACACCGGGTAGTTCCACGGCCCGATCACACCGACGACGCCGTACGGCTTGTAGCCCACCGTGGCCACGTGGTTGGCCATCATCAGCCCGGTCCGGGCCCGACGCGGTCCCAGCACCTTCGGCGCGTTCTTCGCCGCCCACGCCAGGTGGTCCAGCGTCAGCGCGATCTCCAGCATGGCGTCGGAATGCGGCTTGCCGGTCTCGTCGTGGATCACCCCGGCCAACTGCGCGGCCCGTCGGGCCAGCACGCCGCGGAAGCGGTCGAGCCGCTGGCCGCGCGCCTGGTACGACAGGCCCGCCCACCACGCCCCCGCTATACGGGCGCGTTCGACGGTGTCACGGACCTGAGCCGCGGTGTGGACCGGGTACTGGCCGACGAGGTCGCCGCTGCCGGGGTCGTGCACCGCGAACTCACCGGCGCGCGCGGGCTGGATCGTGGTCACTTGACGGCCTCCTCGGCGGCGGAAACGGTGGCGGGCTTGCGGTCGCGGATCAGGTCGGCGGCCTTCTCCGCGATCATCACGGTCGGCGCGTTCGTGTTGCCGCGCACGATCCGGGGCATCACGGACGCGTCCACGACGCGCAGGCCCTCGATACCGCGCACCCGCAGCTCCGGGTCGACGACGGACTGCTCGCCCGTGCCCATGGCGCAGGTGCCGACCGGGTGATAGAGCGTCTGCGTCCAGGATTCGATGTGCTCACGCCAGGCCTCGTCGCTCAGACCGTCCACAGTGGAGGGAAGGTAGGCGCCGTCGAGGTAGCGGGCCAGCGGGGCCTGCCGGGCGATCTCGGTGAGCCGGCGCAGCCCGGCCACCATCGCGTCGGTGTCGGCGGGCTCGGCGAAGTAGGCCGGGTCGAGGTCGGGCTTCCAGCGCGGGTCGGCCGAGCGCAGCCGCAATCGGCCACGGCTGGCCACGTCGACCAGCGTGGCGGCGGCGGTGAACATCCGGCCGACCGGCTCGCGCAGGCCGTTGTCGTAGAACCCCGTGGGGGCAACGTGGAACTGCATGTCCGGCGCGCTCAGGCCGTCGCGCGTGCAGAGGAACCCGCCGCCCTCGCCGATGTTGGAGGTCAGCGGGCCGGTGCCGAGCACCTGCTGCTGCACGAGCCGGCGCGGGCTGACGTGGTCGATGGCGATGTCGGTGGTTCCCCTGGTGTGCCAGAGAATTGGAGTGGCCGGGTGGTCGTGCAGGTTCTCGCCGACGCCGGGCAGGTCGGCCACCACGTCGATGCCGAACTCCCGCAGGTGCGCGGCCGGGCCGATGCCCGAGAGCATCAGCAGCTGCGGCGAGTTGATCGCGCCGCCGGACAGCAGCACCTCGCCGTCGGCGAACACCTGCTGGGTCCGGCCGTCGGTGGTGTACTCGACGCCGACCGCGCGTGGGCCCGCCAGCAGCACGCGCGTGACGAACGCGCCGGGGCGGACCGTGAGGTTCGGTCGGGTCATCGAGGGCCGCAGGTAGCCGTCGGCGGTGGACCAGCGTTGCCCACGGTGGCAGGTCACCTGGTACAGGCCGGCGCCGAGCTGGTTCGCGCCGTTGACGTCGTCGTTGGCGGGCATCCCGCTGGCGACCGCGGCCGCGACCCACGCGTCGGTCAGCTCGTGGGTGTAGCGGCGGTCCTCGACGTGCAGGGGGCCGGTGGTGCCGTGGAACGGCGCGCCGTGGCGGCTGTTGGTCTCGGCGCGGACGAAGTAGGGCAGCACGTCGTCGTAGCCCCAGCCGACCGCGCCGAAGTCGCGCCGCCAGCCGTCATAGTCGGCGCGGTTGCCGCGCATGTAGATCATCGCGTTCATCGACGAGCAGCCGCCGTAGGCCTTCATCCGCGGCCACAACGCCCGCCTCCCGCCGAGGTGTTTCTGGGGCGAGGTCTCGTAGTTCCAGTCCCAGCGGGTCCGGAACAGCCCGGCGAAGGCGGCCGGGATCTTGATCTCGTCGGCGTCGTCGGGCGGGCCGGCCTCCAGCAGCAGCACCGAGACCGCCGGGTCCCGTGACAGGCGGTCGGCCAGCACGCAGCCGGCGCTGCCCGCGCCGACGATCACGTAGTCGAACGATTCTCGAGTGGACAACGCTGCCTCCCGATCGGCCGTCGTGTGGTCGCACCCAGCATCGGCCGCGCGACCGGCCGGGGCACGGTCGGCGGGTCCAATGTTTGCCGGCGGCGTTGTGCGGCGGTACAAAGCGGAGATGCGATCGGAAGCGGCGGCCTGGATCGCCGGCTACGCGGAGCAGGCCTCGGCCCCCGCGGAGCTGGCCCGGCTGGCGGCGATGACCGACCACGAGATCGTCGCGGAGGTCCCCGAGTACGCCGAGGGCGGGGATCTGGACCGCGACCTGCACACCAGCACGGCAGCGCACTGGCGGGCCTTCCTCGCCGCCGTGACCCGCGAGGACTTCCGGGTGCGCCCGCCGGACGAGGCCTTCGACCTGGCCCGCACCATCGCCCGGCGCGGGCTCGGCCTGACCGTGCTGCTGAAGACGTACCGGGTGGCGCAGCGGGCCGTGTGGTCGTACGTGACGGAGACGGTGCAGGAGGGCATCACCGACGGCGACCTGCGCTCGGCGGTGCTGGTGCGGTTCTGGGACCGGGTCAGCCGGTGGATCGATGGGTCGGTGGAGGAGCTGGTGGCCGCCTACGCCGAGGAGCGGGAGCTGTGGCGGCGCGGGGCCCTGGCGCAGCGCGCGGACGCCGTGCACGCGATCCTGCACGGCGACGACGTCGACCTCGACGCCATGGGTGAACTGCTCGGCCATCCGCTGCGCCAGCACCACACGGCCTTCGTGCTGTGGGCAGCGGACGGCTCCGATGTCGTACGGGCGTTGGAAGGCTCCATGTCGGCGCTGGGCGCGGCGCTCGGATGCACCCATCCGCTCAACATCGCCAGCGGGGCAAGGGGAGCCTGGTGCTGGGCAGCCACGCCGACGACGCCCGCCCCGGAGGCGCTGGCGTCGGTCACCCTGCGCCCGGGCATCCGTGCCGCCGTGGGAAGCCCGGCGCCCGGTCTGGCGGGCTTCCGGAGCAGCCACCGGGAGGCGCTCGCGGCGCAGTCGGTGGCGTTGGCGGGGGAGGGCGACGCCCCGGTCACCTGGTATGCCGACGTGGAACTGGCCTGCCTGGCCGGCGGGATCGGCGGGATGGCGGCGCTGCGCGTGCTGGTCGCACGGGAGCTGGGCGGCCTGGCCGCGCCCGACGAGGCCACGGCCCGCCTGCGGCGCACGGTCCACCGCTACCTCGCGACCGGTGGCAGTGCGGACCTGGCAGGCAAGGAGCTCAGCCTGCACCGCAACACCGTCCGCTACCGAATCCAGCAGGCTGAGCAGCTGCTGGGCCATTCGGTGCACGAGCGGCGCGTGTACCTGGAACTCGCCCTGCACTGCCTGGAGGTCTACGGGGCCAAGGCCCTGGAAGGGTGATCTTGTACCCCGGCTGTGCCGATGGGCGCAGTGGCCGGTGGTGCGAAAGGGCGGAGGAGGGAGTCAAGGGTGTTGTTGACGTAGTGCGGCCTGTTAAATAACCGGTAGTCGCTGACTGGGGTGTCGGCCGTGACTGGGGGTTCGGATGCGGCTGTCCGCCGACGCGGGCTGGGCTGGCGCGCTCGTGGCGATCAGGCCCAACGGGACGAGGCCGCCGCTGTACTGCGTGCCGGCCGTGTCGGGCTCGCCCTACGCGTACAACGGACTCGTCCGGCTGCTGGATCCGCAGCAGCCGGTGTACGGATTCGAGGCGCCGGGGTGCGACAACGAGCGAACGCCGATGACCTCGCTGCCCGATCTGGCCAGCGAGTACATCGATGCCTTGCGCGCCAACAGCGACGGCCCGTACCACCTGCTGGGCTGGTCGATGGGCGGCGTGGTGGCGCTGGAGATGGCGCGGCGCCTGGTGTCCGAAGGAGCCGGGGTGCCGCTGGTGGTCATCGTGGATTCCGTTACGCCGCAACGGTCCGAACTGCCGGCCGAGCCCGTCCTGTTCCACTCCTTCCTGTACGACCTGGTCACGGCCGGTGGCATGGACTGGGCCCGCGTCGAGGACGTTGCCCATGGTGACACCGCGGAGAGCGCTTTCGCCGCGGTGGAGCGGTCCGGACTGCTGCCGGAGGAGATCGACGCCGAGTACCTGCTCGACCGTTATGCCGTCTACCGGGCGCACATGCAGGCCGTGTGCGAGTACGAGGGCTGTCGGTACGAAGGCGGCCCGGTGGTGTCGATCCGGGCCGCGGAGTCGAGCGCCGACGCGATGCGGTGGGAGCTTTTTGCCGCTGACGTGGAAAAACACGTGGTCGACGGGGACCATCACTCGATCTGGACGGGAACGAGCCTGGTCGAGCTGAGCCGCCTGGTGGGAGAGAGCCTCGACCGGGCCGGCGCGGTGACCCGATGACCGGCCTGGACAGGGCGGCGCCCCGCCGCTCGGCGTTGTGGCGCAACACCGACTTCCTCAAGTTCTGGTTCGGCGAGACGGTGTCCCTGTTCGGCTCGCAGGTCACCACGCTGGCGCTGCCGTTGACCGCGGTGACGGCGTTCGCGGCCGGCCCGAGCCAGCTCGGCCTGCTGGGCTTCGTGACATGGTTCCCTTACGTGCTGTTCGCGCTGCCCTTTGGGGTATGGGTGGACCGGAGCCGGCACCGCCCGATGATGATCGCGTCCAATGTGATCCGAATGGTCCTCATCGGACTGGTGCCGTTGCTGGCCGCGTTGGGCCGGCTGGAGTTCGTGCCGCTGGTGCTGATCACCGCGGCGGTCGGGACCGCGTCGGTGCTGTTCGACGTCGGCTGGATGTCGTACGTGCCGACCCTGGTGCGGGACCGCGACTTCCTCGTCGATGCCAACGGCAAACTCGGCGCCACCTCGGCCGCCGCAACAGCCGCCGGGCCGGGACTGGGCGGCGTGCTGGTCACCGCGCTGACGGCCCCGATTGCCATGGCCGTGGACGCGGTGTCCTACCTGGCCTCGGTCGTGTCGCTGCTGCTGATCAAGACCCGGGAACCCAAGCCGGAGCCCAAGGACGGCGCGCCGCGGCGGCTGCTGTCGGAGCTGGGCGAGGGCCTCCGCTGGGTCGTCGGCAATCGATACCTGTGGCAGATCGCGCTGTTCGGGGGCCTGTGCAACTTCCTTTCCAACGCGACGAACACCCTCTACCTGCTGTATGCCTTGCACGACAACGGCCTGCCGCCTGGACTGATCGGCCTGGTGCTGTCGATCGGCGCGGTCGGCGGGGTCATCGGCGCGTCGGTGTCCGGAAAGGTGCTGCGCCGGCTCGGCGTGGGCCGGACCTATGCCGTCTTCATGTCGACGACTTTCCTCGGCCTGCTCCTGGTGCCCGTCGCCGGCGGGCCGCGGCCGGTCGCGCTCGGCGTGTTCTTCGTGGCGTACTTCCTGGCCTACCTGGGTGTTTCGGTGGCCAACGTGGTGGTCAGCAGCCTGCGGCAGATCGTCACACCGCATGCGTTGCTGGGCCGGATGAACGCCGCCATGCGGACCCTGCTCTACGCCGGGGCCGCCCTCGGCACGGCGGCCGCCGGACTGCTCGGCGAGCAGCTCGGCGTCCGCACCGCGCTCTGGCTGTTCGCCGCCGGCTCGGTCGCGATGATCGTGGCGGTCGCCCTGTCCTCGATCACGCGACTGCGGGAGATGCCGGCGGCGGCCGCATGACTAGGCCTTCAGCTCGTCGACCGCGCCGGCGATCGCGCGCACCGTGTTGTCCCCGTACAGCAGCCGAACACTCGCCTTCACGCCGAAGGTCTTCTTGATTCGGCTGATCACGCGGCTGGCGTCCAGCGAATTGCCGCCGAGTTCGAAGAAATTCGCCTCGAGGTCGATCTGCCGTCCGCCGAGAACCGTCTCGAAGATCTCGACCAGCGCCGTTTCGGTCGGCGTCGTCGCTTCGGCGACAGCGGCCACCGGTGCGGTCTGTGTCGGGGTCGTTTCGGGTGTTTCCGTTTCGTGAATCACGGCCAACTCCCAATCGGATGACCAGATTGCCCGATCGCCACCACGATAGACGGCGGCGTTTTCCCGGAACGGGTCGGCCACGAAGTTCGCCGGCGCCAGTTCGGCCTTGTCAAGCACGTGGCGGATCCATTCCTCGGCACCGCCGAGCAGCAGTTCGCCCGGCACTCCACGGGGCAGTAGGTTGCCCTCGGGATCCACGACGTATGCCCTTTCGTCGCTTGCGGACAACACCCGGTCCAACTCGGCGTCGGTGAGAATTCCCATGCCCGAGACGGGTTGCCGGGAATCCTTCAGCACCGAGCGCAGCACCTGGTCGACGTGTCTGAGGAAGGAGTCGACCCGCCACCGGTCGAACACGTCGGCCGGGTACGACAGGTGCACGCGCATGCCGTCCGACAGCTCGAAGTAGTTGATGTTCAGGTCGAAGGTGGCGCTGGTCGTGACCGGTTCGAGCCATTCGACCGCCAGCCCCGGAAGTGCGAACGCGCTGGGCGAGTTGGCCGCGCCGAGCACCTGGAGCGACACCTGGAACAGCGGGTTTCGCCCGGCCTCGCGTGACGGCCGGACCCGGTCCACCACCTGCTCGAACGGCACTTCCTGGTGGTCGTACAGGTCGAGCGAGGCGTCGGCGACCCGGGCCAGCAGCTCGTCGAACCGCAGGTCGTCGCCGAGATCGACGCGCAGCACGACCATGTTGATGAACATGCCGACCACGTCTTCGAGATCCGGGTCGGTGCGGCCGAGCATCGGCACGCCGATCGCGATGTCGCGGAGCCCGGTGTGCCGGCCCAGCACCACCGCGACGGCGGCGGCCAGCACGATGAACAGCGACGTGTCGTGCTGCTCGGCGAAAAGCCGCAGGTCACGATGGAAATCCGCGGCGTGGTCGCGCACGACGTCGCCCGCGACGAGGCCCGACGCGGGGGTGCGCGGCCGGTCGGTCGGCAGGCTCAACTCCGGCAGACCGGCCAGGCGCTCGGCCCAGAAGTCCAGCTCCCGAGCCTCCTGTGCGCCGCGTTCCCGCTGGTCGGCGACGAAATCCCGATAGGTCAGGGCGGGTGCGGGCAGGTCGGGCTCGGCACCGGTGCGGAAGCTCTCGTAGGCCGCGGCCAGCTCGCCGCCGATGATGCCGACCGACCAGCCGTCCACGACGATGTGGTGAAAGCCCAGGCCAAGCCCGTGATCGTCATCGGCCAGCCGGACCAGCGTGAACCGGTGCAGCGGGCCGGCGGCCAGGTCGAACGGGGTGCCGGCGACGGCGCCCAGGTCCGCCCGCACGGTCGCCGCGCGCTCCTCGGGCGTCAGCCCGGTGCGGTCGACCACCGTCAGCTCCACCTCGGCCGGCGGCTCGATGACCTGGAACGGCGTGCCGTCGGCCTCCCGGAAGGTGGCGCGCAGGACCTCGTGCCGGGCGACCAGCCAGGTCAGCGACCGGCGCAGCGCCGCCTCGTCGAGCGGGCCGCGCAGCCGGTAGTTCATCTGGACGTTGTAGCCGGTCTCCCCGGGAGACAGCAGGTCGAGAAACCACAACTGCTCCTGTGCGAACGACAATGGCAGCCCTTTTGGGCAAGACTGATCCGGCATCGCTACTCCATTCGGGAATCCTGCCGCACGCATGCGCGTGTGATCGGGCCGTCCGCGCGTATGTCGGACCATAGCATGACGAGTTGGATTGCCGGCGCGGTTCTCGCGGACCTAGATGCGCCCTTTGGGGCGGATTTAATACCTGGTTTCGGTCGAACGCTTCTGCGTCCGGACAGCGCAAGGGGGCGGCCGGTAAACCTCTTGTGCCGCGGCGGGCCGTGTCCCGTACGATCGACTCGTCTTTGGGGGATTCGCGTGCGTCTATGCCCTCGCCCACTCCTGTCCAATCCTTGGAGCGCCCGTGGCGGATGAGAACGAAAAATTGAGCGTTGTTCGCAATGATGGGCAGCAGTTTTCCATCTGGCCGGCCGAACGTCCGCTGCCGTCGGGGTGGCATGAAGCGGGCATTGCCGGCACCCGTTCGGAGTGCCTTGCCCACGTCGACGAGGTGTGGACGGACATCGGGCCGCAGAACACCGGAACGCCCGTGAACAATGTGTTACATCGTGTGGTGGAAAGGGAGGCCGCGGACTGCCCGGACGCGGTCGCCGTCACCGCGGGCGAGGCGTCCCTCAGCTACGGCGAGCTGAACGCCCGGGCCAACGGCCTGGCCCGCCGCCTGGCCGACCGCGGGGTCGGCGTCGAGACCCGGGTGGCCGTCGCCGTGCCCCGGTCGATCGAGTTCGTGGTGGCGGTGCTCGCCGTGCTCAAGGCCGGCGGCGCCTACGTGCCGCTCGATCCCGAGTACCCGGCCGAGCGTCGGGCCTTCATGCTGGCTGACTCCGGTGCGACGGTGGTCGTCGGCTCGACGGCCGAGCTGGACCTGCCCGCCGGGGTGGAGTTCGTCGCTCTCGGCGATGGCACGGACGCCGCCAACCTCGACGTCGAGGTGGATCCCGGCAACCTGGCCTACATCATCTACACCTCCGGCTCGACCGGCGTGCCCAAGGGCGTCGCGATCACCCACGCCGACGTGCTCGACCTCGTGCAGGCCGACCCGCGGTTACGCGTCGGCCGCGGCGAGGTCGTGGCCCACCTCGCGCCCACCGCGTTCGACGCCTCGACGTTCGAGATCTGGTGCGCGCTAGGCCGTGGCGGCCGCGTCGCGGCCCTGAGCCCGCAGCAGGTCTCCGTCAGCGAGCTCGGCGATGCCCTGCGCGCGACCCGGCCCGACTGGATGTTCATCACCTCGGGCCTGTTCCACCTGCTCGTCGACCACGACGTGGACATGTTCGCCAGCGTCGGCGTGCTGCTGACCGGCGGCGATGTCCTTTCCCCGCAACACGTCCAGGCCGCGGCCAAGGTCATCCGCAACACCGTCTACGCCTGCTACGGCCCGACCGAGACCACCGTGTTCGCGACTCTGCACGCGGTGGACCCCGACGCCGACTACGAGCGCATGCCGCTGGGTGGCGGGCTGCAGAACAAGATCGTGCGCGTGCTGAACGCCGAACTCGACCAGCTGCCGGTGGGTGAGGTCGGCGAGATCCACCTGGGCGGCGCCGGACTGGCCCGCTGCTACCACCGCCGTCCCGGGCTGACCGCCGAGCGCTTCCTGCCCGATCCGTACTCGGAGGTGCCGGGCGCGCGCATGTACCGCACCGGCGATCTCGGCCGGCTGCTGCCCAACGGCGAGGTCGAGTTCGTGGGCCGGGCCGACCGGCAGGTCAAGATCCGCGGCTACCGGGTGGAGCTCGGCGAGGTCGAGGTGGCCCTGAACGCGCACCCCTCGGTCAGCGCCGCCGCTGTGCTTGTGGTGGGGGACAACGAGGTCGACAAGCGCATGGTCGCCTACGCCGCGCCCGCCGGCACGGCGATCCTGACCGCGACCGGGCTGCGCTCCTGGATGGCCGAGCGGCTGCCCGCCTACCTGGCCCCGTCCAACTACCTGCTGCTGGACAAGCTTCCCCTTGACCAGAACGGAAAGGTCAACCGCAAGGCCCTGCCGCCGCCGTGGAAGTCCCGGCGTGACATGGGCCTCGACGAGCCGGTCGCGCCGCAGACCGACACGGAACGCTTGGTGGCGCAGGTGATCGCCGACGTGCTGTCACTGGACGAGGTCAGCATGGACGACAGCTTCTTCGCGCTCGGCGGCGACTCGCTGCGCAGCATCCGTGCCCTGGAAAGCCTGCGGGCGGTGGGAATCAAGCTGACCGCACGGCAGTTCATCGGCCAGGAGACCATCGGCGGTCTGGCCAAGACGATCGAGAGCCTCACGGATGACCGGGTCGGAGACACGAGATGAAGATCAGCACCCCCGGGCCCGACGTCCGCGTGCCGCTCGACGACGTCGACATGTACGACCCGTTGCGGTACAAGGAAGGCTGCCAGCACCCGCTGTGGCAGACGCTGCGGCACGAGCAGCCGGTGCTGTTGCAGCACGCGCCCAACGGCACGCCGTTCTGGTCGGTCACGCGGTACGACGACTGCGAGCGGCTGCTCAAGGACCACGAGACGTTCTCCTCCGAGTACGGCACGATCCTCGCCTCGGTCGGCATCGGCGACCTGGCCCGCGGCCAGACCATGACGGTCACCGACCCGCCGTACCATGGCCAGCTGCGCAATCCCGTGCTGCGCAAGCTGAGCCGCGAGGTGATCCGCCGCTGCGGGGCGGAGATGGAGTCCCGGATCGGCGCGCTGCTGGAGCCGCTGCTGGCCGAGGGCGGCGGCGAGTTCGTCGGCGTCATGCACAAGATGCCGATGGCCATGCTCGCGCCGATGATGGGCATCCCGGAGGAGATGAGCGACGAGATCGCCCACTGGACGGCGGTCAGCGTGACGCCGGACGAGCCCACGCTCAACGGCGGCATCGACGCGCACGTCGCGTCCACGCAGGCCCACATCCAGATGCTGGAGCTGTTCGAGGCCGCGATCAAGCTGCGCCGGGACGATCCCGGGGATGACGTGATGACCGCGCTGACCGAGCTCCAGCTGGAGGGCCAGCGGCTCACCGACGAGCAGGTGGCGCTGAACTGCTACAGCCTGATGATGGGCGCGCACGCCACCACGCCGTACGTGGCCAGCCAGACCATCGTGGCGCTGACCGACCGCCAGGCCGTCTGGGACTCCGTGCGGGCCGACTCCACCCTGGTGCCGGATCTCGTCAACGAGGGCACGCGGTGGACCTCGCCGACCAACCACTTGCTCCGTCGGGCGTCCATGGACACCGAGATGGGCGGCGTGGCGATCGCCGAGGGCGACTGGATGTGCGGCTGGGTCGGCTCGGCCAACCGGGACGCCACGATCTGGTCCGACCCGTTCGAGTTCCGGCTGGACCGCACGCCCAGCACCCACCTCGGGTTCGGCGTCGGGCCGCACTACTGCATCGGCGCGCAGGTGTCCAAGGCCGCCCTGTCGATCGTGTTCTCCATCCTGGCCCGTCGTGTCCGCGGCTTCGCGTTGACCGCGGAGCCCACGCAGATCGTGTCGAACTGGATCAACGGCATGACCCGCATGGAGGTCGCCTTCGACGTGGAGCCGGCGGCATGAACAAGTGGTTCATCCGACAGCCGCCGCCGGACGGCGACTTCATCGTCTTCGGGCTGCCCTACGCCGGCGTCGGCGCGTCGTCCTTCGCCGAGTGGCCGATGCAGATCGGCGGCGGTTGGTTCTGCCCCGTGCAGCCGCCCGGCCGGGAGAACCGCCTGCACCAGCCCGTTCCGGCCAGTCACCAGGAATACGCCGAGCAGCTGTCTGACGCCCTGGCCGAGGTGCTGACGCCCGACCGCCCGTACGGCCTGCTCGGCCACTGCGGCGCGGTGCCGTACCTGTTGCAGACCGCGGGCGAGCTGGAGAAGCGCGGACTTCCGTTGCCGCACAGGCTGTTCGCCTCCTCGTGGGGCGCCCCGGACCAGGGCCTCTACGGGCCGCTCAACTTCGTCGACCTGTCCACTGTGGACCTCGTCGCGGAGATCACGGCGCTGTGTGCCGCGATGGGGCGGTCCATCGACCCCGAGCTGGCCGAGATCGCCGCCGAGACCATGCTGGCCGATCTCGAGGTGCAGCGGCGGTACCGCTACGAGGACACCGCCAGGACCAGCGCCCCCGTCTGCGTCATCGGCTGGACCAAGGACGAGGTCGTGCCGGCCGAGCAGGTGCCGCCGGGCTGGGATCGTTGCGTGCAGGCCAGTTTCCACACCCTGGACGGCGATCACTGGGAGCTGTTGCGTGGTCCGAAACAGCTGCTCGATCTCATCGACCACGAGATGGGTGGGTGACATGGCCGATCGGTGGATACGCACCCTGTTGAGGCGGCCGGAGGCGTCGGTCAACCTCGTCTGCATGCCTCACGCCGGCGGCTCGGCCAGCTTCTACCGGGGTTGGGGCGAGGGCCTGCCCGCGCAGATCGAAACGCACGTCGCGCAGTACCCCGGCCGGGAGGATCGCATCGCCGAGCCCACCCTCCGGGTCATGGCCGACCTCGCCGACGCCATCGCCCCCGCGCTCGAACCGCTGTTCTCACGCCCCGTCGTGCTGTTCGGGCACAGCCTCGGCGCCTCCCTCGCCTACGAGGTCGCCCTCCGATGCGAGCGGGCCGACCTCCAGCCGCAGCTGCTCGTCGTCTCCGGCTCGCCCCCGCCCCATCGCCGTCCCCGCAAGACCTTCCACCTCGTCGACGACGACGCCCTAGTCGCCGAGCTCCGCCGTGAGGCCGCCACCAGTCCCGTGGTCCTCGACAGTCCCGAGCTCCTGGAGGTCCTGCTCCCCATGGTGCGGGCCGACTACGAGCTCATCGAGACCTACCACCCCACCTCTCCTCCGCCCGTCCGCACCCCCTTCGCCGTCTTCCACGGCGACGCCGACCCCGAGGTCACCACCCTCCAGGCCGACGGCTGGCGTGAACTGAGTGACACTCACAACCTCCAGCACCATCAGGTCTTCACCGGCGGCCACTTCTACCTCCGCGACCACCAGTCCGAGGTCCTGGCCGCCCTCGCCTCGCTGATCAGTTCCCACGACCGGGTCAGCGAAGCCTCTTCCCTCTGACGACGCGGCTGGCCCGGGTGCCGCACCACACACCACCCGGGCCGCCCGCGTCGCTCTTACGAAATCACCCTCAACTGCCTCCCACGACGCGGAGCCTGCGCCCGTCAAACCAGCTCTCACGTCAGCAGGGCGCGGGCGTAGTGATCGGTGTTGTCGTGGACGCCGGGCAGGACGTAGAAGTAGCCGCCGCCGAAGGGGGTGACGTAGTCGGTCAGGGGCTCGCCGGCGAGGCGGTTCTGCACGGTCTCGAACTGCCGGGCGATGTCCTGCTGGTAGCTGCAGAACAGGAGGCCGGCGTCGATGGCGCCGTTGGGCTGGAAGCCGCGGTCGTAGTTGAAGGGACGGCGGAGAATGCGGCTGGACTCGGCCTTCGGGGTGCGGGGGTTGGCCAGGCGGATGTGGGAGTCGAGGGGAATGACCTTGCCGTCCGGATCCTTGGCGTAGTCGGGGATGTCGGTCTCGACGCTGCCGTCGAGCGGGGCGCCGCTGTCGCGGCGGCGGCCGAACATGCGCTCCTGCTCGGAGATCGAGACACGGTCCCAGAACTCGACCAGCATCCGGATGAACCGCACGACCTGGAAGGAGCTGCCGTCGGGCCGCCACACGACCTCGGCGGTGGGCTGGGAGATGCCGTCCTTGAACCCCAACAGGTTCCGGGGTGTGCCGGCCGGACGCGGGGGTGAGCCGAAGCCGTCGAGGCGGTAGCGGGGCTGCATGCCGTCACGGGTGTGGCGGGTGAGGTCCCGCAGCGCGTGGTGCACGGTGTCGATGTTGTTGGCGCAGATCTGCAGCATGAGATCCCCGTGGCACCAGGCGGGATCCAGCACATCGTCCGGGAAGGTGGGCATGGCGGAGAGACCGGCGGGCTTCGTCAGGCCGTAGCGGGAGTCGAACAGCGAGGCGCCGACGGAGACCGTGACGGTGAGGCCGTCGGCCGGCACGATCGGACCGAGCACGGCACTGTCCGACGGCGGCGCGCCGACGCCGAGGTCGGGCGGGGTGCCGCCGGCGGTGAGGAAGCGGGCCCGGTCGGTCAGTGCCTTGAACATGTCGGTCAACGCGGCCCGGTTGGCTGCCGTCGCGTCGAATGCCGCGAAGGTGCCGAACCGCTGCGGCGGGCTGTCGACGCCGGCCTGGCGCGGCCCGTGGAACGGGTACGACTGCGGAACCTCGGGCGCGGTGACGGTGTCGGCCCGCGCACCGGCGGCGGCGAGGCCGCCGACCAACGCGGTGCCGGCGACACCGGCGCCCGTGCCCTGGAGGAAGCGGCGACGGCTCAGCGACATGGCAGGGACTCCTTCAGGTGACACAGATTCAGCTGGCGCGGACTTCGAGCAGGGTGGGGATGGCGGACAGCGTTTCCACGGCGGCGCCGACCCGGGCGTCGACCAGTTGCCGGCTGCCGGTCTGACAGGCCGCCGCCACCGCGGCGAGTTGGGTGCGGGCCGTCGCGATCAGGCCCGGCTTGCGGGCGTCGACCAGCGGCTGGAGTCGGTCCAGCACCGCGTCGGTGGCATCGACATCCGCCGCGACCAGCGTGAACGTGGAGTTGGATCCCTGGTCGGTCTGCCCGTTGAGGATGCGCCGCAACGCGTCCTCCAGGATCTCGTGCGCCCGCAGCGGCAGGTCGGCCGGATCGAAGGTCAGCTTCTGACGCAGCGTCTGCACGTCCTGCTGGAGCTTCACGGCGACCGGTGCCAGCTGCGCGGCGGTTTGCCCGTGCCACAGGCCGTATTCGACGCGGTGCAGGCCGGTGAAGCCGGGATCGTCGACGCCCTGGGGACGGCCCTGCGGCAGGCCGTCGATCGACACGCCGAGGTCCTCGAACTGCCCGTACGCGGCGCCGAGCCGCTCCCAGGTCTGCTGCGCCGCCAACCACGCCGCCCGAGCGCCGTCCTTGTCGCCGGCGGTGATCTTGGCCGCGAGGTCGCCGGTCTGAGTGTCCAGTGTGGACAGTTTGTCCGTCAGGTAGGACGTGAACGAGTCCGCCGGCTCCTTGAGGTCCTTGTCCGACACCGGCGCGACCGCCGGCACCACCGTCCCGCCGGACCCACCGGTGACGGCGGCGACGGGGGAGACCTGGTCCAGCTCGCCCGGCACCAGGCAGCGCCAGCTGTACTGGCCGGCCGGCAGGTCGACGGTGAGGGACCGGCGGGTGCCGGGGCCGAGGCCCTCGATCTCGCCGATCACACCGCCGTCGGCGGCCCGGATCAGGTAGATCTCGCCGCCGTGCCCGGACTTGTTGACCACGGTGATGGTCGACGAGCCGGCGGTCGTGCCGGACCAGTCCTTGGCGCAGCCGTCGGCCGTGACAGTGACCTGCGTCGCCGAGCCGTCGCCCGACGGTGACGTGACCAGCGCGAGCACCCCGACGGCCAGCAGCGGCAGCACCACCGCCGCGGTCGCGTACACCCATCGCGGCAGTCGGCGGGCGGGCCGTTCGACGGGCACGGCTGCCGTGCCGGGCTTGCGCAGGAAGACCACCAACACCGTGACCAGGTACGCGACGTACACGGCGACCTGAAGCACGGTCATTCGCGGCGCCAGGTTGGTGATGCCGGAGATCAGCGACACCCACCAGCTGTCGGTGGACACCACAGTGGACAGATCGAACGCCACCCAGTTCCGCCCCGGCACCAGCCCGGCGGTCTGAAGCTCGCCGACGCCGTAGGCCAGCACTCCGGCGGCGATCACGATGAGCAGCACCGCCGTGCGGGAGAAGAACACGCCGAGGTTCACCCGCACGCTGGCGCGCACGATCAACCAGCACAACAGGAACGACACCGCCAGCCCGACCGCGGCACCGACCAACGGCGCGAGCGTGTCGCCGGAGGCCTGCACGGTCGTCCACAGGAACAGCGCCGTCTCCAGGCCTTCGCGGGCGACGGCGAGGAACGCGGTGGTGGCCAGCGCGCCGGCGCCGATCTCCGCCGCGTGGCCGATCTTCTCCCGCAGCTCACCGGACAGGCCGCGGGCGGCGCGCCGCATCCAGAAGATCATCCACGTCACGAGCACGATCGCGACCAGGCTCAACAGGCCGCCGAACACCGCCTGCGCGGTGATCGTCAGCTCGGCCCGGGAGAACGCCAGCACCGCGCCGAAGCCGAGCGACAGCAGCGCCGCGGCCAGCACGCCGAGCCACACCGCCGACGCCCCGGCGCCGGTGCGGCGCACGGCGGCCAGCAGAATGCTGACCACCAGCCCGATCTCCAGGCCCTCACGCAGGCCGATGACCAGGTTGGGCAGTCCGTCGACCCACACCTCGACACGCTCCTTCGGTAAGGCTAACTTAACTCCGGAGCGGATACTACACGGATGTAGAAGTGTGTCGACGGTCTGTGGCACGCTCTCGGCGTGACAAGCGGCATGCATCCGGCACGGAACCTCGTCCGTGCGCTCAAGGTCCCCGAGATCACCGCCCTCTTCTGGCTCGCCAAGGGCCTGTCGACGGCGCTGGGCGAGTCGACATCGGACTACCTGGTGACCGCGCTGTCGCCGATTCCGGCCGTGCTGCTGGGCTTTGTCGGATTCGTGGTGTCGCTGGTCGTGCAGTTCGCGGTGCGCCGCTACAACGCCTGGGCCTACTGGTTCGCCGTGGCGATGGTGGGCGTGTTCGGCACGATGGCCGCCGATGTGCTGCATGTCGGATTTGACGTCCCGTACACGCTTTCCGCGCTGCTGTACGGAATCGTCCTGCTGGCCGTCTACGTGGTCTGGTTCCGCGTCGAGCGGACCCTGTCGATCCACAGTGTCGACCGGCCGCGCCGCGAGGCGTTCTACTGGGCGGCGGTGGTCGCGACGTTCGCGCTGGGCACGGCGGCCGGCGACCTGACCGCGATGACGCTGCATCTGGGCTACTTCTGGTCCATCGTGCTGTTCGCCGTGGCGATCACGGTGCCCGCCGCGGGCTACCGGTGGTGGCGGTGGAACGCCATCTTCTGCTTCTGGTGCGCCTATGTGCTCACGCGGCCGCTGGGCGCGTCCGTGGCGGACTGGCTGGGCAAGCCGACCGATGTGGGCGGCCTCGGGCTGGGCGGCGGGCCGGTGAGCTTGGTGTTGGCAGTGCTCATCGCCGGTGTCGTCGCCTACCTGGCCGTCACCAAGATCGACGTCCAGGCCGATGCGGAGACGCCGACGGCCGAGGTGGGGCGCCGCTGACTCGCGGTCCACCTCGGCGCCCGCCGTCGCCGAGGTGGACCGGCGTCAGGCGGTGACGGAGTCCTTCTGCGTCACCGAAAGGAAGCCGACGAGCGCGACGATCGCCGTCGTCAGAACCAGGCTGACCGCGCCGAGTCCGAGGTCGAGGCCGCCGTTCTCGGCGGGCATGCCGAACAGGTCCGCGAAGGACGCGCCGAGCGGCCGGGTGATGATGTAGGCGGCCCAGAACGCCACGGTCGCGTTCAGGCCGAACGCCCTCCGGGCGATCCCGGGCACGGCGAACGCGACGGCGAACAGCAGGCCGGCGCCGAGGAAGCCGAGTCCCACGGTGTCGGCGACCAGATCGCCGGCCGAGGTGCCGAGCGCGAACGTCGCCATCACGGTGAGCCAGTAGAAGATCTCCCGGCGACGCGTGGTGATGCTGTGGATGGACAGCGTCCGCTCGGTGCCGTACCAGGCCGCGAAGATCACGGCCAGCGCGATGGCGAAGGACACCGTCGACGCCGCGAAGGACACATCGAGCAGGTAGTGCAGGATGTCGGCCACCATGGTGCCGGCCACGCTCACCAGCACCACCGTCGCCCAGTAGAGCCACGGGATGTACCGCCGAACCGCGATCTGCACGGCCAGCGCGACGATCAGCGTCAGGAACGCGACGCTGACAACGATGCTCGGATCGGCGTAGTCGAGCAGGAAATGGTCCGACGTCGCCTCGCCCATGCCGGTGGTCAGCACCTTGATGACCCAGAAGATCAGGGTCACCTGCGGAACCTTCGTTCTGGCCAACGGTGTTGACGTCGAATGTGTCCACTGTGGACGCGCGCGGGGCGTCGAGGCTGGCGAGGTCATGCCGGCAAGCTACTACAGCAGTGTAGTCGTGAGGTGACTCCGCGCTGTCGTTCGAGCATGCGGCCAGATGTAGCGGTTCCGGGGCGCCTTACGCGGTTCGTGCTGCGTTCAGGTGGCGTACACCATCGTCGCCTAGAACTTCTACTTACATGTAGTAGTTGTCGATGGGAGTGCAACGCATGCGCAGAACACCAGTGGTGGCCGCGGTCGCGGCGGCCCTGTTGGCGACCGCGGTCGGACCGTCCGCCGTCGCGGCCCCGTCGGACCGGCACGTGCTGCTGATCTCCGTGGACGGCCTGCACGCCACCGACCTGGCCTGGTACGTGCGCCAGCATCCGCACTCGGCGCTCGCCTCGCTCGCCCGGGACGGCATCGACTACGCGCACGCCAGGACGCCCGTCCCGTCCGATTCGTTCCCGGGCCTGGTCGGCCAGCTCACCGGCGGCGATCCGGCCGCCACCGGCATCTACTACGACGCCACGTACAACCACGCGCTGCTGCCCGCCGGCACGACCGACTGCGCGGCCGCGAAGCCGGGTGCGGAAGTCGATCTCACCGAGGACCTGGACAAGGACAAGACCGCCCTCGACGCGGGCCAGGGCCTGGCCGGGCTGCCGAACTCGATCCTCGGCATGACCGGAAAGCCACAGACGCTGATCCAGCCGTCCGCGCTGCCGGTCGACCCGGCGACCTGCAAACCCGTGCAGCCCAACCAGTATCTCCAGGTCAACACGGTCTTCGAGGTCGCCCGGGCGGCCGGCCTGCGCACCGCCTGGTCGGACAAGCACCCGGCGTACGCGATCCTCGACGGCCCGTCCGGCTCGGGCATTCAGGACCTGTTCACGCCGGAGATCAACAGCAACGTCGGCGGCGGCGACTGGACCACCGACAACACCGCGACCCGCCAGTACGACCATTACAAGGTTTTGGCCGTGCGCAACGAGATCGACGGCTACGACCACTCCGGCGCCAACCGCGTCGGCACGCCGGCGGTGTTCGGCCTCAACTTCCAGACCGTGTCCACCGCGCAGAAGCTGCCCGGCGGCGGCTATCTCGCCGACGGCACGCCGGGCCCGCTGCTGTCCAGCGCTTTGGACTCGGTCAACGGCGAGATCGGGTCGCTGACCGCCGAGCTGGCCAAGCGCCACCTGGCCGACAAGACCACGGTCATCCTGTCCGCCAAGCACGGCCAGTCGCCGACCGATCCGGCGGCGCTCACGCGCATCGCCGACGGCCCGCTGCTGGACGGCCTGAACGCCGCGTGGAAGGCCGCGCACCCGGGCAGCGCCGACCTGGTGGCGTACTCGACGGACGACGACGCGATGTTGTTGTGGCTCAACGACCGCTCACCCGCCGCGTTCGACTTCGCCCGGCACTATCTGCTCGCCCAGAACGGCGCCGGCAACGGCATCACCGGCGTGGCCAAGCCCTTCACCGCTTCCGGCCTGCAGTCCGTCCACACCGGACCGTCCTATTTCCACACCGCGGCCAACGACCCCCGGGTGCCCGACCTCGTCGGGGTCGTGCAGTACGGCGTCGTGTACACCGGCAAGAAGTCCAAGATCGCCGAACACGGCGGCGCCGCCCCCGACGACCGCGATGTGGCGCTGATCGTCTCCGGCGCGGGGGTCCGTGGGCACTGGACCGTCACCGCGCCGGTGGCGACCACGCAGATCGCGCCGAGCATCCTCGCCCTGCTGCGCCTGAACCCGAACGCGCTCCAGGCCGTGCGGACCGAGCACACGCAGGTGCTGCCCGGCCTGCGCTGACCGATGCCGGCCGCCCCGGTCTCGATCTACTGCCGGTAGATCGAGACCCGGGCGAGGTCCGGCGTACCTACGTCCATCGGTTGCGACCTGTGGCAACTCCTTGCCCACGGTGGAGGCGGGGAACGGCCGGTCGAAGGGACGCCTTCGCTGCTGATGCTGCCGAACCCGCACTACGCCGAGCGCAAGGATGACTACGGCATCATCTCCGTGCGTGGCGACTCCGATGACTTCGAGCACGTGCTGGCGCATAACGCCGTGACCTCTACCAACCACGAGGTCATCGTCCACTGCATGGGCATGACCGACGACGAGGCCTTCGACGGCTCAGTGGCAGCCGTCGAAGAGGAGTCCGCGGCGAAGCGTCTGGTGGTGCAGAGCGGTTGCGCCTGACCGGACCTTGGGGGCGGTGCGTTTGGGTGCCGGCGGTGAGTCGCGTGAACCGGAAGGCCGGTCAGGTCGAGCGGGGACGGTTGATCAGGCGCGAGAGCACGATGACGCTCTCCGTGCGGTCGATGACCCGGCTCTCGCGCAGGCGCTGGATCGCCCGCTCCAGGTGGGGGATGTCGGCGGCGCGCATGTACAGCAACGCGTCGGCGGGGCCGGAGACGGTGCAGGCCTCGATCACCTCGGGGATGCGCTCCAGGTCACGGCGGAGCACGGCCGGCGTGGGGTTGCCGGTGCAGTACACCTCGACGTAGGCCTCGGCGGTCCAGCCGAGCGCCTCGGTGTTGACCAGGGCGGTGAAGCCGGCGATGACGCCGTCGGCGACGAGCCGGTCCAGCCGGCGCTTGGCCGCGGACGGGGACAGCCCGACGGCCTCGCCGATCTCGGCGTAGGTGCTGCGGGCGTTCACGGTGACGCAGCGGATGATGCCCTCGTCGATGCTGTCCATGACGGTCCCCTCTCACGCAAAAAACCGCCGCAGCATAACAAGACGTGCAAAAAAGTGGCGGTCATCGGCAATGCATGGCGATTGAGTGCGTGACGGGCCGGACCCTAGCATTCGAGGCGGTCCCCGCGAGCACAGTGAGGTGTCTTGAACACAACCCCGGCCGAGTCGGCCGCCCTGGACGCTGTCGACGAGGGTGCGATCGCCGAGAACTTGCTTGAGCTGCTGGCGATTCCGAGCGTGACGGGATCGGCGGCGGAGTCGGAGGCACAGCACTGGCTCGCGGAGCGCCTGCGCCGACTCGGGCTCGACGTCGACCTGTGGTCCATGGATCTGCCTGCGCTGCAAGCAGATCCGGACTTCCCGGGGTCGGAGGCCCCACGCGACGAGGCCTGGGGCCTGGTCGGCGTGACCGGGGACGACGGGCCCACGCTGATTCTCCAGGGGCACGTGGATGTCGTGCCGCCGGGTGATCTCGGGCGCTGGCAAGGTGATCCGTTCACGCCGCGAACCGTCGGCCGCACCGTGCACGGCCGGGGCGCCTGCGATATGAAGGCGGGGGTCGTGGCCAACCTCGCTGCCCTGGCTGCGATCAAGGCCAGTGGCGTCCAGCTTCGAGGCCGGGTCGCGGCGCACTTCGTTGTCAGCGAAGAGGATGGTGGCCTCGGCGCGTTCGGCACGCTGCGGCGCGGGCACACCGGCGACGCGTGCGTCATCACGGAGCCTACAAGCGGAAAACTGGTGACCGCCAACGCGGGGGCGTTGACCTTCCGCATTGAAGTTCCCGGCCAGGCCACGCATGCGAGCACCCGCGAGGCCGGCGTCAGCGCCATCGACGCCTACCTGCCGATCCACCGCGCCCTGGCCCGGCTGGAGACCGTTCGCAACCAAACGCCCGATCCGCTGCTGGCCGGCTACCGCGTGCCGTACGCGCTGTCGGTGGGCAAGCTCAGTGCCGGCGACTGGGCCAGCAGCGTGCCGGACCTGCTCAGGGCCGAAGGGCGGATCGGCGTGTGCGTGGACGAAGATCCCGCCGCGGCCAGGGAACAGCTCGAACGGTGTGTCGCCGAGACGTGCGCGGCCGATCCGTGGCTGCGTGATCATCCGGCCACCGTGGCCTGGACCGGCGGGCAGTTCGCGAGCGGCCGGCTGCCGGTGGGGGATCCGTTGCGCGGCCTGGTCGGGGACGCCTACGCGGATGCCACGGGCCGCGAAGCTCCGGTGGAATCCGGCGCACCCTACGGCAGCGACCTCAGGCTGTACGCCGCGGCCGGCGTGCCGACGCTCCAGTTCGGGCCGGGAGACGTGCGGCTGGCTCACGGGCCGAGGGAACAGGTTCCGCTGGACGAGGTCGTCGACGTCGCCAGGACCCTGGTGCTCACCGTGCTCCGGGCGGTCGGGCCGAAGTAGGCGGTCCAGGTAACGGTTGGTTAACGGCCCCGTCATCCGACTTCTGCTGCACCGTGATTCAGGGATCTACTCGGCAATCACATATATGTCCAGCGTTCATGAATGTGAACGGAGTGGTTGTGGTGTCCCTCAGATCCCTGCGACGGGTCGGCGCGCTGGCCACCGCGGTGGCTGTGCTCAGCCTCCCGCTGACCGGCGTCGCGTCGGCCGCCCCCGCGACCGTCGACCCGGGCGGCGCCTGCTCGCTGCCCGTGCTGTCCCGGCTCTGCCCGCCCAAGACCGTCGTCCTCGACGGGGATCGCCTCGCGCTCACCAGGTTGGCCCTGCTGTTCGGGGACCGGACGACCAAGGCCTCGCTGGCCGACCTGCTCAAGCAGGCCGACGTCGCGGTCAAGGACGGTCCGTGGACCGTGGCCGACAAGGAGCGCGTGCCGCCGAGCGGCGACAAGCACGACTACCTGAGCCTCGCCCCGTACTGGTGGCCCAGCAAGCCGAAGACGCCGGACAATCCGATGGGCTGTCCCTACGTGCAGAAGGACGGCCTCCTCAACCCCGAGACGACGGCCGTGCCGGACAAGGCCGAGCGCCTCAAGGCGTTCAGCGCGATCTACCAGCTGTCGCTGGCGTGGTACTACACCGGCAAGCCCGAGTACGCCAAGCGCGCGGAGCTCGACCTGCGCACCTGGTTCCTCGACGCCGCAACGAAGATGAACCCGAACCTGAACTTCGCGCAGGGCATCCCGTGCAAAAACGACGGCCGCGGGATCGGCATCATCGAGTTCTCCTACACCTTCACCCAGGTGCTCGACGCCGCCGCCATTCTCGGCACCGGCGCCCCGGGCTGGTCCAAGGGCGACGAGAGCGGGTTCAAGGGCTGGTCGAGCGACTTCCTGACCTGGCTGCGCACCAGCCAGTACGGCAAGGACGAGGCCGCGGCGCAGAACAACCACGGCACCTTCATGGACATGCTGACCGCGTCGACCGCGCTCTACACCGGACAGACGGCCGTGGCCAAGAACATCGTGGAGCAGGCCAAGACCGTCCGTATCGACCATCAGATCGCCGCCGACGGCAGCCAGCCGGAGGAGGTGGCGCGCACCCGCACGTACCACTACTCGACGTTCAACCTGGTCGCGCTGACCCGGCTCGCCCAGCTCGGCCGGCACGTCGGCGTCGACCTCTGGGGCTACACCAACCCGCAGGGCGGCAGCATCTTCAAGGCCGTCGACTTCCTGTTGCCGGCGGCGACCGGTGGCGTTGCCAACTGGCACTACCCGGATCTCAACTTCACCCAGTACGCGGCCCTGGACAGCGTCCACGCCGCGGCCGACGCCGGTGATCGTCAGGCCAGGGCGGCACTGCCGAGTGTCCCGCGCCCGCCGAGCGGGGATCTGTACCCGGTGCGTCCGGCGGCCGAGCAGCTCGACGACATCTCCACCACGGGCTGACCCGTCAGCGGTGGCGCCGACCGGCGCCACCGCTGGAGCGGTTCAACGCCCGGTCCAGCAGTTCGGGGTCGTGCCCGTTGACCAGCAGCACGTCAGAATCGGGCGCCTGCCACAGTTCGGCGAGCCGGCGGTGGTTGGCGCGGACCTTGCGCCAGTCGTGGGCGACCATGCGCTCCAGCGCGGCGAGGCCGAGGGGTGTCCGGCCGCGCCCGGTGATCTGGTTGCGGTGGAAGAAGGCATCGCCGACGTGGAGCACCCAGTGATCGCCGGCATCCACCGCAACTGCGGCGTGGCCCCGGGAATGCCCGGGCAGGTTGATGAGCACGATACCTTCGGCCAGCTCCTCGGCCCCGGCGAAACCGCGCCACGCCTCGCCTGCCGAGGGCGTGTGCTCCACCAGCACCGGACCGTGATCACGGTGCGAGGCAAGGTATCGCCCGCGTTCCACGGCGCCGGCGGGGTGTTGGGCGGCGTGGCTCTCGGCGGCCGTGAGGTGCACCTGGGCCCAGGGGAAATCGGCCAGGCCGCCGGTGTGGTCGCCGTCGAAGTGCGTGAGCACGATGTGCCGGACATCGCGAGGGGCGAAGCCGAGGCGGCCGACTTGGTTGACGGCGGCCTCGGCCCGGTCGAAGGCGGGGCGGACGTAGAACCGGGTCGGACCGAAGCGGCCCGCCGGGTCGGCGGCGTCGCGCAGGCCGACGCCGGTGTCGACCAGCACGAGGCAGTCCGGGGTCTCGACCAGCAGGACGTGGCAGACGATCCCGCCGGGCGTGGCCAGCGGCCGCATGGTGCCGCAGTTGAGGTGATGGACCTTGAGCACGGTCACGCGCCGAGGTCGGGCGCGACGGTGCCGGTCAGGCGCGGGTCCGGCGCGCCACCGGACATGGCCAGCGCGCCGGCCACCACCTTCCCGAGCTTGAGCAGGTCGGCGGGATTCTTCTTGTCCAGCCCGGCGACGAGCTGCCGGAGGATGGTGAGCTGGTCGAAGTAGATGCGCTCGGTGACCAGGTTCTCGTCGGCGTCGAAGACGAAGTACGCGGTCATCCGGGTGCGGTGCCGCGAACCGGTGGGCGGGATCTTGCCGAGCGGGCCGTTATGCGTGCCGGTCAGCCAGAACTCGACGATCACGGCGTCGTGCGCGTGGCGCAGCGCGATGATCTCGTGGTCCTGGTCGGGGAAGGCGACGCGGGTGTCGTGGTAGTAGCCGCGGACCTCGGTGTCGCCGTCGTGCACGGTCATCTGGGCGATCAGCTCGTAGTGCGGGTGCGGGAACGTCGCGAGGGTGGCGTCCCAGTCCTGACGGACCTCGTCGTGGAAGTGGTCGAGCACCAGCCGCTCCCGTGCGCGCAGGACGTCCTCGGGCGGCAGGGCGAAGCGGGACATGGGCGAGCTCCCTTTTATCCACGGTGTGGGTATATGGCCGGCACTGTATACCCACAGCGTGGTTTTTCCCATGGCCGTCCGGCATCATGGGCGACATGACCACCAGCACCGGACGTCGGGGGCGGCCGCCGAGGGGCGAGAGCCAGCTCTCCCGCGACGCCATCGTCCGGGCGACCCTGCGGGTCATCGACGAGGGCGGCGTCGGCGCGGTCAGCATGCGCGCCGTCGGGCGGGTGCTCGGGGTGGACGCCAAGAGCCTCTACAACCACGTCGACGGCAAGGACGGCCTGCTCGACGCCGTCGCCGAGCACCTGCTCGGGGCCGTCGTGCCGCCGCCGCGCACCGGGGACCTGCGGACCGATCTGCGGGCCATCGCGTACGCCTTCCGTGAGCCCGCACTGGCACATCCGGAGGCCGCTTCCCTGGTCCTCACCCGCCAGCTCGACTCGCTCGCCGCGCTCACGCCGGTCGAGGCCGTGCTGGCCGTCCTGCGCGACGCCGGCTGTCCCGCCGAGGAATCCGTGCGCCTCCTCCGCGTGCTCGTCGCAACCCTCGTCGGCGCCCTGCTGCGGGAGGTCAACGCCGGGCCCGCCTTCGGCACCACCGACACTGACGGCATCGCCCACCGCCGCGCCGTCCTGGAGCGCAGCGGCCTGCCCGCGATCGCCGCCGCCGCCGCTCACCTCGCCCGCTTCGACAGCGCCGTCGAGTACGAGTTCGCCGTCGACCTGGCCCTCGACGCACTGGTGGCTCGCCTCGACCGCACGTGACGAGCGGCCCGCCGCTGGCTGATCTACCACTAGGGAAAACACCGAATTGATGTGTCTTGTTCGCTGCGTGCTTGCCATGGCAATGCGGATGTGAGCGCCGGGAACCGGGCAGCGATTTCGGTGCGAATGGTCGGGCCGCTTGACGTAAACGCGAATACCGGCTGAGTATGGATCTCGTGAGCGGTGCTGTGGACCTGTTGCCAATGACGGTTGCCGAACTCGACGATCTATTTCACGACCTGGTGCTGCGGGTGGAACCGCGCGTCTTCGTCGAGGCCGGCGCCTATGAGGCGGCCGCGTCGCTGCGGGTCGCGCGGGCGCTGCCCGAGTGCAGGGTCGTGGCGTTCGAGGCAAATCCCTACGTTTACGCACGATTTTCACGCATTACCGACTTTGCGGCCGGTCGGGTCGAATACCGGCACCAGGCATTGGCCGCGGAGCCGGGCGAGATCTCGTTCTTCGTGGTCGCGGAGAGTTCCAGTTGGTGCGACGATCGGGTCGAGGGTTACAACTCGCTGCTCACCCGCGCCGGCGGCGACTGGCTCGGTGACGTCGAGTACGAGGAAGTGTCCGTGGCGGCCACCACCTTGGACCACGAGTTCGCGGACACGGCCGGTCCGTTCGCCATGTGGATGGACGTGGAAGGCGCCGCCAGGACCGTGCTGTCCGGCTGTGCCGCATTTCTGTCCGAGTGCGACGTGCTCAAGATCGAAGTAGAGGAAAGCGCTTTCTGGCGCGACCAGTGGCTGGTCGGCGACGTGGTGGCCGAGCTGGCCGGGCACGGCCTGACGCCGCTGGCCCGCGACGCGGAGACGCCACAGCAGTACAACGTGCTCTTCGGCAGCCGGCGACTGCTCGCGTGCCACGACAACCCTCTGAGGTAGGAGTCATGGAAACGGTGCGGCGGACGGACTTCTTTCAGCGCCTGCTCGACATGGAGTCGCGCATCGACTCGCGCGACCTTGGCTGGTACACGGCCAACCTCGACACCGAGGCAATGGACTACTGGGCCGTGCGGCAGCCCGGCCGCCTGGTGCGGTCGGTCGAGACCGGGGCGCCGCTGCCGAGGCGGTGCACGATCGCGGAGTTCCTGGCCGCCACGGGCGTGCTCGACCTCTTCCAGGACCGCGAGACGATCGGCCTGGCCGCGGTGCAGGCCGCCGTCATCAACCCGTGGGGCTTCGTCGGCTTCCAGTTCGGCGAGCCGCTGCTGATCGACCTCCAGTACTACCGCCCGGCGATGGAGGACGCCGTCGTCGACGGCCAGCAGGTCGGCGTGCCCTCCTTCTACGCCAGCACGCTGCCCGACAGCACCTGGCGGGACGGCAAGACCAGCGTGCTCTACCAGGACGAGGCCACCGGCCGCTGGCGGATCGGGACCGACGTCAACCGCTGGCAGGGCACCTTCACCGGCCGCGACGGCGTGCACTCGTTCGACGACCTGCGGACCTACGACTGCCAGCTCGCAATCCTGCGCCGGTCGCTGCGCCACACCGTCACCATCCTCGACCGGCACTTCGCCACGACCGGCTGCGACATCTGGACGGCCGGGCCGGACGTCCCGTCGCCGGCCAGCCTGCTCGGGGCCGCGCACCTCGCAGGCCCGTTCGGGGTCGTCGCCTATCTGGAGCATGGCCGGCCCCACCACGACGAGGCCGGCACCTCGATGACCACCTACCTGGAGGCCTTCGCCGACGTCACCGTCACGCCCCACGACCTCGGCGTGCAGTGAGCCGTGAGCATCGACGTCGGCTTCGTTCTCCTTGCCCTGATCACCTGTTACGCGTCCGTGCAGGGCTTCGTCCTGCTGGTGATGGCGTCCAGACCCGATCCGGCGGCCACCAGACCGGTCACCGGACCGCCCCGGCGGATCTCCGTGCTGGTGCCGTGTTTCAACGAGCGCAAGGTGCTGCGTCAGACCGTGGAGTCGATCCTGGCGTCGCGGCACGTCGACATCGCCAGGGTCATCTGCGTCGACGACGGCTCCACCGACGGCACCATCGAGGTCATGCGCGAACTGTGCCGCCGGCACGGTGACGTGATCGCGGTGCTGGGCCAGGAGAACCGGGGCAAGGCCGCCGCGCTCAACCACGGGCTGACCGCGGTGGACACCGAGTTCTTCGTCGCCATCGACGCCGACACGCAGGTGCTGCCGGACACGATCGCCAGCCTGCTCGCCGGCTTCGACTCCGGCCGGGTCGGCGCGGTCTCCGGGCACATGCTGGTCGGAAACCGCTTTCCCGCCAGCCGGACCGTCTTCGACGCGCAGGTGCGGGAGTACGAGTTCGCCAACAACGTCGAGCGCCGCGCGTTCTCGCTGATCCGGCGGATCACCGTCGTGCCGGGCGCCGTCGGAGCCTTCCGCAGCCGGGCGGTCGCCCGGCTCGGCGGTTACCCGGAAGGCACGCTGGCCGAGGATGCGCACCTGACGATGTTGTTGCTGATGAACGGTTTCGAGGTGGTGCACCGCCCGTCGGCGATCGTGCTGACCGAGGCGCCGGACACACTGGGCAGTCTGTGCAAACAGCGACTGCGCTGGGCGACCGGCAAGACGCAGGTGATGCTGAAGACCGCCGGACCGGCGCTGCGGCGGCGCGACTCGATGGCGCTGATGTGGTGCTACATGCTGTGGAACCACTCGATCCTGCCGCTGTTCTCGGTGCTGGGCACCGTTTTCCTGCCGGTGCTGGCCGTCCTGATCCTGGTCCGGGAAGGGCTCGCGCCCGTGCTGCTGGTGGCGATCGCGGTGCTGCTGTTGAACTACGTCTACCTTCGGGTGACGCGAAGATTCGCGCATTCGCTCGATGCCGAGGGCCGGGCGGCCGCCGGGCTGCCGGACACGCGGTCGGGGCCGCTGTCCACCATGGTCGTTCCGATGGTGAGCTCGCTGGTGACCTGGGTCGCCTGGTACCGAGTGCTCACGGGCCGCGGCACGGCCTGGAACAAGCTCGACCGCAGCGGTGACGTGCGGGTGCCGATGTTGGAAGAGGGGCGGCTGTGAAACGGATTGCCTTCAGCTTCGACGACGTGCCGCACTACGCGGGCGCCTTCTTCTCGCCCGACCGGCGCACCGAGACGTTGATCGAGAACCTGGCCCGGGCGGGCATCGACCAGGCGGCGTTCTTCGTGGTGGTCGGCGGCCTCCGGGAGCCACGCGGCGTCGGCGGCGAGGAGCGGATCAAGGCCTACACCGCGGCCGGGCATGTCATCGGCAGCCACAGCTACAGCCACCCGGCGCTGTCGGAGACCTCGGTCGAGGACTACCTCGCGGACCTCGACCGGGCCGCGGCCTGGTTCACCGACCGCGAAGGCCGGCGGCCCTGGTTCCGCTACCCGTACATCGACGAGGGCGACGCCGACCCGGCGAAGCGGTCGGCCGTGAGCGCGGCGCTGGCCGACCAGGGATGGACCAACGCCTACATCACCGTGCCGACGCTGGACTGGCTGCTGGAGTCCCTCGCGAAACCCGACATGAGCCTGGACGCCCTGCGTGACCTCTACGTGGAGTCGCTGCTCGGGCCGGCGGAGTTCTACGACGAGCTGGCGGTCAGGGCGCTGGGCCGGTCGCCGGCTCACGTGTTCCTGTTGCACGAGAACGATGTGAACGCGTTGTTCATCGCCGACGCGGCCGCGGCGTTGCGGGCCGCCGGCTGGCAGATCGTGTCGATGGACGAGGCGTACCGGGACCCGATCGCCGCGCTGGAACCGGTCGAGTGGCGCGGATCCGGCCGGCTGGCGGGCCTCGCGCTCGATCGCCAGCACGGCATCGAGTGTGGCCTGCTCGACCACGATGCCCTGCGCCGGCGCGTCCGGGCGCTCGGAAAGGAGTCGGCATGAGGTCGTTTGACCTGTGTGTCGGACTCGGCCAGCACTGCGAGTCCACCTACCAGATCCGGCGGATCCTCGGTCAGGACGGCGCGCACTTCTTCGACTGGCTGGAGATCGATCTGGTCTACGTCCGGGACGCCATCGCCACCGACTTCGGCGAGGTGCTCCGGTCCGGCCGGATGGCGCTGACCAGCGACGGCGACGGCGCGCTGGACCTGCACGCGGGCATGGAGTTCTACCACGAGTTCCACGCCGAGGAGGGCCGGCCGCTCACGGTCGCCGACATCGAGGCCCAACTTCCCGAGGCGCAGGAGAAGTTCGCCTTCCTGGCCGAGCGTTGGCGCGAGATGACAGCGTCCTCGGCCCGTGTGCTGTACGTGCGGCAGGACGCCAACGGCGTGGAGAAGGTCGCCGACATCGTCGAGCTCCGCGACCTCGTCGCGGCCCGGTATCCCGCCCACGACTTCGCGATTCTGTGGCTGGGCCGCACGCCGCCGGCCGATCTCGACCAGCTGCCGCCGGGGGTCGCCTTCCGCGAGGTCCCTCTGCTGCCCGGCCGCTGGCAGGGCGACGACGAGGCCTGGGACGCGCTGTTCGCCGACCTGCCGCTGGAGCAGCTATGGACGTGACGGCCGTCGTCGTCGACGACCTGACCATGACCTACCGCGTGCCCGTCCGGGAGGCCGGGCTGGCTGCGGCGTTCAAATCGTTGCTGCATAGACGTTTTCGTGACGTGCACGCCGTGCGCGGTGTGTCGTTCGAGGTCGCGGCCGGCGAGGTGGTCGGCTTCATCGGACCGAACGGCGCCGGCAAGACCACCACCATGAAGATGATGTCCGGCCTGCTGCACCCCACCGGCGGCGACGTCAAGGTGCTGGGCCACACGCCGTGGCGGCGGCAGACGCCGTTCCTCAAGCAGATCGCGCTGGTCCGCGGCAGCCAGCCCACCGGCGGCCAGCAGGAGCTGACCCTGCTGGATTCCCTGCTGTACCAGAAGGTGCTCTACGAGATCCCCGGGGCCGAGTACCTGCGCACCCTCGACGAGCTGGTGGTCATGCTCGAACTGGAACCGTTGCTGGATCGGCAGTTGCGGGCGCTGAGCCTGGGCGAGAAGATGCGCGCCGGGCTCGCCCTGTCGCTGCTCTACCGGCCACGGGTGCTGTTCCTCGACGAGCCCACGCTGGGTCTCGACGTCTCCGCGGCGGCGGCGATCCGGCGGTTCCTCGCCGCCTACGCCGCCGAGACCGGCGCGGCGATCCTGCTCACCAGCCACTACATGGCCGACGTGGAATCGTTGTGCCGCAGGCTGATCCTCATCGACCACGGCAGCGTGCGCTACGACGGTCCGCGGGAGCAGCTGGCGGTCCGGCTGGCGCCGTGCAAGATCATCCGGATCACCGCCCCGTCGGCCACCATGTGGGATTTCCTCGACGTGGCCGAGGTTGTCGCCGCCCACGACGACATCTGGGAGCTGCGCGTGCCGCGTGACCAGGTCGCCGAGGTGACGTCGACCCTGCTGCGCGCGATCGACGTCGTCGACCTGTCCGTGGAGGAGCCGGCGCTGGAGGCAGTGATCGATCTCGCCTACCGGGAGGGGGTATGACCACCCGGCTGGCTCGACTGCTCGGACTCCGGGTCCGCAACCAGTTCCTGGACTGGGCCAGCTCGTGGACGTTCGCCGCGACGCTCGCCGTCAACTACGCCATCGGGCCGCTGATCGGCCTCGTCGTGTGGACCTCGGTGCTGCCCGGCGACCGGAACACGCTGAACTACTTCGTCGCGCTGGTCGGCGTGTACCTGGTGACGGCCTCGTTCGAGGACTACACCTTCTCCGAGGCGGTGTACGACGGCCGCGTCAGCCACGACCTGCTCAAGCCGCAGCCGGTGATCATCGGCCCGGCCGGAGAGAACATCGCGATCCGGCTCTGGCTCGGGCTTTTCGGCCTGCCGCTGACCATCGTGGTGGCGATCGTCGCCGGCGCGAGCTACCGGCCGTCCGCGCTGCTGCTGGCCGTGCCGGCGCTGCTCGGCGCCGCGATCGTGCGGTTCCTGTGGACATGGCTGCTGGCGCTGACGGCGTTCTGGACCGAGCGGGTCCACGCGATCGTCGCCTTCTCCCACATCCTGGCCTACCTGCTCGGCGGCACTGCGGCCCCGATCGCCGACCTGCCGGAGCCGTGGCGCTCGATCGCCCTGGCGCTGCCGTTCTACGCCATGCTCGGCCTGCCGGCGGACATCGCCACCGGCGCCCCGGTCGGCGCCGGCTACCTGCTGCTACTCGGCTGGGGCAGCCTGTTCGCCGGGCTCGCCGCCGTCGTCTGGCGGCGCGGCATCCGCCGCTACTCGGTCGTCGGGGCGTGAGCCGTGAGACTCCTGCGCCTGCTCGGCATCGGCTTCTCCCTGTCGCTGCGGCAGACCGTGGCGTTCCGGGTGAACCTGCTGTTCGACACCGGGCTGGCCGTGGTCGCCCTGCTGTCGACCATCGCGACCACGCTGGTGATCTTCTCCCGCACCGACAGCCTCGCCGGCTGGAGCGAATCCGACGTCATCGTCCTGATCGGCACCTTCGAGCTGCTCAGCGGCATCAAGGCGACCTTCGTGGACCCCAACCTCGCCGCGTTCCCCACCCGCGGCATCCGTGACGGCGGGCTCGACCACCACCTGCTGCGACCGGCGCCGAGCATGTTCCTGGTCAGCCTGAGCACCGCCACGCCGCTCGCCGGCGTGCAGATCCCGTTGGGGCTGGTCGTCGTCGGACTCAGCGCCCGCCCACCCGGTCTCGGCGCCGTTGCGCTCTGGCTGGCGCTCGTGACCGCCGCGACCGTGACGATGTGGGCCGTGGGCATGATCTTCGCCAGCATCGCCTTCTGGGCCCCTCGCCTCGATCTCCACAGCCTGTTCAGCAACACCTGGCAGTTGGCCCGCTATCCGGCCGACATATACGCCCGCCCGGTCCGGCTCCTGTTCACCTACGTCCTCCCGGTCGCGCTCATCGCCACCGTGCCGGCGCGGGCACTGGCCGGCACACTCGACGTGACCGCCGTCGTGGCCGCCCTGGGGACCAGCGTCGTCGCGGTGATGGTGGCGACAGTCGTGTGGCGGCAGGGTTTGAAGCGATACACCGGCGCGACGAGCTAGAGACTGTCAGCCAAACATCCGCGGCGAAACCCTTCCGCTGTGCGAAAGGACGTGGTTCGTGGTCGACGGCGGTGCGAGCCGCGCTCGTCCGGAATGGCTCCGTGCATCGAGTCTATTGTGGACAGTGGCCTTCATGGAGGACACGTGTCCGGTGGCGATCTACGAACGCGACACGCTGGTCCCCGCCGTGCCGGTCTGTGCCGTCCAGAGTCATCGCTGCGGCCCGCACCGTGCGGGCGCCGACCGCCAGGCGGCTCGGTTGGCGCTAAGGTCGGAGGTCAGACCGGCCGTGAGGAGACGACGATGGACGAACACCAGCAGGAGCGTGACGTGGTGGACGGCGAGGTCGTCGACGACACCTCGACCACCGCGCTCGTGGTCCCCGCGCCGTCGTTGCCCGATCCGGACTACGACGAGAGCGGCGTGCCCGGCTTCGACTTCGTCCGGGACAAGATCGAGAGCCGGTACACGACGTCGCTGGGCTCGGCCGAGCTGGCCGGGCTGGGCACGGAGAACACGGCGGAAGCCCTGGACAAGAAGATCGCCGACCGTGAGCAGGCGGGCAAGGACCGGCTGGCCGAGATCCGCCGCTCGATGCTCGGTGAGTAGCCGGCTCGGCGAGGACCGGCGCAAGTCCCCGTCGAAGTCGACGCCGGGGCCTGTCCGGGAAGGCCCCTGATCCTCACCTCGGGATCGTTCCTGCGAGGGAATCAGGCGCGGATCAGGGGAAACCCTGATGGCAGCGTGCTCGGCCCGCGGGCACGCTGGAGGTGCAAGGGGACATCCGCAGTTCGAGGAGAGTCATGAGCGAATCCAAGCCCGAGTACACCCGTACCGCCGTCGACTCGGTGGTCGACGCCGTTCGCGGGCTGGTCAGCGAGGGCATCAACCGTCGCGTGGTGGTGCGGGACAGCAAGGACGACGTGGTGTTGGAGGTGCCGATGGCTCTCGGGCTGGTGGCGGCTCTGGTTGCTCCGGTGGCCACCACGGTCGGTGCCGGTGTCGCGTTGGCCGGCAAGTGCGGCATCAAGTTCGAGGACCGCCGGAAGTCCGGCAGTCAGCCCGCGACGACGGTCGACGCCGAGCAGGTGTAGTAGCAGGCGGGGTTTGTCCAGCCACCGGCGCAGGGGGCCCGGCTGGACCTCCGAGCGGCTTTTCCGGCCGCTCCCGCGGTCGACCTCGGGAGTGGCCGGCGAAAGTCGGCCCCGTACGGTGCCAGCCCGTGGATGAGCATGGCTGAGAATCGGGTTGGCAACGTCAAGGTGAGACTGGGAAGCCGATTCCACCGACTCTTCGGCGCCACGCTCGTGTCGGCCATCGGCACCGGCATGCACGCCGCCGCATTGCCCCTGCTGGTCCTGCAGAGCACCAGCAGTCCGATGGCGTTGAGCGTCGTCGTCATGGCCGCCGAGATCCCCTGGGCGCTGCTGTCGCTGCACGCCGGTGTGGTGGTGGACCGGCTGGACCGCCGGCGGGTGATGGTGTGGGCCGACCTGGGCCGGTTCGTCGTCATGGTCGCTGTCGCGGTGCTGGTCCTGACCGCGCGGGTAGACCTGGTGTGGCTGGTGCTCGCGGCGTTCCTGCTGGGCATCGGCCAGGTCTTCTTCGACCTCGCCGCCCAGTCGGCCATTCCCGACTTCGTGTCGCGGGATCCGCGGGGTCTGGCCACGGCGAACGGGCGGATCGCCGCAGCGGAGAGCAACGGTGAGGACTTCGCGGGGCCTCCGCTCGGCTCCGCGCTGTTCGGCCTGTGGAACTTCCTGCCGTTCGCCGGCAACGCTCTCTCGTTCGCCGCCAGCGGCCTGTTGATCTTCTCGATCCGGACGGACGCCGCGCCGAAGGAGACGCCCGACGCTGCGCGCAAGAGCGTGCGGAGCGACATCGTCGAGGGCATTCGGTGGTTGTTCGGCAACCGGACCCTGCGGGCGCTGGCCACGGTTTCCTGCCTCGGCAACGTGGCCGTCACCGCTCAGTTCGCGATGCTCGCGCTGTTGGCCAAGGAGGACCTGGGACTTCCGGATTTCGGTTTCGGTCTGTTGCTGACGGCCACCACGGTCGGCGCGACGGTCGGGGGACTGGCCGCCGCGGCAGTCAGCAAGCGGTTCGGCCCCGGCACGGTGATGCTCACGGGCAAGGCCGGCGTGGGCGCGGCCATTCTGGTTCTCGGACTTGTCGCCAATGTGTGGATTGCGGCCGCGATGATGATGGCGACCGGTGCGCTGATGACCGCGGAGAAAGTCGTGGTGAGCACCCTGCGTCAGCAGATCGTGCCTGGTGACCTGCTGGGGAGGGTGCTCTCGTCGAGCAGACTGGTGGTAATGGCCGGGGGACCGGTCGGCGCGGGACTCGGCGGCATTCTCGCCAGCTTGTTCGCCGTCCAGGTCTCGTATGTCGCCGCTGGTGTTTTTCTCATTCTGGTCACGCTGGTCTTCTATCCCGTGCTGAACAATCGTGCTCTGGCCAGTGTTACGGACGAGTAGGCCGGATAACGAGCGATCGGTGGAGCTTGCCGAGCTGGCCTGCGTTCAGTGGTCGGCGGACTGCGCGGCGGCGGCGAGGGGTTCGAGCGCCGCGATCAGCTCGTCGAGGTCATCTGCGCTGAACACGTCGTAGGCCGGTGCCGCCAGCTCGTCGGTGAGGGCCTCGATCCGCTCCTTGATCTCCCGGCCGGCGGTGGTGAAGCCGCCGGCGGCGTTCACCAGGCCGCGGGCACGTAGGCCGTCGATGACGGCGGCCAGCTGGGCTGCGGGCAGGTGGTGGATCCGGCCGAACTCCTCCGCCCGCATGCCGAGGGACAGGGCGAGCAGGACGTGGCCCTCAGTGCCGCCGACGCCGTTGGCCAGCAGGACGGCGTTGTGGCCGTCTCCGCGGTGCTCCCGCAGCAGCGTCGTCGCGTGCCAGAGCCTGGCCACCGGCTCCTCGGGCACGTCGAGGGCCCGGAGCCCGGCGTACAGCGCCCGGCCGTCGGTCGGCGCGCTGACCGCGGCTCGGACGGCGAGGTCGGCGGCCCGCGCCAGACCGGGGGAGTCGGCGAGCGCCCCGAGCCTTTGCCGCAGCGCGGCGGTGCTGCCCCGCTCGCGCACGGCGATCGCCTCCTGCGGGGTGATCTTCCCCCAGACCCACGGGATGTGGCGCGCGACCTCGCCGTCGGCGAAGTTGTAGAAGACCGCGTGCACCACCTCGGCCGGCGCCAGACCCAGCGGAGCGGCCCGGCCGGCGAAATAGCCGTCCCAGAAGTTGCGTATGCCCACGGCCAGGAACGGCTCGTTCGCAACCTCGGAGTAGGTGACGGTGGCGATCGGCTCGATGAGCTCGAACATGCGGTGGACCTTGGTCAGAGGGTGCGACATCGGTCTCTCCGATGGGTCGTGACGGCGCCCCGGTGGGTGCTGTCTCACCTGTGCGACGAACGAGACGGCCCGGATTCGACAACTCCGGCCGGTTCTTTCTGGGCAGCGTCGGGTGGGCCTTGTGACGCCACGTGCGTCAGCACGGCGATGACCGCGTCATTCGGGTGCCATGGCAGTTCGTCGGGCGCGTTGGCGTACGTCGGGGTCGGCGTGTTCGCGCAGCTCCAGCACGAGATCACGCCACGGCGCCGGCCAGCCCGCGTACTGGCCGGCCTGGCTGGAGATGCCGGCGGCCAGCAGCGCACCCGCGGCCGTCGTCGAAAGGTCGCGGGCGGTGGACAGCAACGACGGACGTCCCGGATCGTGCGCGGCCAGCCAGCTCTCCACCCGGTCGGTGACGCACCACGCCAGCACCGGCCGATCCGCGAACGTGGCGATCCGTCGCAACGCCGGCAGCAGGTCGCCCCGCTTGGGCAGCGCGGCCACGGCCAGCGTGAGCCCGTCGGTACGGTGGTCCGTAGTGGAGACCAGCACCTCGGACAGCGCTTCCGCCGCACCGCGCAGGGCTTCACCGGACATGTCGACGCGTGCGGCGAGGCCCTTCACCAGATAGCTCACCCGCTGCTGAGCCGGCAGGTCCCGATCAGGATCCATGACGTCGTCCGCGCCGGCCAACGCCGCGACCGCGGCCCGTAGAGGCGCGGGGTCGCCGGTGACCGCGCAGGCGGTGATCAGCCCGTCGACCGCTGACCGCCAGGTGGCGGTGTTGTCCAGGTCGTGGATCACGGTCGCCAGCGATGCCGCGCCGCCGTGGTCCCAGGCAGCCCACGCCGGCCACGCGGCCAACCCCGCCCGGGCCGTGTCGGGATCGGGGTGACGCGCCACCGTGCGGACCAGGACGCCGTACCGGGCCCGGTGGCGCTCGGCGACCGTGAACGGTCCGGCATCGGCCAGGGCGGTGGCAACAGCGGGCGTGGCCGTCGTGGCCTCGGCCAGCACCGTCCACATGCGATCGTCGTCCAGCACCCACCGCGCCGCCGACACGATGCTGCGCCGGACATCGCGGTGCAGCTCCGGGTCGGCCCACAACGCCGTCAACTGGTCCACCGCGCCGGGCGTGCGATGCTCGGCGATCAGCCGCACGGCCTCCTTGCGGGAGGTCACCTTTCGGCCGGCGAGCACCGGCCGCAGGGCAGCCAGCAGCACGTCCGGTGCGACGGCGCGGGCGCAGCGAGTCGCCGCGTGCACCGCGACCCGGGCACGATCGGTGTCGGCGTAGCCGAGCAACTCGCCCAGCACCTGGTCGGGACGATCGGTCCAGGCCAACGCGGCCAGGGCGGTTTCGACGACGGCCACCTCGTCGTCGGAGAGGAACGGCCGCACGGCGTCGGCTCCCGCCCCGGGCAGGCGGCCCAGCCGCCGCACGGCGGCTGTTCGTTCCCAGACAGTCTTCTCCGGTGCGGTCGCCAGGTCGGTCAACAGTTCCGCATAGCGGGCGACCTGACGGGGCAGCCAGTGCCGCAGCGAGTCGTCGAAGATCGGCACGAGCCGGACGCCCGGATTGACGAACCGGCCGTGCACCGGACCCGCCAGCACGCGATCCACCAGATCGGTGCGTCGGCGGCTGATCGCCTCCGCGACCGAGCCGACGGTGATCGTCGACGGGTCGCGGCCGAACACGATCTCGACTCGTTCGGATCGGGTGGCCGGTGGCGCCAACCACAGGTCGATCGCGCGCCGGACCGTGCCGTCGTCCGCGGCGGTGACGGCCGTGCCGAGGTAGTTCTGCAGGTCCGGCATGGCCCAGGCGCGTCGCCGCAGGCCCGCGGCCAGTGACAGGGCGAGTTCGTGGCGGTCCACTCGCGCGTCGGCGGCGATGCGTGGCCGCAGCACCTGGAACACGGCGTGTTCCGCACCGTGCGGCAGGTTGCGGTCCAGGGCGTGCAGGTTGAGCGTGCGGTTGTGGCCGCCGGCCAGGTCCATGATCCGCAGGCCGCAGTCGAGCACGGGGGATGCGGTCGTCGTCGCGCCGTGTCGGATCAGGCTCATGGCCACGGCTTCCACGGCCTGCCGCGTGATCCAGGACGCGTCCCTGGCCTCAAGGGCGTCGGTGGCGATCTTCTCCAGCTGCGACAGGTCGGACTGTGCGAGTAGCCCGGCGGGGATCGCGGCAATCGCCTGCAGCGCGGCGCGGCGGACCGGATCCTGCTCGTTGGACAGTCGGGTCAACGACGCCAACGCCTGCCCGAGCGTGCTCGGGTCACGGGTGGCCCTCGCCGCGCCGATCAGCAGCACGTAGGCGTGCTCGCGCTCCGCGGCGACCGAGCGGGCAGTCCGCGCGCGCAGCACCGGTTCGGCTTCCGCCCAGGGGAGCCTGGCGGTGACCTCCAGCAGGGTCCGGGGGTCGTCGGCCACGATCCGAGTGGTCAGCAGCAGGCGGGCGTGGGCATGCCGTGCCGGCCACGGCAGGAGATCCAACACCGAGGTGGGCAGTCCGGCCGCGACCATGTCCCGGCCATCCAGTGCGCCGTCCAACACCGCGGTCCGCCGGGACGGCGGGAATCGGCGCAGCAGCGTGGTCAGGCGACCATGGTCGCCGATCGTGGCACGCACCAGTGCGGCCAAGGACGTGTCCGACACCTGCCGCAACGCCTCGCACAGGCTTCGGCTGGGGTGAAACCGGATCCGCCGATCGGGGTCGGCGAGGATCGAGGCCACCCGCTCCGGGTCGGCCTTGGCCAGCATGACCAGCCAGCGACCGGCCCCGGTCGGCAACCCGGTCACCGGGCCCAGCCGCTCCACCAGGTCGAGGATCTGTCCGACGTCGTGCCGGGCAAGATCGCCGACCGCCGGGCTGTACCGCGCCCACACGGTGGCGCGTTCGGCCTCGCCCGCGTCGGTCAGCCGGCGCCGCAGGTGATCAAGCAGCACGGTCGGATGACGGCGGGCGAGCAGGTCCACGTTCGGTACCGCGAAGTCCAACTCGGGCAGCAGCGTCGTGACGGTGTCCGCGTCGCATGCCGGCAGCATGGCGGCCGCCTCGTGGTCGCCGAACCGCTTGCGCACCGAAGGCAGCAGGCTGCTCGCCCAGTCGAGGTTCTCGCTGCCGCGCATGGCCCGGTAGAGGGAGCGCCGCCAGGCGAGCGGCGCGGTCGGCAGCACGGCCGCGATCACGTCGAGGTGCAGGCCCTGCCGCACGCAGTGGTTCACGGTGGCCTCCGCCACCGCGATGTCGGGCGAGGTCAGGCAGCGCTGCAGACAGGTCTGGTCACCCGCGACGACCGCCATCGTCACGGCCCACATGCGGGCGATGCCGGGCTGCGCCTCCAGCTCGGCCAACAGGGCGGTCAGCGTCGGCGACCCGGCCAGCGAGCGTGCCGTGTCGGCGAGGACTCGCTGGCGTGCCGGATAGGCCAGTGAGTCGAGTCGAGCCGACAACTCCTCCAGATCCATGGGCGCAGATTGTTCCCCATCAATGCCCACGCACAACGGCATTTCCCCCGGCTCACCCGTGGTACGACGAGATGGCCGCCGTGATGCCGTGGGCGACGTCACCAGCGTGCCGAAGTCAGGATTCCTCGCTCACACCTGACGTGGCCACCGGCCGACCCGTCGCGCGCGTGCGCGACGGGTCGTGTGCCCTCAGTGCGTCAACCACCGCGTTGTGAACTGGTTGCCGCCGGACAGCGACGTCGTCGACGTCTTGGGGCCGCTGCCGTTGATGTCGATCTCCGTTTTACCGTTGGTGGAGTTGCCCAGCGGCGCCCCGTTGACGGAGGCCGACGAGAACGTGACGGAGCTGAAGTTGGCCAGTGGCAGCGGACCGGTGCCGACCGTCGGCGGTTCCACGACAACTTCGGCCGAGCTGAGCGGCACGCCGGAGATCGTGTTGGTGAACGAGCGGGACCAGCTCTGTGTGCTGTCGGTCAACGTCATGGTGAAGTCGCTGCCGTTGGCGGTGATCGACGAACTCATCCGGTCGCCCGGCCGGACGGTGTTGGGAATGCCGACCCCGGCGGCCGGAAACCATTCGTACCAAGCGGAATAGGCGGGCGGACCGGAGTAGCAGTCCACGGCGGTGCCGATCTGCTCGAGGTCCGAGGTTCCGTAGCCGTCCAGGCCGATCCAGAACGTCGCCGAGGAACGCTCGCCGGCCGCGCAGCTGACGGTCGGCTCGGTCCAGGCGGCGCTGACGGCGGTGTAGTGGCCGGAGTAGGCGATGTAGCCGGCGTAGAGCCCGTTGCTGATCGCCGGCGCGGCCTGGGCGACGCCAGCGGTGAGCACAACGGTGGCGAGCGCGGCGGCGATCGGCAGGGTTGATCGCATGGCCTTACCCTTCTGCTCGGGTGGCGGCCCGTCGATTGTCGTTAGGGGACAACGGAAGCGTGCGGTGCTCGGCCTTCGCCGTCAACGTTGTCGGGCGGTCCTGTCCGATCTTGTCAGCGGAACCGTTACAGCGCTTGACACCGCCATTGGTCCAGTCCACCGTACGGGTCGTTTGTGGACCGATCCGATGGAGGAAGACCATGCGGCATCCCGCCGTGCCCGTGTTGTCCACCGCCCTGCTCCTGCTCGTCGCCTTCTCCGGCACCGCTTCCGCACAGCCCTCGTCGTCGACGGACGCGTTCAACAGCCTCACCGCGGAGAGCCATCCGGACTGGATGGCCGGCCTGCCGGCGCAGACCGGCCTCGGCACGCTGTCCATTCCCGGCACGCACGACACGCTCGCCATCCACGGCGGGCTGTTCCCGTCCTACTACGAGGCCCAGGAGGATCACGGCGACGGCGCCGCGACTCTCGACGCGCAGCTGAACGCCGGCATCCGCGCGATCGACATCCGGGTGCGGGTGGTGAACAACAACACCGCGTTCGCCGTCCACCACACCGACGTCTACCAGAACGCCAACTTCGACGACGTGCTCACGCACGCCCAGACCTTCCTGTCCGCGCATCCCGGGGAGTCCGTGCTGATGGACCTGCACGGCGAATGCGACGGCGACTCCACGGAGGGCGGCAGCGGCAGCGGCTCGATCGGGCACTGCGCCGACGATCCGTCCACCATCACCCAGGCGGACCGGGTCCGGATCTTCGACGGCTACGTGTCCCGTTACCCCGGCCTGTTCTACGCGCCGTCGGTGAGCGGAAACGGAACCGCCGACATGCCGACGCTGGGCCAGGCGCGCGGGCACATCGTGCTGACCACGTTCACCGGCCCGCGCGGCCAGGTCTACGGCGGCTACGGCCTGACCCAGCTGACGACCGGCGACTGGGGCCAGTACGTGGAGAACGACTGGACGCAGTGCGACCTCAACAGCAAGTGGGCCGAGGCGCAGTCGAACATGGCCAAGGCGAACACCTCCGGCGCGATGTACACCACGTACCTGTCGGCGAACTGCTCGCCGTTCGGCGCGAACCCCGCCGACATGGCCGCCGGCATGAATCCGAAGGCCGTCGACTACCTGGACGGCGGCGCCACCAGCCATGTCGGCGTGGTGATGACGGACTTTCCCGGCCACGCCCTGGTCGCCGCGCTGATCCGGCAGCAGACCGGATTGCTGGCCGGGCCGGTGCCATCCGGGGTCGCCGGCAAGTGCATGGACGACTACAACTCGTCGGCCACCGCCGGTGCGACCGTGGATCTGTGGAGCTGCAACGGATCCGCGGCGCAGCACTGGACCGTGATGCCGGATCGCACGCTGCGGCTGAACGGCCTGTGCCTGGACGTCACGGGCGGCAACACAGCGAACGGCACGCACGTGGAGCTGTGGACGTGCAGCGGCGGCGTCAACCAGCAGTGGTCCTCCGGCGCGAACGGCTCGCTGGTGAGCGTGCAGTCCGGCAGGTGTCTCGACGACCCCGGCGCATCGGCCACCGACGGCACGCAGCTGATCATCTGGGACTGCAACGCCGGCGCCAACCAGCGCTGGACCCTGCTTTAGTCCACTGTGGATAGTGACGAATCGGGCATTGGTGTGGCCGTCAGGAGAAACCCAGGGCGGACCACCGAGCCCGGTGGTCCGCGCCCGGCGGGCGTTCACAGTTGACAGCACTTGACGGCGGCCGGTGGTCTAGTCCACTTTCAGGGTGGTACCCACCGCCGCCGTTGGAGGGAACACATGCCTTCCCTGTCACGCACCCGCCTCGGCATCGCGGCGGCCCTCGCCACCGCCATGACCGCCCTCCTCACCGCCGCCCTGACGATCGCCCCGTCCGCCACCGCGGCGACCAACCTCGTGGCCGATCCCGGCTTCGAGTCCGGCCTCACCGGCTGGACTTGCGGCGCCGGCACCGCGTCCGTGGTGTCCTCGCCGGTGCACGCCGGCGCGAAGGCGTTGGCGGGCGCGCCGTCCAGCGCCGCCACCGCCCAGTGCACGCAGACCATCAGCGTCGCGCCGAACAGCGCGTACACGCTGACCGCGTTCGTCCAGTGCTCGTACGTCTACCTCGGCGCGACCGGGACCGGTGTCAGCGCGAGCACCTGGACCCAGTCCGCGCCGTCGTACCAGCAGCTCAGCACGACCTTCACCACCGGCGCGTCGACCACGAGCGTCACCGTGTTCGTGCACGGCTGGTACGGCCAGGCCACCTACTACGCCGACGACGTCACCCTTGCCGGACCGTCCGGCAGCACTCCTCCGCCGACCAGCACCACCACGACGACAACCACCACGGTCACTCCGCCGCCGAACACCGGCTGGAGCCATCCGGCGTACCTGATGCCGTTGGACAACAACCCGCCGTCGATCAGCGCCATCGTGGCCGGCTCCGGGGAGAAAGAGTTCAACCTCGCGTTCGTGCTCGACTCCGGCGGCTGCACGCCGGCATGGGACGGCAGCAGCACCCAGCTCGTGGCCAACGACACCGCGGTGGCGACGCAGATCAACGCGATCCGCGCGGCCGGTGGCGACGCCGCCGTGTCCTTCGGCGGCTACAACGGGACCGAGCTCGGCAGCACCTGCGGCAGCGCGACCGCGCTGGCCGGCGCCTACCAGCAGGTGATCACCAAGTACCAGCTCAAGCACGTCGACTTCGACTACGAGAACGGCGCGCTGGACGCCAACACCGCGGTCCGCTTCGGCGCCATCGCGATCCTGGAGCGCAACAACCCGAATCTTGTTGTCTCCCTGACGATTCCGATGACCACCGTCGGCTTCCCGGGCAGCGGCACGGACGAGATCCGGCAAGCGGTCGCCGCCGGCGCGCGGCTGGACATCGTCAACATCATGGACTTCGACACCGGACTGACCAGCGGCGCCGAGGTGGCGCAGACGGAGAACATCGCCACCACGGCGGCGTCCCAACTGGCGTCGATCTACGGCTGGAGCGCGGCGACGGCGTGGGCGCACCTGGGTCTCCAGCTGATGAACGGGCACAGCGACCAGCCCAGCGAGCTGTTCACCCAGGACACGTTCACCCAGTTGCTGTCCTTCGCCAGGGCGAACCATCCCGCCTGGTTCTCGTACTGGTCGGTCAACCGGGACTTCCAGTGCCCCGCCGGCGTTCCGGAGAACTGGGCGCCGGGCACCTGCAGCAACATCACGCAGAACGCCTACGACTTCACCAAGATCATCACACAGTACTGAACCCCTGCGAGGTATCGCGATGAGATCCTTACGCCCCAAGGCAGCCCTGCCGGCCGCCGGGCTGCTGCTCACCCTCGGCCTGATCGGCTATGCCGGCGCGACCAGCCAGAGCCAGGCGGTCGCGGCCCCCGCGGCGACCGGCTACGGCGTCGCGCCGTACGTCGACATGACCAACAACCAGGAACCCATGCTGAACGCCGCGATCAGCGGTGCCGGGCTCAAGGCGTTCACCGCGGCGTTCGTGATCGGCGCCGGCTGCACCCCTATCTGGGGCGACACGCTGCCGGTGACCAACGACCCGACCGTGAACGGCGAGATCGCCTCCGCGCAGTCGGCCGGGGCGCAGGCGATCGTGTCCTTCGGCGGCGCGGGCGGCGTCGAGCTGGCCCAGTCCTGCACCGACACCAACCAGGTCACTTCGGCCTACCAGTCGGTGATCAACACGTTGCATGTCAACCACATCGACTTCGACGTGGAGGGCGCGGCGATCGCCGACACCGCCTCGCTCAACCGCCGGTTCGCCGCGATCAAGAGTCTGGAGAGCGCCAACCCCGGCCTGGTGGTGTCGGTGACGATTCCGGTGCTGCCCACCGGTCCCGACAACTACGGGCAGTCGTTCCTGCAAGCCGCCAAGGCCGACGGCGCGCGGCTCGACCTGATCAACGTGATGACCATGGACTACTACGGCAGCTGGGACGGCAACCCGCAGATGGGTTCCTACGCCACCCAGGCCGCCACCGCGACGCTGAACTTCGCCCGCACCCTGTGGTCGTCCGACACCTACGGCAACATCGGCATCACCCCGATGATCGGCCAGAACGACGACGCGGCCGAGATCTTCACCGAGAACGACGCGCACACCGTGGTGAACTTCGCCAATGCCAACGGGATCGGCCGGCTGGCGTTCTGGTCCGTCGACCGCGACCAGCCGTGCGGCGGCGGGGTGAGCGGCCTGCCGTCGTGCACCAACATCAGTCAGTCCACACTGGACTTCAGTAAGATCTTCGACGCCTACAACGGCGGCAACGGCGGGGGCGGCACGCCGCCGCCCACCACGACCACCACGACGACGCCGCCCGGCGGTGGCGGCTGCGCCGGCCTGGCCGCGTGGAGCACCAGCACCTCGTACGTGCCGGGCAACGTCGTCTCGTACAACAGCCACAAGTGGACCGCGACCTACTGGTCCACCGGCGTGACGCCGGGCTCGGCGATCGCGTGGAACATCTGGCAGGACAACGGCGCCTGCTGAGCACTCAGCAGAGCAGGCTGCGGCCCTCGGTCGGGTCGTCGACGACCTTCAGCGCGGGACCGTCCACGCCGTCGACGATGACGAACAGCTTCTTGCTGTCGGTGGAGAAGACCAGGCCGCGGGCGGCGGTGGTGTTGTTGGAGAGGCCGTCGGCCCGTACGGGCGTGGTGCCGCCGACCTTGAACACCAGAACCTTGTGGTCGGCGGAGTAGATGCCGACCGCGAGGTACTGGCCGTCGGTGGAGCTCGCGACGGCGTTCGGGAAGTGGCCGGTGGAGTACGCGCCGCGCGAGGCGAGGTCGGTGGTGGCGAAGCCGGCGACGGAGGTCTGGGAACCGGCGGCGGCATAGAGAACGGAGCCATCGGGGGTGACGGCGACGTCGGCGAGGTTGCTGCCGGCGACGGCGCCGGAAGCGCGCGCAGGGCCTGGCCGGCGCGCGCCTGGAGGCGATCGCGGCTCGCGTCGGCATCACTCACCCGCCGTGGTGTCGCTGGCCACTTGCCGGCGCGCTCCTCAGGTGCCGTCCGGACGCGCCGGCTGAGCCGTGCTGACCGAACGCCGGGGGCCAGGAACGTCACGCTGTTCAGGTCGAGCACCACCGGCTCCGGCTGCGTCGGGATAGTTCCGGGGTTGGCTGGGCACACTGTCACGGTGAGGTTCGCCGAGCGGAGATGGGGGAACGGGTGGACGATCCCGGTAGCTTGCCGACCGATCCCGTGGAAACGGCCCTGCACCTGCGTGCGGTGCCGGCAGTCGCCGAGCAGGCCGGGGCGGTCCGAGCGGCGGTGCTGCGCTGGGCACGGGCGGTGTGTCGGTCGCGGGAGATCGTCGACGACATCGGACTGGCGGTGTACGAGGCGATGGCCAATGTCATCGACCACGCGTATCCCGCCGGCGCCACACACCGGGTGTTCGACCTGCACGCCGACAGCGAGGCGGACATCCTGACCGTCGTCGTCGCCGATCACGGTCGGTGGAAGGCCCGAGAGCCGGACTCGGTCCCGTCGTGGCGGGGGCGCGGGTTGCTGATGATCGAGAAGCTGGCCGCCGAGGTCGAGTTGTGTCGCAACGCCTCGGGCACACTGGTGCGAATGCGCTGGCCGTGCCCGCAGTCAACGGCCTGAGCGACTCGGGATGACCTGCCGGCCCTGGCACGGCTGTGTCCGGCCAGGTCATCCACACGGTCCACTCGCTCCGCTCGTGCCGGCGCCCGGCCGGTCAGATCTGGTCGCGGAGCTCGGTGTTGAGGCGTTGGGCTTCGTTGAGTTGGTCCTCGAGGGTCACGATGCGGCAAGCGGCGTCCAGGGCGGTGCCCTGGTCGACCAGTTCCCGCACGCGGGCGGCGATACGCAGCTGGTACCGGGAGTAGCGGCGGTGGCCGCCGTCGGACCGCTGCGGGTTGATCAGTTTCGCTTCGTCCAGACTGCGCAGGAACCCGGCCGTGGTGCCGAGCATCGCCGCGGCGCGGCCCATGGTGTAGGCCGGGTAGTGCTCGTCGTCGAACATGTCCCCGGAATTGCGGGGTTCTGGAACCATCAACACCTCCACATCACGAGGGGCCCCCGCGCCTGTCGCGCCGGGGGCCCCGGGGGTTGGGTTTTACCCCCATGAAACCACCGGGAGATCGGGTCTCTGGTTACGCGGG
>NZ_JBFBAM010000074.1:0-48119 GCF_040682195.1 Kutzneria sp. NPDC051319 | reverse complement strand
GAGGTCGAAGGCGCACTGCACCCCCAGGATGGCCGCGTTGTGCACGGCTTCCGGGTAGCGATGGAAGCGATGCATCATCTCCTCGCCGGTGCGCATGCCCCGACCCGGCGGCACCTGCCGCGGCGGGGGCGGAGGCTGTTGCCGGTCCCGATCAGGCCGTTCACGGTCACGCGCGGGCGGCGGCGCCGGACGCGAGCGGGCGCCGGCCGGGCGCGGGGCAGGCTCACGGCGCGGCGGCTCGCGGTCCTCACGGCCCGACGGCTCACGCCGCACGGCCCGGGCCGCCGGCGGGAAGTCCTCGTCCTCGTCCGGTCTCGGCTTGCGCTGCAGGATCAGGCGGATCGCGCCGATCACCACGGTCAGCACGGTGGCGATGGCCATCACCGGGAAGTTGCCGATCAGCGCCGGGCCGATCGCGAGGGCCTTGGCCGCGAGGCCGCCGCTCGCGCCGGCAAACAGCGCCAGCACCACACCAGCCACGATGATCATGATCAGCGGCGGCTGCACCATCGGCCCGAACAGGCTGCGGCGTCGCACGAACGTCACGGCCAGCACGCAGCCGATCGTGTACAGGACCTGGAACGGCAGTCCCAGCGCTTTGCTCGTCAGCTCGTTGAGCAGCGCGCCGGCCGCAGTCAGGACGAGGGCCGTCAACACCGCGCCCCACCAGGGCATGGCTCGTGAGCCGAAGGCCGGTGCGTCCCCCCATGAGGCGGGCCCCGGCTCGGTGTCAGGATCGCTTCGGCGATCGCGCGTGGCGGTCACGAGACGACACGGTAGCCCGTTTGTGTCCGGAAGCTTGTGAACGCTCCGTGAGAATGATGGTCAGTCACCCCTACGGGCTGCGGGCGATGCCCCTATGAGCGGGCAAAACCGGCAGTCGATCACCCTCCGTCCGGTGTGTGCTCGGCGTTAAGCGGTTCGGCCATCGGGGTAAACGGACCGGCCGTGACCTCGTCGGCGCGACGCACGGTGGTCAGCGGCGTCGGGCTGCCGGCCGCGTCGGTCAGTGGCTGCACCGCGCCCCGGAACCCCTCCAACGCGTCCAGCTCGCGCCGCCGCGCCGACAGGAAGCGCTGGAGGTGCGTGCTGGACAGGTTGACCGCGTCGATCGCCGTGTTGGCCGCCCGGTGCGCCGCCGCGGCCTGGCCCCGCACCTGCTCCACGTCGGCCGCGAGGGCACGCTCCGTCGCCGCGAACATCGCCGCCGAGGCCAGCACCCCGAACCCGGTCGGGCCGCACAGGAACACCCGCCGATCCAGCAGCCAGCGCAGCAGCTCGGGATCGGTGTCCATGGCCGCGACGACCGCCGCGTCCGACGGCACGAACATCACCGTGCCGTAGATCGCGTCGGCCCAGCGGGAGTAGCCCTTGCCGGCCAGCTCCGCCGCCCGCGACCGGATGTTGCGCACATGGACCCGCAGCGCGTCCGCCCGCTCGTCGGCGTCGTCGGTCTCCATCGCCTCGGCCCAGACGACCATGCTCATCTTGGCGTCCACCGGCACCTGCCGGCCGCCGCCGACCGCGAGCACCATGTCCGGCCGCACCGTGCCGCCGCCGGCCAGATCCGTCTGCAACGTGAAGTGCAGGCCCTCGCGCAGCCCCAGGGTGCGGGCCGTCTCCACGAGCACCTGCTCGCCGAGTTCACCCCTTCCGGTGATCGAGGAGAACGCCACCTCGTACCGGCGCAGTGTCGCCTGCTGCCGGTCGAAGCGGACCCGTTCGGCCTCCACCGCGGCGAACGCCGCATCGGTCCGACGCACGCTGTCCTGGTACATCCGCCACAGCAGCACCAGGCCACCGGCCAGCAACAGGGCCAGCACGATCGCGGCGGTGCTGATCACTTCGGAGCTCACGGTGTTAGTTTGCCCCGCCTCCGGCGGGGCGGTTCGGCCGCTCGTGACCGGTGCCTCGCCCTTGCTGCATTTCGAACGCCGCGTCGACTCGGGTGGCGGGTTGCGTCGAGTGGCGGCGATCGAAATGCAGCAACCGTGCGAAGCACCGGCGCGGCCTCACGACTCTTGAGTGAGGACTTCCGTCACACCTTCAAGACTCGCCGAGGGGCCTCCCATGGGTTGTCGGTGTCGGGCCTTAGCTTGGGGTTCCATGCGGGTCCTGCACACCTCCGACTGGCACGTCGGCCGCACGTTCCACGGCCGCGACCTGCTGGCCGACCAGGAGACGGCCCTGACCGGACTGGCGTCCCTGGTCGAGCGCGAGCGGGTGGACGTGGTCGTGGTGGCCGGCGACCTGTACGACCGCGCGATGCCGTCGGCGGAGTCCATCGAGACCTGTGGCCGGGCGCTGGCGGCGATCCGCGAGGCCGGCGCGCAGATCGTGATCACGCCGGGCAACCACGACTCCGCCCAGCGCATCGGCGTGTTCGGCCCGTTCGCGGCGGCCGGCGGGCTGCACCTCAGGACGAAGCTGTCGACGCTGGACACCCCGGTCGTGCTGGACGACGTGGCCTTCTACGGCCTGCCCTACCTGGACCCGGAACCGGCCCGCCACAGCCTCGGCGTCGACGGCCGCGGCCACGCCGCGGTGCTGGGTGAAGCGATGCGCCGAGTTCGTGCCGATTTACGCAACCGAAGCGGACTTGGCACCATGGTTCTCGCGCATGCCTTCGTGACCGGCGGCGAAACCTCCGAATCCGAGCGCTCCATCCGTGTCGGCGGCATCGACCACGTGCCGGGCTCGGTCTTCGACGGCGTCGACTACATCGCCCTCGGCCATCTGCACGGCGCACAGAAGCTGGCCGAGAACCTTCGTTATTCGGGCAGCCCGCTCGCCTACTCCTTCTCCGAGGCGCGGCACCGCAAGCAGGTCCTGCTGGTCGACCTTGACAGCTACGGATTGCACAAGGTCACGCAGGTCGAGCTGCCTGTTCCGCGCCGGTTGGGCACCCTCGCAGGCCGCCTGGACGATCTTCTCGCCGACCCTGCCCACGCCGATCTGGAAGAGTGCTTCCTGTCGGTCGCGGTGACCGACGAGGTTCGACCCCTTGACCTGCAACGCAAATTGCAGGAGCGGTTCCCGTACGCCGTGCACGCCGAATGGCGTCCCGACGGCGGCCGGGCCGCGGCCGAACTGCGCTACGCCGACGCCGTGCGCGGCCGCAGCGATCACCAGATCGCCCAGGGCTTCGTGCACGACGTCCGGGGCAGCGTGCCGACCACGTCGGAATCGTTGTTGCTGGAACAGGCTTTCCGGGAGGTGGAGACGGAATGAGGTTGCACCGCTTGGAGTTGTGCGCCTTCGGCCCCTACGCGGGCCGGCAGGCGGTCGATTTCGACCAGCTCGGCGCCGACGGCCTTTTCCTGCTGCACGGGGAAACCGGCGCCGGCAAGACAACGCTGCTCGACGCCGTGGCGTTCGCCCTGTTCGGCCGGGTTCCGGGCGCGCGGGGCGACGTCAAGCGCCTGCGCTACGACAACGCCGACTCGGACCTGGTCACCGAGGTCTTACTGGAGCTTTCCGTTCAGGGACAACGGTTCCGTCTGGTCCGCAGTCCCGAGTACAACCGGCCCAAGCGGCGCGGCGGCGGCTTCACCACGCAGAAGGCGATGGTCTCGCTGACGTGGCTGAGCTCCGACGCCGAAGGCATCACCCGCAACGACGAGGTGGCCCGCACGGTCGAGCGGCTGCTCGGCATGACCGCGGAGCAGTTCTTCCAGGTTGTGCTGCTGCCGCAGGGAGAATTCGCCCGTTTCCTGCGTTCGGACACGTCCGAGCGGGAGAAGCTGCTGGAGAAGCTGTTCGGCACGCAGCGATATCACGACGTCGAGCAGTGGTTCCGCGATCGCCGGCAAATGGCCGGCCGCAAGGTGTCCGATCAGCGGCAGGCGGTCCGTGAGCAGGTCGCCCGCACCGCGCAGGCCGCCGGTGAGCAGATGCCCGAGGACGCCGACGAGCAGTGGCTCAAGGACCTGTCCGAACGGGTCGCCACCCTGGTGTCCGCGGCCCAGGCAACCGAGGTCGAGAGCCGGGAACGGGCCCGCCAAGCGGAGTCCGAGCTGGCCCAGCGACGGGCTTTGGCCGATCGGGTGCGGCGGGTGCGCCGGGCGAGCGAGCAGCTCGCAGGGCTGCCGACCGAGGAGCGTGCTGCCTGGCGTGCCGAGCTGGCGGCCGCCCGACGAGCCGTCGGCGTCAAGGCCGCGCACCTGACCGAGCGGCAGATCGAGCAGGAACTGGCTCAGGTGCGAGACCGGGAACGGGCCGGCGTGCGACGGCTCGGTCCGGTCCTGCTGGAGGACGATCCCCGCGGTCAGGCCGGCCGCCTTCGCGAGGAAGCCGGCACGCTGCGGCAGTTCGTGGCCGAAGCCGAGCAGTTGACGGCCGACCAGCGGCGTATTCGGCAGCAGGACAAGCGCCGTGAGGAGCTCGCCGCCGGCATCCGGCAGCTCGGCGGAGCCCTGTCCCAGCTGCCCGACCAGGTGAGCATCGCTCGTCAACGTCTGGAGAAGGCCCGCGACGCCCGGACACGGCTGGACGCCGTGGAGGAGCAGTGGAAGCAGCTGTCCGAGATCGCCGTTGACGCGGATCGGCTGCCGGCATTGGAACGCGCGCTGGAGCGGGCCGTCGCCGGTGACCGCAAGGCCGTCGACGAGCATCAGGCGGCCTACGACCGGTTCCTGGACATCAGGCAGCGCCGGCTGGACGGCATGGCCTCCGAGCTGGCGGCCGGGCTCGTTCCCGGCGACCACTGCCCGGTCTGCGGCTCGACCGAGCACCCAGTCCCGGCCCGTGCCGCCGACGGCTCGGTCACCCGCGAGCAGGACGCTGCCGCGCAGCGGGCCGAGCAGGAGGCCAAGCAGCGCCGGGAGTCGGCCGCCGCGCGGTTGCGGACCGCCGAGCAGGAGTGCCTGATGCTCCGGGATCGGTTGGCCGGCAAGGATCCCGAGTCGCTGAAGGCCGACCTGAAGATGCTCACCGACGAACGGGACGAGCTGCGCGTGATCGCCGCGTGGGTCGACCGGCTGGTGGCCGAGGTGGGCCGGCTGGAGGACGAGACGCGCCGGCAGACCGAGCGGCACGCCGAGGCCGAGCGGGAGCTGGCCGTGGTCGTCTCCGAGCTGACCTCGTTGCGGGAGAACGTCGACGAGCGCACCGAACGCGTGCGGCTCGCTCGCGGCGAGTTCCCGGACGTGGCGGCCCGGCGTGAGCACCTGCTCTCCGTCGCCGACATCGTCGAGCTCGTCGCCAACGCCGGCGACGAGGCCGTCGGCGTGGAGAAAAGGCTTGTCGCGCAACGGGAAGCCGTCGTAGAGGCGGCCGCGGCGGCCGGCTTCGACGACGTGCCGGCGGCGATCGCCGCCGTGCGCTCCGACCAGGCCATCGCCGCCTTGGAGCACCGTCTCGAAGAGGTGCAGGCGGTCGAGGACTCGGCCCGAGGTGTGCTGGCCGAGCCCGAACTGGCCGGTGTGGACCCGGCCGCCGAGGTCGACGTCGCGACGGTCGAAGCCGAGGCGGCGCAGGCCCGTGAGGTGCTGGAAGCCGCCGTCGCGGCGCTCCGCTCCGCCCAGCAGCGGCACACCGAACTGGCCGAGCAGGGCGCCCGACTGCGTTCGGTGTGGGCCGCTCTCGCTCCCGTGCTGGCCAAGTACGACGAGCTGGACGCCCTGACCGACGTTGTCATCGGCCGAGGTCAGAACGCCCGTGGCATGTCGCTGCGGTCGTACGTGCTGGCCGCCCGGCTGGAGGAGGTCGCCATCGCCGCCTCCCGCCGGCTGCGCCGGATGAGCCAGGGCCGCTACGAGTTCGTGCACTCCGATGTCGCCGGTCCGCGCGGCACCCGGGGCGGCCTCGGGCTCGACGTGCTCGACGACTACACCGGCCGGATCCGGCCGGCCAAGACGCTGTCCGGCGGCGAGTCCTTCCTCGCGTCGCTCGCGCTCGCCCTGGGCCTGGCCGACGTGGTCGCCGCCGAGACCGGCGGCGCGCTGCTCGACACGCTCTTCGTCGACGAGGGTTTCGGCACCCTGGACCCGGAGACCCTCGACATGGTCATGGACACCCTCGACGAGCTGCGGGCCGGCGGCCGCGTCGTGGGGCTGGTCTCGCACGTCGAAGAGCTGCGGCAGCGGATCCCGACCCGACTGCGCGTGCGCAAGGCCCGCGCCGGATCCCGACTGGAGGTGGTCGCCTAAGCTGCAGGCTTTTGGGGACCTCTGTCCGCGGAGAGCGCGGACCTAGTCGAGCCTGGTTTGTTTCTGGGGGACGACCCCCAGACCCCCGACAACCTCCTCGTGGTCCAGCAGCCACTGCTTGATCTCGGCGCCCCAGCGGAACCCTCCGATCGAGCCGTCGGTGCGCAGCACACGGTGGCAGGGAACGAACAGCGTCGCGGCGTTGTACGCGCAGGCCCCCGCGGCGGCCCGGATCGCGGCCGGGCGGCCGGCCAGCTCGGCGTACTGCCGATAGGTCACCGGCTTGCCGGCCGGGACGGTGCGCAGCACATGCCAGGCGTGCTCGCGGAACTCGCCGGACCGTTGCAGCACCTCGATGTCGTCGATGACCAGCAGCTCGCCCGCGTGGTAGTCGCGGACGGCCCTGGTGATGTGGCCCAGCTCGGCCTTCGCCTCGACCTCGGTCGGTCGCAGCGACGGTTGGACCTGGGGCAGCAGGTCTCCGAGGTCGGCGGTCCAGCCCGAGGCCAGCACGACGTCGTGGTCGTTGACGAGCGTGGTGAACGGCCCGATCGGGGTGTCCACTGTGGACGAGTACGCGGTGGTCACTTCGAACTCCTGGGAATCGGTGTCGGCGACTGGGAGGCCCGCCACAGGTGCATGCCGGCGTACGAGCGCCAGGGCCGCCAGGCCCGGCCGCGTGCCGCCAGGCCGTGGGGATCCGACGGCAGGCCGAGGTTGGCCGCGCCCTTGAGCAGGGCGACGTCCGTGGTGAGCAGGACATCGGGCGCACCGAGCACGCGCATCAGCACGTAGCCGGCGGTCCAGGGTCCGATGCCGGGCAGGGCTTCGAGTTCGGCGCGCAGCTCCTCCGGATCGCGGCCGACGTCGACGGTCAGGGTGCCGTCGGCCAGTGCCGCGCAGGTGGACAGCACCGTGTCGATGCGTCGGCGTGGGCCGGTCAGCACCGCCGCGCCCTCCTTGGCGATGGCCTCGGGGGTGGGGAACAACCTGGTCAGCGTGCCGTCCGCGGTCTCGAGCGGCTCACCGAGCTTCTCGGTGAGACGGGCCAGCGCGGTACGGGCCGCCGCGACCGTCACCTGCTGGCCGAGCAGCGCCCGCAGCACGATCTCGGGGCCGTCGACCGCGCCCGGCAGCCGGATGCCCGGCGTCTTCGCCACCATCGGCGCCAGGTGCGGGTCCGCCGCGAGCAGGTCGTCGCAAGCCACCGGGTCGGCGTCGAGGTCGAACAGGCGGCGCACGCGGGTGACCGCGCTGCCCAGGTCGCGGAGGTCGGTCAGGCGCAGCGTGCAGTCGATGTGCTGCGGCGTCGGGGTCAACCGGACGGTCGCCGTGCCGTGCGACAGCCGTAGGGCGCGGGCGTAACTGTGCTCGCTCGCCTCCTCGACGCCGGGAATCGCCCGGGTGGTGAGGAACGCGAGCATGCCCGCCGCGTCCATCGGCGGTCGGAACGGCAGCCGCAGCGAGATGGTGCCCGGCGTCGCCTCGTGGGGCTTGCGCTTGGCCGCACCCTCACGCAGCTGCGACGGCGTCACGGCGAAGACCGCGCGCACGGTGTCGTTGAACTGGCGGATGCTGGCGAAGCCCGAGGCGAAGGCCACGTCGGAGAAGGGCAGGTCGGTGCTCTCGATCAGCAGCCGGGCCGAGTGCGCCCGGTGGGCCCGGGCCAGCGCCAGCGGCGGGGCGCCGAGCTCCGCCGCCAGCACCCGGGTCAGGTGCCGCTCCGAGTAGCCGAGGCGGCGGGCCAGCCCCGGCACGCCGTCGCGCTCGACGACGCCGTCCGCGATCAGCCGCATCGAGCGGGCGGCCAGGTCGGCGCGCACGTTCCAGTCCGGCGAGCCCGGCACCGCGTCGGGCAGGCAGCGCCGGCACGCCCGGTAGCCGCCGGCCTGTGCGGCCGCCGCCGTCAGGTAGAACTCGACGTTCTCCCGCTTCGGGCGCACCGCGGGGCAGGACGGCCGGCAGTAGATGCCGGTCGTGCGCACCGCGGTGATGAAGTGGCCGTCGAAGCGCGCGTCGCGGGAGGCGACGGCGCGGTAGGCGTGTTCCGGATCGATGAGCACGGTATGAATGCTGCCAGCGTCGACCGCCGACGGCTGGCGGTTTTCGGACACGAGCTTCGAGCCGCGTAGACTGCTCCGTCGTGAGTCTCACCCTCGGCATCGTCGGTCTGCCCAACGTCGGCAAGTCGACCCTGTTCAACGCGCTGACCCGCAACGACGTGCTCGCCGCGAACTACCCGTTCGCGACGATCGAGCCCAACGTGGGTGTGGTCGCGCTGCCCGATCCGCGGCTGGACAAGCTCGCCGAGCTGTTCCACTCCGAGAAGATCGTGCCCGCGACCGTGTCGTTCGTCGACATCGCCGGCATCGTCAAGGGCGCGTCCGAGGGCGCCGGACTCGGCAACAAGTTCCTCGCCAACATCCGCGAGGCCAACGCCATCTGCCAGGTCATCCGCGTGTTCGACGACCCCGACGTGGTGCACGTGGACGGCCGCGTCGACCCGTCGTCCGACATCGAGACGATCAACACCGAGCTCATCCTGGCCGACCTCCAGACCCTGGAGAAGGCGCTGCCGCGGCTGGAGAAGGAGGGCCGGACCCACAAGGACCGCCGTCCCGCCTTCGAGGCCGCCGCCAAGGCCAAGGACGTGCTCGACGCCGGCCGGACCCTGTTCCAGGCCCAGGCCGAGCTGGACGTCCCGCTGCTGCGGGAGCTCAACCTGCTGACCAGCAAGCCGTTCCTGTACGTCTTCAACGCCGACGAGGGCGTGCTGACCGACGAGGCCCGGCTCAAGGAGCTGCGCGAGCTCGTCGCCCCCGCCGACGCCGTGTTCCTCGACGCCAAGGTCGAGTCCGAGCTCATCGAGCTGGACGCCGAGTCCGCCCGGGAGCTGCTGGAGTCCATCGGCCAGCACGAGCCCGGCCTCGACGCGCTGGCCCGCGCCGGTTTCCACACCCTCGGCCTGCAGACCTACCTCACCGCCGGTCCCAAGGAATCCCGCGCCTGGACCATCCCCCAGGGCGCCACCGCGCCCCAGGCCGCCGGCGTCATCCACACCGACTTCGAGCGCGGCTTCATCAAGGCCGAGGTCATCTCCTACGGCGACCTCGTCGACACCGGCTCCGTCGCCGCCGCCCGCTCCGCCGGCAAGGCCCGCATGGAGGGCAAGGACTACGTGATGGCCGACGGCGACGTCGTCGAGTTCCGCTTCAACGTCTGATCGACGACGTCGCCCGGCTTCGCCTCAGCCGTTGTCGGCGGACAGCGTGATGCGGGTCGTGTTCACCGGGCCCGCCGCGCCGGCGACGTCGCCGAAGCGCTGCCAGGTGCCGTCGGCGTGGCGGACGGTGTGGAACAGGCCGCTTGTGGTGGCCACCGCGACCTGAAGCGAACCGCCGGGGGCGGCCGCCACCGCGAAGTCCATGAGGTTGGGGATCGGTCCGGCGGCGTCGTTCGACTCGACCTCGCCGATGTCGCTCCAGGTGCCGTCGGCGTGCAGGATCAGGTGCCACAGGCGGGTGCCGTTGAACGAGTAGCTGACCATGACGTGAAGGTCGGTGCCGATCTGTGCGATGCCGGCCGCTGTGATGATGAGCGAGTTGCCCAGCACTCCGAGCGTTCGGTACGTCGGCGACGACCACACGCCCTCCGGCGACCGGCTCACCATCGCGAGGTTCTTGCCGTCTGCCGTGACCCCCGCCACGCGCAGGGTGCCCCCGTCCGCGGTCAGTGACTCGCTCCACACAGGCTGTAGGCCCAGCGGCACCGATTCCCACGTCGACCAGGTGCCGTCCCCTTGCTGGATCGACAGCAGAGCGCCGTCGCCGTGTTTGCGGATCAGCGCGATTCGGCCGTTCAAACCGGCCGCAGCCATCGTGTCCAGTTCGTTCGCGGTCACCGTCGGCACGCTGCCGGCCAGATCCCAGGTGCCGTCCACGTGCCGGATGTAGTGCCGCAGCGTCGTCGAGGTGTGGAAGAACAGGTGCTCTTCGCCCTTGATGATCACCGAGGTGGGCTCGCCGACCGGGGCGGCGTCCAGGTGCCCGAACCGCTGCCAGTTGCCGTTCGCGTACCGGATCGTGTGGGCCAGGGTGTTCCCCTCCACCGCCACCAGCTGCGCGTCGCCCGCCGTGCTCGGCGTCGCTTGCGCCGCCGGCACCATGCTCACCGCCAGCACCGCCGCCATCGTCAGCGCCGACACCAGCCTGCTGTTCGCTCGTCTCCCCATCGGGGCAACGTATCGGGGTGGAACGTCCCTGCGGTCCCGTTTACCGTTTCGCGCGTGCTCATCCGTGACGCCGTCGAGCCCGACTGGCCCCTGGTCTACCCGTTCTTCGCCCAGATCGTCGCCGAGGGCCGGACCTACGCCTTCCCCGAGGACCTCACGCTCGACCAGGCCCGCGGCTGGTGGATGGAATCCCCGCCCGGCCGGACCGTCGTCGCCGTCGACGGTCCCACCATCCTCGGCTCCGCCAAGATCGGGCCCAACCGGCCCGGCCGCGGCTCCCACGTCGCTACGGCCAGCTTCATGGTCGACCCAAGCCACCGCTCCCACGGCGTCGGCCGCGCCCTCGGCCTCCACGTCATCGACTGGGCCCGCTCCGCCGGCTATCGCAGCATCCAGTTCAACGCCGTCGTCGAGACCAACACCAGCGCCGTCACCCTCTGGCACTCCCTCGGCTTCCGCACCATCGGCACGGTCCCCGAGGCCTTCGACCACCCCGACCACGGCCTGGTCGGCCTCCACGTGATGTGGCTGGACCTCAGCGCTTCTTCGGGTTGAACATCGCCGCGAGGTCGATGTCGATGGGGAACGGCACCGGACGCTCCAGGCGACCACGGAAGATGCCGGCCGGGACATATGTGCTGGTCGGCCGGTCCAGCTCGTAGACGTGCACCACGGGTGCCCCGTCTTCCTCTTCGATGATCCAGAAGTGGGCGATGCCAGCTTCGGCGTACTTGCGAAGCATGACCGTGCGGTCCCGGTGCTCGGATTCCGGGGAGACCACTTCGACAGCGAGCACCACATCGCTGGGAGCGAACCAGGTTCGGTTGAAGTCGATCGGCGCCACTGTCGCGAGAATGTCGGGCTCCGGCCGGTTGCGCTCGTCGAGCCGGACCGTCATCTCGGGAACTACGTAAATGCCGTCCGGAGCCTGGCTGGCAAGGGTGTTCGTGAAAACAGTAATGACGATGGCACGCCAGTACCGCCGCGGCGACACCATGAAGACAAGGGCTCCGTCGATCAGTTCCGTGTGCCTGGGAGCCCCCGGCAGGTGGTCCAGGTCGTCCGCGAACCAGCCCTCGGCGCGGGGAGGGCGCATCCAGTCCGGCAGAGCGGTCATGACCCAGCGGTAGCCGGTGTGTCGGGGCTCAGGGAGCCCCGACACAGGTGGCTCACTGCTCGGAGTGGCGGTGCCGAGCGGCGTAGATGATCACGCCGAAGGCGGCGGTGAGGATGAACAGGCCGGCGGCGCCGGCGAAGATCAGGTCGCCGTTGCCCTGATCGGGCTGGGCGGTGACCCGCGGGTTGGGTGAGGCGGCCTGGGCCTGCACGGCGAACAGGACGGCGAGAACGACGGCGGCGGCGCTGGCGGTTGCGGTGCGAACGAACTTCATCACTTCTGATCCCCTTGAACGGCTTCACTACCAACGACGCACGGGGAGGGGCGATCGTTGCCCGGGTCGCGCAGGTCACAACCCGATGGGGTGAGAGGGCGGGACGGGACTCCCGAGGGTCTGTCGGAAAACAGGTTCGGGCGGGACACGTCGGGGCCTGGGGGAGGGGTGTCGCTGGGCTCTGTGGGGGCGTGCTGGAAGGCGGCTTTCGGTGTGCCGCCGGGCGGGACATGGTGGGGCGCGCGGGTGGAGGTGTTGCTGGGGTGTGCTGGAAGGCGGCCTTCGGTGTGCCGCGGGGCGGGAGACAACGGGGCGCGCCGGTGGAGGCGTGCTGGAAGGCGGCCTTCGGTGTGCCGCCGGGCGGGAGACAGCGGGGCGTGCGGGTGGAGGTGGCGCTGGGGTGTGTCGGAAAGCGGGTTTCGGTGTGACGGTGGGCGGGACTCGCGGGGGTGCATGTTGCGGTTGGGCGGGACTTGCGGGGCGCAGTCTGAGATTCGGCTGTGGAGTTCGGGGGAGGGGCACAAGGGGGGTGGGGGCGGCGTTGAAGCAGGTGTAAGGCCGACAAGGAGGGCCAAGATGACTACAGCATTCGCGAACAACAACGGGCCGGCGTCGGCGCTGCCCACTCCGCCCACCGGCTGGCCGATCGGGTCGTACGACACCTACGAGCAGGCGCAGCGGGCGGTGGACTTCCTTGCGGACCGGGACTTTCCGGTGCAGGACATCACCATCGTCGGCGTGGAGCCGATGCTGGTCGAGCGCGTGGCGGGGCGGCTGAGCTGGGGACGGGTGCTGGGCGCGGCGGCGGCCTCGGGCGCGTGGTTCGGCCTGTTCGTGGGCATCCTGCTGTCGCTGTTCACGGCGGGCGGGGGCTGGCTGGTGATCGCGCTGGGCCTGCTGGCCGGCGTGGGATCGAGCATGATCTTCGCGGCGATCAGCTACGCCTCGACGAGGGGCAAGCGGGACTTCGTGTCGCAGAGCCAGCTGGTGGCCCGCCGCTACGACGTGCTGTGCCAGCCGCGCAACGCGGAGGCGGGCCGCAACCTGCTCTACTCGCTCGGCTGACCGAGCAGCTCCAGCACATTGTCGATCTCGCCGGCGAGTGTCACGTCCAAGGCCGTGATGCCGCCGGCGCTGTGCGTCGAGCATCGAAACGTCAGGGTCCGCCAGCGGATGTCGATGTCGGGATGGTGGTTGTCGTTCTCGGCGATCTCGGCGACGCGGTTCACCGCCTGGATCGCCTCGGAGAAGCTGGCCAGTTCCGCGATGCGGACTATGGCCTCGCCGTCCTGGGTCCACTGGGACAGCCGCCCCAGCGCCTCGGTCACCTGGTCGTCACTGAGCAATTCCGCCATGCCCTCCATGGTGGTCCTGACCACGCCTGAACGCAGCGTAAGCTCCGGGTGAGCCACGGGAGTCCGGTACGCCGGGCTGAGAGGAGAGCGGGCGAGCTCTCGACCGTAAGCACCTGATCCGGGTCATGCCGGTGGAGGGAGGCACTACGGGCGACCTCGCGCGACGAGGTCACCTGGAGGAGAACTTGACCCGGACGGCACGGCTGGCCGCGCTGGCGCTGGCGGCGACGACACTCGCCGGCTGTTCGCTGGTCGGAGGCGGCGAACAGGCCCCGAGCGGACACACGGTGACGCTGGTCACCCACGACTCGTGGGCGGTCGACAAGGCACTGTGGGCGGATTTCCAGAAGACCTCGGGCATCACGGTGAAGGTCAGCACGAACGGCGACGCGGGCGCGCTGACCAACAAGCTGGTGCTGACCAAGGCCAACCCGATCGGCGACATCGCGTACGGCGTGGACAGCACCTTCGCGTCCAGGGCGCTGTCGGGCGGCGTCTTCGCCCCGTACAGCAGCCCGGACGCGGGCAAGGGCCCGCAGCGCTACCAGATCGACGACTCGCACCGGCTGACGGCGATCGACGTCGGCGACGTGTGCCTGAACGTGGACACGGGCTGGTACGCCCAGCACAACCTGCCGGCGCCGACCGGCTACGACGACCTGGTCGATCCCCGCTACAAGGGACAGACCGTGGTGGAGGACCCGTCGACCTCGTCGCCGGGCCTGGCCTTCCTGCTGGGCACGGTGAAGCAGTTCGGCGCGGACAAGTGGCCGGACTTCTGGACCAAGCTCAAGGCCAACGACGTGAAGGTCGACGCGGGCTGGGACGAGGCGTACACGCAGGACTTCTCGGGCTCGTCGGGCAAGGGCCCGCGCCCGGTGGTGGTGTCCTACGCGTCCTCGCCGGCCGACGAGATCGGCGACGACGGCAAGCCGCGGACCAAGGCCGTGTTGAACACCTGCTACCGCCAGGTCGAGTACGCGGGTGTGCTCAACGGCGCCAAGAACCCGGACGACGCCAAGAAGGTGTTGGACTTCCTGATCTCGCAGAAGTTCCAGGAGCAGGTGCCGGGCAGCATGTACGTCTACCCGTCGCGTGAGGGCGTTGCCCTGCCGGACGCCTGGAAGACGGCGGCCCCGCTGCCGGACGCGCCGGCGCAGCTGCCGGCCGACCAGGTGGACGCCAACCGGGAGAAGTGGGTCCAGCAGTGTCGAACGCTGCTCCAAGGCTAGTTCTGCTGCTGCTGGCCCTGGTTCCGGTCGGCTTCCTCGGCCTGTTCTTCGCCTGGCCGGTGGTGTCGATCGTCGGCATCGGCCTGGGCGGCAGCGGCGTCACGGAGGTGCTGACCAGCGGCGACACCTGGCGGCTGGTGGCGTTCACGCTCGGCCAGGCGGCCGCGGCGACGCTGGTGGCGGTGCTGATGGGCATGCCGCTGGCGTATGTGATGGCGCGCTGCAAGCTGCCGGGTGTCGGCCTGGTGCGCACGCTGATCCTGGTGCCGTTCGTGCTGCCGACGGTGGTGGTGGGCCTGGCGTTCCGGTCGCTGCTGCCGGACGGCGGCGTGCTGTCGATCGTGCTGGCCAACGCGTTTTTCAACGTCGCAGTGGTGGCCCGGACGGTGGGCGGGCTGTGGGCCCACACGGATCGGCGCGCGGAGGAGGCGGCCCGGTCGCTGGGGGCGTCGCGGTGGCGGGCGTTCACGTCGGTGGTCCTGCCGGCCATCGCGCCGGCCATCGGTTCGGCCGCGGCGGTGGTTTTTTTGTTCTGTGCCACCAGTTTCGGTGTGGTGCTGATGCTCGGCGGGGCGCGCTACCGGACGTTGGAAACCGAGATCTACCTCCGCACGGTCGACCTGTTCGATTTGCCCGGCGCGGCGGCGTTGTCGATCCTCCAGGTGGTCGCGGTGATCGCCGTCCTGCTGGTCGGCGCGTTCGCACGGCGACGCCGGGAGACGGCCTTGAAGTTGCGTGGCCGCACGGAGACGGCGAAAAGGCCGGTCGGTGCTGAATGGATCGTGGTGGCAGCGGCCGCAGTCGTCGTGATCGCCCTGCTGGTGCCGATCGTCGGCCTGATCGCACGGTCACTGACCACAATGGACGGTTGGCGCGCGCTGGCCGGCACCGGCGACGACGGCACGCTGGAGGTGTCGGCCTGGCAGGCGGCGTCGAACTCGATCCGCGCGGCGACCGACGCCACGATCCTGGCGATGCTGCTCGGTGTGACGGCGGCGGTGGTGCTCTCGCAGCTGCGCCGCGGCCGCGCGGTGCTCGGCGAGACGCTGGACCTGGCGCTGATGCTGCCGCTGGGGGTGTCGGCGGTGACGGTGGGCTTCGGCTACCTCGTCACGCTCGGCGATCTGCCCTTCGACCTGCGGACTTCGCCGCTGCTCGTGCCGTTCGCGCAGGCCCTGGTGATCACGCCGCTGATCGTGCGCACGGTCCTGCCGGTGTTGCGGGCGATCGACGAGCGGCTGCGGCAGGCCGCCGGCACCCTCGGCGCGGGGCCGTTCCGCGTGTGGCGCGAGGTCGATCTGGCGCTGGCCTGGCGGTCGCTGATCGCGGCGGCCGGGTTCGGGTACGTGGTCGCGTTGGGCGAGTTCGGCGCGACGAGTTTCCTGGCGCGCCCGGACGCGCCGACGCTGCCGGTGGCGATCGCACGGCTGATCTCCCGTCCCGGCGAGCTGAACAACGAGATGGCCTACGCGGCGTGCGTGGTGCTGATGCTGGTCACCGTGGTCGCCGTGGTGGCGATCGAACGTCTGACGCCGGCCGTTGGGGAGTTCTGATGGCACTGGAACTACAGGGTTTGTCCGTACGCTACGGCTCGTTCGCGGCAGTGTCCGATGTGGACCTGAGCGTGGCCGACGGCGAGGTGGTCGCGCTGCTGGGGCCGTCGGGCTGCGGCAAGTCGACGCTGCTGCGGGCCGTCGCCGGCCTGGAGCGGACCGCTGCGGGCTCGATCCGTTGGGACGGAACGGATCTGGCCGGCGTCGCGGTGCACCGGCGCGACTTCGGGCTGGTGTTCCAGGACGGACAGTTGTTCCCGCACCGGGATGTTGCCGCGAATGTCGCCTTCGGCATGCGCATGCACCACGTCGACAAGGCCGACCGCAGTGCCCGAGTCGACGAACTCCTCACACTGGTCGGCCTCGAAGGCTACGGCGAACGCCGCGTGACGGAGTTGTCCGGCGGCGAGCAGCAGCGAGTCGCCCTGGCCCGGGCCCTGGCCCCCAAGCCCCGCCTGCTGTTGCTAGACGAGCCGCTGTCCGCTTTGGACCGAGCGCTGCGCGAGCAGCTCGCCGTGGACCTGGCTGCCCTGCTGCGCGCCACCGGCACCACCGCGCTGGTCGTCACCCATGACCACGACGAGGCGTTCACGCTGGCCGACCGGGTCGCGCTGATGCAGGCCGGGCGGATTCGGCAGGTCGGGCCGCCGGACGAGGTGTGGCGGCACCCGGCCGATGACGTGGTGGCCGGTTTCCTCGGCTGCACCACGTTCGTGCCGGCCCGGGCCGACCGGGACCTGGTGACCAGCTCGCTCGGCGAGGTCGCGCTGCCGGGCTCCGGCGACGGAACTGTGCTGCTCGGCTTGCGCGCCAACGCTTTGCGCACCGATCCGGGCGGCTTCGTGCACGGCGAGGTGGTGCAGCGGCTGCACCGGCGCGATCACGCCCGGCTGCTGGTGCAACTCAGCGGCGACGGCGTGCCCAGCGGCCCGGTCGAGGCGGTGGCGCCGGTGGCCGGCGCGCCCGAGCCCGGCGACGCCATCCGGCTCGCCCTCGACGCGGACGGCATCGCGCTGACCGGACCGGCCGTGTGATTCGGGCCGGTTCGGTGCCGTAAATTCGCAAACCTTTTCTCCCTGATTTCCGGGGTTGGACGTCGACGATCGGTCCGGCCGAAGTTCGCTCGACCGTTTGTCGCGCGTTTTCGACTGGTCGTCGCAAAGGCCTACAGTCGCCCTCGGCGGCCGGTAGCGTCCGGATGTCCTTCGGATCTGGGGATGGGGAAGGAGCGGGCGTCGCCATTGTTCGGCGCCCGGGCGTGTCTGATGTCAAAAGAAATCGATGAGGTTCTCGGATCGGCGGTCGCCAATACCGTCGCCGCCGGTCTTTACGACAACGTGGTGCAGGCCGGGGAGATCAATGGCGGCGTGCACCTGCATCCACAGACCGCCAGCCGGCCGGCTCCGCCCGGCCACCTGCCGCCGCGGCCGCGCGCGTTCGCAGGTCGAGAGCGGGAAACGCGGCTGCTCACGGCGGCGCTGACCCGGTCGGGCATCGCGATGATCTGCGGCGCGGGCGGCATCGGGAAGACCTGGCTGGCGCTGGACTGGGCATATCGGAACATTGACCGATTCCCGGACGGCCAGTTGTTCGCGGACCTGCGCGGCTTTGACGCGGCCGGTGAGCCGAAGACCCCTTACGCCGTTCTGCACTTCTTCCTTCAGGCACTCGGTGTCGAATCTGGGCGAATTCCACTCGACATCGATGGTATGGCCTGCCTGTACCGCAGCCTGGTCGCCGGTAAAAGAATGCTCATACTGTTGGACAATGTGCGGGAAATTGCCCAGGTCACGCCCTTGTTACCGGGGAGTTCGAACTGTTCGGTGATGATCACCGGCCGGAGTCGGCTGGTCGGACTGCTGGTGCAGCACGACGCTCGACTCGTGCCGATGGACGTCCTGTCCGCGGCCGACGCGCACTCGATGCTGGCCCGCCGGCTCGGCGCCGCCCGCATCGCCGACGAGCCGGCGGCCGTCAACGAGCTGCTGGACAGCTGCGCCGGGCTGCCGCTGGCCCTGGGCGTGGTCGCCGGCCGGGCCACGGCCAACCCCTGGTTCACGCTGACCCGACTGGCCGAGGAGCTGCGCGACGCGGCGACCCGGCTCGGCGTGCTGGACGAGCACGATCCGGCGACCGGCCTGTCGGCCGTGTTCTCGTGGTCCTACGCCGCGCTGACCGACCGCGAGGCCGAGACGTTCCTGCTGATGTGCCTGGCCCCGGGGCAGGACCTCAGCCTGCCCGCGGTGGCGAGCCTGGTCGGCCTCCCGCTGGACGGCGCCGCGGTCGTGCTGCGCGAGCTGGAGCGGGTTTCCCTTGTGCAGGAACATGTTCCGGGGCGGTTCCGGGTGCACGACCTGATCCGGCTGTACGGCATCCAGCAGGCGCGGCAGACGCCGACCCCGCACGGCCCCGAGGCCGCGCTGCGCCGGCTGGCCGACTTCTACCTGCACACCGGCCACATCGCCGATCAGCTGCTCGATCCGGACAGCCAGCCGGTCGACCTCGAACCGGCGACCGAGGGCTGTCAGCCGGCAGCCCTCGGCAGCCGGCAGGAGGCGTTGGCGTGGTTCGAGGTCGAGCATTCGCAGCTGCTGGCCGTGCAGGAGCTCGCGCATCGTTCCGGCTGGCGGCAGCACGTCTGGCAGCTCGCGTGGATCCAGCACGCCTACCACTGGTCGTGCGGGCATCTGCACCACGACCTGACGATCTGGCAGCTGGCGCACGAGGTTGTGCGGGAGAGCGACGATCCGGTGGCGAAGTCGATCGTGCACCAGATGCTCGGTTACGCGTACTCGCGGCTCGGGATGCACCGGCAGGCCTTGAGATTCGTCGCCGACGCGATCCACTTTGCCGGCGCGACAGGCAATCACGCGCACCGGGCCGCCGCCTACCACGCGGCGGCCCGGGTGTGGGGGCACCAGGGCGACACCGTGGAGGCGCTGCGCCATGCCGCTGCCGCGCTGCGCATCTACCGCGTCAGCCACAGCCCGCTGCGCGAGGCGTTCGCGTTGAACATGATCGGCAACTTCGCCTCCCGGCTCGGCGACTTCGAGCTCGCGCAGCGCTCGTACGAGCAGGCGCTGAGCCTGTTTCGCACGCACCACTACCGGCCGGGCGAGGCGATGATCCTGGACAGCCTGGGCCGGATGGCCGCCGCCGTCGGCCACACCGAGGCGCTCGGGCACTACCAGCGGGCCCTCGTGCTGCGGCAGGAGCTGGGCGACACCTACGCCACCGCCGAGACGCTGGAGCGGTTGGGGCAGACCTACCGGGCCCTCGACCAGAACAACCGGGCAGGCGCCGCGTGGCGGCAGGCGCTGCGCCTGTACCGGACGCAGCGCCGGACCGAGGACGCCGATCGCATCGAATCCCAGTTGGAGCTGCTGAAAGCCGGCACCGCGACCGTGGACGGGGGTCCGTGGGGCTGAGTGGCGCAGCTAACAGAATAGACGGAATGACGAATCCGGTCAGTAGGTCTAGTTTGGAGTCATGACCACTGAGACGGAACAGGGACGCCGGGCGCTGGTCGTCGGACTTGGCATCAGCGGCATCGGGACCGCACTGGGGCTCAAGCGCGCCGGCTGGCAGCCCGTGCTGATCGAGAAGGCGGCGCAGCGCCGCTCCGGGGGCTACTTCGTGGGCCTGTTCGGCGCGGGCAAGACCGCCGCAGCGCGGCTCGGCATGCTCGACGGGCTGCATGACCGGACGGCGTACGACGGCGTCACCTACGACATGGACCGCTTCGGCGAATGGCGATACGGCCTCGGTTTCCGGGACATACCCGGCGAGCCGTGGCTGATGCTGCGCGGCGACGTGGAGCAGGCGGGGTTCGAGGCGCTGCCGGCGGACGTCGAGGTCCGCTACGCCACGGTGCCGACGGCGATCGACCAGGACGACGACGGCGTCACGGTGACGCTGCGCAACACCGAGGACGGCACCAGCGTCACCGAGCGGTTCGACCTGGTCGTCGGGGCCGACGGCCTGCGCTCGACGGTCCGCCGGCTGGCCTTCGGGCCGGACGAGCGGTACCTGCGCCGGCTGAACTACATGATCGCCGCGTTCCAGCTGCCCGGCGGGCTCGACCGCCTCGCCCTGCACGACGGCTGCACGCTGCTGGAGCCCGACCGGTCGCTGTGGGTGTTCCCGTTCGCCGACCACGCGCCGACCGTGCTGCTCGGGTACCGGACCGACGACGTGGACGCCGAGTTCACGGAGCCGCCGGCGGTCCGCGTGCGCAAGGCCTTCGGTCCCGGGCCGACCGGCGACATGCTCGGCGCGGCGCTGGAGGCGTTGGCGACCACCGACGAACTGCTGTTCGACTCCGTCGAGCAGGTGCACATGGACCGCTGGCACAAGGGCAGGGTCGTGCTGGTCGGCGACTCGGCCTGGTGCGTGACGCTGTACGCGGGCATGGGCGTGTCGGCCGGGTTGGCCGGCGCGGACCTGCTCGGCAGCATGCTCGGCCGGCACGGCGACGTGGCGCGGGCGCTGACCGAGTGGGAACGCCGGCTGCGGCCGTACCTGAGCTACTACCAGCACTTGGGCGTGCAGCAAACCGCGGTCTTCACGCCCAACCGCAAGCAGATCACCGTGCGGCGGGTGATGATGAAGGGCATGTCGATGCCGGTGACGTCGAGCGTGCTGCGGTTCATGCGCACGCACAACAAGTCCGGCCGCATGAAGGAATTCGACATCGCGCGGGCATAATCCCAGGCTGGCGCGATGGGAGGACGGTCATGGCGACACTTGCCGAACAGGACTCGGGCAGCGCGGCGCGCATCCTGGCCGCAGCGCGGGAGCTGGTGCTCAAGCGCGGGGTCAAGGGCCTGACCGTCGCGGAGATCGCGGAGCGGGCGCACGTCGCCAAGGGCACCATGTACCTGCACTGGAGCACCCGCGAGGACCTGCTGGTCGGCCTGTTCGCCCGTGACTTCATCGCTATGGTCGACTCGTTGGCGGAGATGATCGTCGCCGATCCCGAGGTCTGTCGCCCCAGCCGCTTGATGCCGCTGGTGGTCCGGTTCACGGTCGACCGCCCTTTCGTACGCGCGCTCCAGGTCGAGGACGACGACCTGCTCGGCGCGCTCACCAACCACCCCCGCAGCCGCGAGCTGCGGGACCAGGTCGGCCCGGCCTCGCTGATGTACGCCGCGGTTCCGGTGTGGCGCAAGCACAATCTCGCCCGTACCGACTGGACCCTCGACGACCAGGCCTACGCGTTGCAGGCCCTGCTCTCGGGTTTCGTGACCGCGGCCATCACCCAGCCGCAGCTGGCCATGGTGACGGTCGACGACCCGGGCCAGGTGTTCGCCGCCGCCGTGACCGCCCTGCTGGGGCCGGAAACCGCCGGCCCCGAGGACATCCGGGCCACCGCCGAGGCCGCCATGGTCGCGTTGAACGCCCGTCGCGAGCTGGTGCTGGCCTCCATCGCCAAACGTGATGACTGAGGAGAAATCCGTGCCGCACCACCCCCTCGGCGAGAAGCAGGCCACTGTGGTCGGCCGGGGATGGCCTCTACCAGAACTACTTCCAGGAGCCGGGCGTCGCGGATGCCGCACTGGACAAGGACATCGCCGCCACGCTGCGCAGAACCTACGGCAGCGTGCGCAACACCGACCTGGAGCCCGGTTTCCTCGGCTCTGAACCCTCAGCACAGCCCGGAGCGGTAGGCGAAGACCACGGCCTGCACGCGGTCGCGCAGGCCGAGTTTGGCCAGGATTCGGGAGACATGGGTCTTCACCGTCTCCGGGCTGATCACCAGGCCGGCGGCGATCTCCGCGTTGGACAGGCCGGCGGCCAGCAGCTTGAGCACCTCGATCTCCCGTGGCGCCAGCCCGTCGACCGGGTTGGCCTGCGGGCGGATCCGGTCGGCGAAGCGGCCGATCAGCTGCCGGGTGACGGCCGGGGACAGCAGCGACTCGCCGGCCGCGACTGTGCGCACGGCGGCGATCAGGTCGGCCGGGCGGGCGTCCTTGAGCAGGAAGCCGCTGGCCCCGGCGCGCAGCGCGTCGTAGACGTACTCGTCGAGGTTGAACGTGGTGACCACGAGGACCTTGGCCGGATCCGGCACGCCGGGGCCGGCGAGCAGCGCCGTCGCCTCGATGCCGCCCAGCACCGGCATCCGGACGTCCATCACCACGACGTCCGGATGCAGCCGCTGCGTCTCGGACACCGCGGCCCGGCCGTCGCCGACCTCGCCGACCACCGCCATGTCGGGCTGTGCGGCGAGAATGGTGGCGTAGCCGGCGCGGACCAGCTCCTGGTCGTCGCAGATCAACACGCGGATCACCGCAGCGGCAGACAAGCCCGCACCTCGAATCCGTCGGCGTCACGCGAGGCGGACAGCGAGCCGCCGACCGCCGCGACGCGGGCGCGCAGCCCGGTCAGTCCTCGTCCGCCGCCCAGGTCGGCGGTGCGGGACCGGCCGGCCGCGAGGTCGTTGTGCACGGACACGGTGATGTCGTCCTCCGCATAGTCGAGTCGGACCACGGTGCGATGGCCGGGCGCGTGCTTGACCGCGTTGGTCAACGCCTCCTGCACCACCCGGTACACGGCCAGGGCAACGCCGTCCGGCGTGTCCGACGGCCGGTCGCCGCGCTGGGTGAACTCGACCGGCTGCCCCGCCGACCGCACCTGGTCGACCAGTTCGTCGATGGTGTCCGTCGAGGTCGACACCGGCGTCGAACGGGCCCCGTCGAGCACGTCGAGCAGGGTGCGCAGCTCGGCCAGGGCCCGCCGGCCGGTGTCGCCGATGGCGACCAGCCCGTCGACGGCACGGTCGGGGGCGGTCGGGATCAGGAACTGGGCCGCGTCGGACTGCACGACCATGGCGGTCACGTGATGAGTGACGACGTCGTGCAGTTCGCGGGCGATCCGGGCCCGCTCCTCGGCGACGGCCAGCTCGGCGCTGTGCACCCGCCGGGCCTCGACGCCGGCCCGCCAGGACCGCATCCACCGGCCGGCCGCCCAGCACACCACCGTCATCAGGAAGAAGGTGATGTACTGCGCCGGCTGCTCGGGCGAGCCCATTCCGTGCAGCACAACACAAAACGCCACGTACACCGCGAGGCCCACGACGAGCGGCCAGCGGGCGGTCAGGTAGGCGCCGGCGGTGTAGAGCACGACCAGCAGGCCTTCGCTGCCGAAACTGGGCGGGTAGGCCAGCAGCTGGTCCGTCACGAACGCGGCGACGACCAGCGCCAGGCAGGGCAGCGGGGCCGTGCGGCGCAGCACCAGCGGCAGGCACTGCGCCAGCCCGAGGGCGATGCCGAGGGCGTCCAGCGGGCGGTGCGGGAACTCGGCCAGATCCGTGCCGTTGTCGATCAGGCCGGGTGCGAAAGCCAGCGCGGCCAGCACCAGGGCGAAGATCCCGTCCTGGGTGAGGATTCCCAGCGCCCGCCACCAGGTGAGCACCGGATCCACGGCCCGTCGCAGCATCACGCGACTGTAGTCCGGCGGAGCACACCGAGGCCCAGCACGGCGATCCAGGCCGCGCCGCCCAGCGCGAACAGCCGTTCCCCGATGCCGCCCGCGCCCATGCCGCCCAGAATGCCGTCCAGGAGGAGCAGCGCCAGCAGCCCGATCGCCGCGAACAGGGTCGGGCGGAACCACGACTGCCACCCGGGCAACCGCTTCATCGCCAGGGCAAGGAGAACTCCGCACACCGGCAGCGCGAACGCCCCGATGGTGCTGAGCGTGGCATCGGCCGCGCCGCCGAAGGTCGCGCCCTGCGCCTCCGGCGTGCAGCCGGCGTCGGCCAGGCGGCAACCCTGCTGCTCGAAGACCGACAGCAGGTCGCCGAGCCCGAAGATGGACAGCCCCAACAGGATCACGCCCGCCCGCGCCGGCCAGCCCGCCGACCGCAGCGCCGGCCACAGGGACCGGAACGCGAACAGCAGCACCGCCGCCCCGCACAGCGTGAACGTCAGCACCAGAAACCACGCGCCCGGCGCCCCGTCGGCGTACATGTCGCTGATGGTGTGCGCGGCGACGCTGTAGTTCGGGCCCTGCCAGGCGGCCGCCAGCAACCAGGCGGCGACGAACACGATGTTGGCGATGACGACCAGGCGCGCCCAGCGGCGGATTCCAAGGTTCACGGCGGAAACGCTAGGAGCAGCCGGCCAGCCGCGATATCCCCGCCGAGAGCCCACTTCCCTGTAGCTCTCCCGGGGGACACACCCCCCGCTTACGTGAGTGGCTCATTTTCGCCCAGGGGCCTACGTGAGTGGCTCAGGTGGCCGAAAATGCGAAATGAGCCACTCACGTAGCGAAAAATCAGCCGTCCTTGGTGGACAGGCGGGCGTAGGCGACCGACAGGCCGATGAGCAGGTAGCAGGCGGCCTTGAGGGTGCTGTCGATCAGGCCGTCCCAGGGCATGGGGTCGCGGAGCACGTCGGTCAGCGAGGTCCAGCCGGTGGTGAGCAGGTAGGGCTGCATCCAGTCGAGCTGGGGGATGACCGTGAGGATGGCGAACACCAGGGCCCCGGCCAGGGTGGCGGCCATGACGACCAGCGGGTGCTCGGTGAAGGCCGAGACGGCCAGCGCGATGGCGGCGACGGCCCAGACCTGGAAGGTCACCCAGACGACGGACAGCCCGATGCGGGCGAGGGCGTCGCCGAAGCTGAGGGTGTTGCCGGTCAAGGTGATCAGCCCGTCGGTGCCGACGAGGATGACGCCGGTGACGAGGCCGACGAGCGCGACGGCGGCGGTGGCGATGAACACCACGGTGCCGACGCCGAAGGCCTTGACGCCGAGCAGCCGGGCCCGGCTGACGGGGGCGATGAGCAGGCCCCGCAGCGTGCCGTGGTTGGACTCGCCGGCCAGCGCGTCGGCGGCGGACATGGCCCCCAGCAACGGAAGCAGCATGGCCAGCAGCAAGGTCAGCGACAGCACCGGCAGCACGAAGCCGTTGCCGATGAGGATGGTGAACAGCGAGCCGGGCCCGTCACCGCCGGGGCCGGCGTTGGCGTTGCCGGCGATGACGGTGCCGACGCCGATGAGCACCGGCACCAGCGACAGCAGCACGATGGCGATGATCGTGCGCGGCCGGCGCAGGATCCACCGCAGCTCGGACACGAGCAGCCGGCCCAGCGGCGCGCGGACCGGGCGGTCCAGCGCGGGGCGGGCGACAACGGCGGCGGTCATTGCGTTTCCCCCTCGGTGAGCTGCGCGAACAGCTCCTCCAGCCCGGTGCGGCGGCGGCGCACCTCGTGCACCTCGGCCCCGGACTCGACCAACACCTTGACCACCTTGGGCGCGCTGGTGCCGATCAACTCCACGAACAGACCGTCCTCAGTGGACCGTGCCGCGATCCCGTTGTCACGCAGCGAGTCCAGGGACAGCTCGACGTCCGGAGTGGACACGATCAGCGCGGGTGCGCCGGCCTCCAGCAGTTCGGCCAGCTCGCCCTGGGCGACGACGGAACCCTTGTGCAGCACGGCAACGTGTGTGCAGGTGGCTTCGATCTCGGCCAGCAGGTGGGAGCTGACGAGCACGGTCGTGCCGGCGGCGTGCAGCTCGGCGATGACCCGCCGGATCTCACGGGTTCCGGCCGGGTCGAGGCCGTTGGTGGGCTCGTCCAACACGACCAGGCGCCGCGGCAGCAGCAGCACGGAGGCCAGCCCCAGCCGCTGCTTCATGCCTAGCGAGTACCCCCGGTACCGACGGTCGGCGGCGTCGCTGAGACCGACCCGGGACAGCGCCTCGTCAACCGAAGACGCGATCGCTGAGGTGGCCATCAACGGCTCGGCGCAGGCGATGCGGCGCAGGTTCTCCCGCCCGGACAGGAACGGGTGAAACCCCGGCCCCTCAACCAATGCGCCGACGTGCGGCAACGTGATCTGGGCGCCGCCGGGCATCGGATGCCCGAGCAGCTCGACCTCGCCGGCTGTCGGCTGCACCAGCCCGAGCAGCATGCGGATGGTGGTGGTCTTGCCCGATCCGTTGGGGCCCAACATGCCCAGCACGGCACCGTCCGGCACGTCCAGGTCGACCTGGTCGACGGCGACCGTGCTGCCGTAGGTCTTGCGCAGTCCCCGAGTCCGCGCCGCGAGGGCGGGGGCGGCCACGGCCGCCCCCACCCCCGGCTCCACGAGGGAGGTTGTGGTCACTTCACGCTCGCCAGGGCGTCGATCAGGACCTGCTGCGGGACAGCGCCGACGGCCACGCGACCGTCGTCCAGGAGCAGCGCGGTGCCGACCGCGGTGCTGACCTGGTAGCCGGCGCCCCACGGCCCGCTCACGCGCTTGCCGAGCTGGCCGAGCAGCTTGGACGGGTCGAAGGTCTGGCCGTCCTTGGTCTTGGCCGTCTTGTCGCCGTCGCCCAGCAGGCCGGCCGGCAGCTTCTCCACCAGCACGGTGTCCCAGCCGGTGCCGACCAACTTCGGCTCCGGCAGGTTCTTGGCCGCGTCAGGCTTCTTCTGGGCCAGCTTCTCGGCGTCGCCGGTGACGACCTTGGCGTTGGCCGGCGGCGTGAACGTGAACAGCGCCGGGTCCTGCGTGCCGATCTCCAGCTTGGAGAAGCCGATCTGCCCGACCGGCTGCGCGTTGCCGTTGGCCAGCACGCTCAGCTGGAGCGGGATCTTCGTCTCGGCGTCGACGGCGATGCGCACCTCACGCAGCAGCGTGCGCTCGGTGGGCTTGGGCGCGAGCACCACCTCGTAGGCGGAGCGGCCGGCGACGGTCGCGGTGCCGTCCACCTTCACCGTGCTGTCCTTGCTGATCAGCGCGATGATCTGCTTGGCCGCCTGGGCCGGGTCGGTGGCGACCTCACCGCTGGAGGGCTTGTCCGGGTGCGCCTTGTCGGGCCCGCCGGTCTCCTTGTGCACGGTGTTGTTCGAGGAGGTCCAGTCCCAGACGGTCGCGCCGTCGTAGACGATGGTCTCCTCGGACGTGCCGTTGGGCAGCGAGATGCGGCCCTTGCCCTTGCCGTCGGTCCAGACCTGGGTGTTGGTCGTGCCGTTGCCCAGGAACCGCGACGCCTGCCCGAGCCCCGGCACCGACGGCAGCCCCAGGTTGTTGGTCGCGGTGACGGTGCCGGCCAGCGCCGGCATCGACTTGGTCGTCAGCACGGACTGCACGAGCTCCTCGGCGCTGACCTTCGGCAGCACGGGGGCGGGCCCGGCGCCGGCGGGCATCGCGAGCACCCCCAGCCCGACCACGCCGGCCAGCACGCCGGCCGCCCCGGCGACCAGACCTGCTTTCTTCCCGCTCATGGCTCCCCTTCCCATCTGCGTTCAAGTGAACGCCTCCGAGCTTGGTCAAGGCCAGCTGAGACCGGGCTGAGGAGCTGAGAGAAGACTGAGAGAGGGGGGTTGAAGTGGGGATTCGGGGGCCGGGCGCTGAGAGAACGCTGAGACCGAGGGCCGCGGGGATGACCCGGCCGAGCTGCGGGAAGCCCGTGACCGGGGCCGGCGGTGGGGTCGAGCGTGGGGGCGCGCGGCGCTGAGAGATCCCTGAGACCTCCTCTTTCCCTGGCCATACTGGCCCGGTGAGACCACGGGTGCTCGTAGTCGATGACGAGATCGGGGTGCGTCGGGCGCTGGAACGCGGACTGACGGCCGAGGGGATGGACGTGGTGTGCGCGGCGGACGGCCCGAACGGGCTGAAGGCGGCGCTGACCGGGAGCTTCGACGTGGTGCTGCTGGACATCATGCTGCCGGGCCTGTCGGGCTACCGGGTGCTCCAGCACATGCGGGCGGAGCACGTGGAGACGCCGGTGCTGCTGGTGTCGGCCAAGGACGGCGAGGTGGACCAGGCCGACGGCCTGGACCTGGGGGCCGACGGCTACCTGGTGAAGCCCTTCTCCTTCATGGTGCTGGTGGCGCAGGTGCGGGCGGTGCTGCGGCGGGGCGCGTCGACGGAGGCGGCCGCCGTGCAGCTGAAGGTGGGGGAGCTGGTGATCGACCGGGCGGGCCGGGAGGTTCGCTGGGCTGGGGAGCCGGTGGCGTTGAGCCCACGGGAGTTCGCGGTGTTGGAGGTGCTGGCCAGCCGCGCGGGGGCCGTCGTCACGAAGGACGAGCTGCTGCGAACGGTGTGGGGCGACGAGCTGGCGGCGACCCGCAACGCGGTGGAGGTGTACGTGGGCTACCTGCGGCGGAAGTTGGAGGCAGTGGGCGCCGGTGACGTGGTCCGGACGATCCGTGGCCACGGCTACATGGCCAGCTCCCCTGAGCTGGATGCCGCGTTGCGTCGATGAACCCTCGCTCCTGGTGGCGGCGGCGGTCGCTGCGTTCCAAGATCACCGTGTCGGCCACGATGTTCGCGATGGCCTGCCTGCTGGTGCTGTCCCGCCTGGCCGGCGGGGCGATCGGAGAGCTGCTGGTGGGGGCGGCGGATTCGCAGCTGCACAACGCGCTGAGCACTGCCGCGCCGGCGGTGGCCGCGGGCCGGCCGGTGGGTTCGGAGCTGGTCACCGGGCAGCTGAGGGTGTTGGACACCGAGGGAGCGCCGGTCGACGGGGGACCGCGGCCGAACCTGAGCGAGCGCGACGTCGACGCGCTGATGTCCGGCATGGACGTGCTGCGCCTCGGCGACGACCCGCCGCACCGCTGGATCGGGCGGGTGGTCTACGACCCGACGGGCCTGCCACGGCTGGTGGCGGCGGGGGCGGAGCTGGTGGGCTACAACCAGGCGGTACGCGAGGGCGCGGACTGGCTGTCGGTGGCGGCGGTGTTGGCGTCACTGCTGATCGGCGTGGCGACGTGGGTCGTGGTGGGCTGGTCGCTGTGGCCGGTGCGCCGGATGCACGCGGCCGCGGGGGCGTTGCCGATGGGCGAGCGCCTGCCCGTGCCGGAGGCGCACGACGAGCTGCGCGCGCTGGCCGAGGCCATGAACGGCTTGCTGGCCCGACGCGACGAGGCGGTGCAGCGGCTGCGGCGTTTCACGGGGGACGCGGCGCATGAGCTGAGGTCGCCGGTGGCGTCGATCCGGGCCCAGGCCGAGGTCGCGGTGGCGCACCCGGATGCGGAGTTCGCGCAAGAGGTGCTCGCGGCGGTCACGGACGAGTCGGAACGCATGTCGACGCTGGTGGACGACCTGCTGGCGCTCGCGCGATCCGACGCCGGGGAGTCGCAGCCGGTGGGCCGCGTGGACGTGAGCGCGGCGGCCATCGCCGCCGCGGAGCGCCGGTCCGGCAACGGCGGCCCGCGCATCCGGGTCGACGCCCCGCGCGCGGGGGCCATGGTGCTGTGCGCCCCGGGGGAAGTGGCGCTGGTGCTGAACAACCTGCTCAACAACGCCATGAGGTACGCACGCGTGCAGGTCCACATCACCGTGCTGCCGGCGGGCACGACCGTGCGTCTGCTGGTGGACGACGACGGCCCCGGCGTGCCGGTAGAGCACCGCACGCGCCTGTTCGACCGCTTCTACCGCGTGCAGGACGACCGTGGCCGCGGAACCGGCGGCGCGGGCCTGGGCCTGGCGCTGGTGGCCGAGACCGTGCGGCGGCGCGGCGGCACCGTGCGCGTGACGGATTCGCCGGAGGGCGGCGCCCGGTTCGAGGTGCGGTGGCAGGCCGCGGGCCTGGCGACCTGGGGCAAGATCTGAGCGTGACCCAGGTTGTCGTAGCCACCGCGATCATCCGCAACGGCCAGGTGCTGGCCCAGCAGCGCGCGTTTCCGAAAGCCGACGCCGGACGCTGGGAATTCCCCGGCGGACGGGTGGAGCCCGGCGAGTCCGACGAGGCCGCGGTGGTCCGGGAATGCCGTGAAGAACTGGGTGTGGAGGTCAGGGCCGGCGAACGTGTCGGCCCGGATGTGCCACTCCGTGACGACATGGTGTTGCGGCTCTATTCGGCGACGCTGGTGGACGAAAGCGCCGAGCCGATTGCCGTCGAGCACAGCGCGGTGACATGGGTCGAGGTCGACGAATTCGACGGCGTTGCCTGGCTCGACGCGGACCTGCTGTTCCTTCCGGATCTGGCGGGAACTGTTCGATCGGCCCCTCGGACAAATCTCTGACCTGCGCGAACGAGACTTCGCACATTTTCGGCTTGAACCGGAAGCCGACGCCGGGATGGGATGTGCGCAGCGGATTTCCGCGGATGTGATGAGGGGACAACATGAACAAGGTTATTGCGGCGGTTGCGGCTTCGGCCATCGGTCTCGGCGTGATGGCGGTGGCGGCCCCGGCGGCCGACGCGGCCACCCACCGCGCGAGCATCGCCTGCACCTCGCCCGCGAACGCGAAGGCGAACTACTCGTGGGGCGACGGCGCCACCTCGGTGACCGTGTATTTCAACAACCACTGCTCGGGCGCGGTCTCGGCCGGCATCGTGACGTCGGACCAGGACGACCGCCAGTCCATTTACTGCCTGAAGACCAACGGCGGCACCTCCGGCAAGAAGAAGTTCGACATCGGCCTGGACGAGCACGTCATCAAGATCAAGAAGGGCTGCACGCTCTGAGCCGAGCGCGGTCGCGGGAGGGCGGGGGCCCGTAACGCGTGAGACGGGTGATCCCGGGGGAGGGGTCACCCGTCTCGCATGTCCCGTCACCGATCGTTGACATACCCCCGGGTGGTTTATATTCGCGTTCGTGACCGGTCCTCAGAATCAGGCTCGTCGAGGTCGCAGGCACATCGTTCCGGACGCGCAGGACGGTCCGGCCGCGCGATTCGCCCGCGATCTCCTGGAGCTCAAGGAGCTGGCCGGCAACCCGTCCTATGACCGGATGCGCACCGAACTCGGTGCGGCGGCGTCGAAATCCACGCTGTCGGCGGCCACCAGGGGCCGCGTGATGCCGTCGTGGGAGACCACCTGGGAGTTCGTGCGCGCGCTGGCCGGCTCCGGCGAGGACGTCCGGCGCGAGTGGCGTTTCCGTTGGGAGAACGCCAATGCCGAGCTCGCCAGTGCGGTGGCGGCCAGCCCGGAAACGGCGATCGCCGCGCAGTCCGCCGAGCCTGCCAAGACGCCCAGGGCCCGCAAGCGCGCGGCCGTGCTGGCCATCGCCGCGGTGGTGCTGCTGGCGGTCGGGGCGGTGCTGATCCCGCGCCTGTTCCGGCAGCTGCCGACCTGGGGCGAGCGCAACCCGTACCCGCTGCCCGGCGACGCCAGCGCCTTCGGCGGCGACGGCCTGCCCGGCGACATGACCTACCCGGACGGCTCGGAGGTCCCGCTCGGCCAGACCTTCACCAAGGTGTGGCGGATCAAGAACACCGGGACCGTGGCCTGGCACGACCGGTTCCTGGAGATCGCCGGCGGCACGACCACGCAGTGCGTCTCGCCGTCGCGGGCGGAGGTGCCGGACGCCGGCCCGGGCCAGATGGTGGCCGTGAGCGTCACCGTCACGCCCGAGGCGGCCGGGGTGTGCCACGTCCTGTGGAAGATGGTCGACGCGCAGGGCAACCTGGTCTTCCCGGACCACAACGGGGTCTTCTACGACGTCAAAGTGATCGCGCCCACGCACTGATCAGGTGTGAACCCTGTCACTAGGGAAAAGCCTGGCCCGGCCGGCGGACCAAGATCGTCAACTACGCTCTGTCGACGCCGTCAGGCCGCCTTTTTCTTGGCCTTGAGCAGGGCGACGACCGGGCAGCGCTTGCACCGCGGCTTGGACCGGCAGCACTTCTTCTTCACCTTGGCCTTGCCCACCCGCGGAGCTCCCGTCCTCGACTCCCAACAGGATAGGTGAGGCTGCCCTTAGTCGGAACCCATGCGTCCGAAAAGGTATGATGGGCGAGGACACGTGCGGGTATTAGACGGCCGCTGGTGCCCACCTCCCACTCGCAACGCTCTAGGAGTTCCGCGTGCCCACGGCCACCGCGAGTCAGATCCGTACGGACCTTCGCAACGTCGCCATCATCGCGCACGTCGACCACGGCAAGACCACCCTGGTCGACGCCATGCTGCGGCAGTCGGGCGCCTTCTCGGCCCGCGCCGAGTTGGTCGACCGGGTCATGGACTCCGGCGAGCTCGAACGCGAGAAGGGCATCACCATTCTCGCGAAGAACACCGCCGTGCGGCGGGCGACGCCGGACGGGGTGATCACGATCAACGTGGTCGACACCCCCGGCCACGCCGACTTCGGCGGCGAGGTGGAGCGTGCGCTGGCCATGGTCGACGGCGTGCTGCTGCTGGTGGACGCCAGCGAGGGCCCGCTGCCGCAGACCCGCTTCGTGCTGCGCAAGACGCTGGCCGCCGGCCTGCCGGTGGTGCTGGTCGTCAACAAGGTCGACCGCCCCGACGCCCGTATCGCCGAGGTCGTCGACGAGACCCACGACCTCCTGCTGGACCTGGCCGCCGAGGTCGGCGCGGACGACTCCGTGCTCGACGTGCCGGTCATCTACGCCTCCGCCCGCGCCGGCAAGGCCAGCCTGACCCAGCCCGCCGACGGCGGCCTGCCCGACGGCGAGAACCTGGACTCGCTGTTCGAGGTGCTGCTCAACCACGTGCCGGCCCCGACCGGCGACCCGGAGGCCCCGCTGCGGGCCCTGGTGACCAACCTGGACGCCAGCAGCTTCCTCGGCCGTATCGCGCTGTGCCGCATCCACGCCGGCACCATGCGCAAGGGCGAGTTCGTGGCCTGGTGCCGCGAGGACGGCTCGACCCAGCGCGTGAAGATCACCGAGCTGTTGATCACCGAGGGCCTGGAGCGCCAGCCGGCCGACGAGGCCAGCGCGGGCGACCTGGTGGCCATCGCCGGCATCCAGGAGATCACCATCGGCGACACGCTGGCCGATGCCGAGAGCCCCGAGCCGCTGCCCCGGATCACCGTGGACGAGCCGGCCATCTCCATGACGATCGGCGTCAACACCTCGCCGCTGGCCGGCCGCAACGGCGGCACCAAGCTCACCGCCCGCCTGGTCAAGGCCCGCCTCGACAGCGAGCTGGTCGGCAACGTGTCGGTCCGCGTGCTGCCCACCGAGCGCCCCGACACCTGGGAGGTGCAGGGCCGTGGCGAGCTGGCGCTGGCCATCCTGGTCGAGCAGATGCGCCGCGAGGGCTTCGAGCTGACCGTCGGCAAGCCGCAGGTCGTCACCCGCACCATCGACGGCGTGCTGTGCGAGCCCTACGAGCGCCTCACCGTGGACGCCCCCGAGGAGCACCTGGGCGCGGTCACGCAGCTGCTGGCCAACCGCAAGGGCCGCATGGAGCACATGGACGGCCACGGCACCGGTCGCATCAAGCTGGAGTACGTGGTGCCGGCGCGTGGCCTGATCGGCTTCCGCACCGACTTCCTCACCGAGACCCGCGGCACCGGCATCGCCAACCACGTCTTCGAGGGCTACCACCCGTGGGCCGGCGAGATCCGCACCCGCCACTCGGGCTCGTTGGTGGCCGACCGCGCCGGCATGGTCACGGCGTACGCCATGATCCAGCTGGCCGACCGCGGCACCTTCTTCGTGGAGCCCGGCGCCGACTCGTACGAGGGCATGGTCGTGGGCGAGAACCCGCGCGCCGAGGACCTGGACATCAACGTGGCCCGGGAGAAGAAGCTCACCAACATGCGGCAGTCCTCGGCCGACGTGATGGAGACGCTGGCCCGCCCGCGCAAGCTGTCGCTGGAGGAGGCGCTGGAGTTCTGCGCCACCGACGAGTGCGTCGAGGTCGCGCCGACCGTGGTCCGGGTGCGCAAGCTGGTGCTGGACTCCACCACCCGCGGCCGCGAGCGCTCCCGCGCCAAGACCCGCGACCAGGCCGCCGCCGCCAAGTAGCAGCGAGGCCCCCGCAACCAAAGTAGCGAGGCCCCGGTCACGAGCGGCCTCGCCCCGCGCGCCAGCGCGGCGACAACCTTCAGTACCCCGCACGCGTCTAATCACCCGTGTGGTCCATAGTTGAGGGCTGAGGCCCGGCCATGGACCACACGGGGGCTTCGCCATAACCACTGGGAGGCGGATTCGTGCGCGGCAGGTCGGCGCTGCTCGCCCTCGCGGCCGCGTGCTGCGCACTGGTGACGGCGTGCACCGATTCGCCGCCGCCGCCGCTGGTCAGCGCCCCGCCGACGACGGTGACGCCGACCAGGCCCACGGATCCGACGCAGCTGGTGGTCGGCGTGGACAGCGTGAAGGGCGGCTTCAACCCGCACCTGCTGGCCAACCAGACGACGGTCACCCGGGCGCTGGGCGAACTCGTGCTTCCCTCGGTTTTCCACACCGGCCCGGACGGCAGCCCGCTGCTGGACAAGACGCTGATGGTGTCGGCCGAGGTGACCAAGGCCAACCCGTACACGGTCACGTACACCATCCAGCCGCAGGCGGCCTGGGGCGACGGCGCGCCGATCGCCGCCGAGGACTTCGCCTACCTGTGGCAGAACATGCGCACCCAGCCCGGCGTGATCGACCCGGCCGGCTACCGCCTCATCAGCGGCGTCTCGGCCCGTGACGGCGGCCGCGTCGCCGACGTGACCTTCAGCCAGCCCTACCCGGGCTGGCGGTCGCTGTTCTCCGACCTGCTGCCGGCGCACGTGCTCAAGGACGCCCCGGGCGGCTGGACGGGCGCGCTCAGCGAGACCTTCCCGGCGGCCGGCGGGCCGTTCTCCATCCGCAACATCGACCCCGAGCGCGGCGAGATCGTGTTGCAGCGCAACGACCGCTACTGGGGCGCGTCGACCAAGCTGCAGCAGATCGTGCTGCGCCAGGCCGGCCCGGCGGATCTGGTCAGCGCGCTCAAGACCGGCGACGACCAGCTGGCGGTGCTCAACCCGAGCGACAGCACGTCCAAGGCGCTCGCCGAGCTGGGCAAGGCGGTCAACCTGACCACGGTGCCCAACCCGGTCGTGGTCGAGGTGCTGCTGCGGCAGGGCGGCGCCCGGCTGTCCGATCCGACGCTGCGGGCCGCCGTGTTCGCGGCGATCGACCGGGAGGCGCTGATCACCCTGGGCACGGGCGGCGGCCCGTCGGCCTCGCTGCGCGCCGACTCGCTGGTGCTGGCCCCGTCGCAGCCGGGCTACAAGCCGACGATCCCGGCCGGCGTCGGGGCGCCCAACCACGATCTGGTGAACCAGCTCCTCACCCAGGCGGGCTACACCAAGACCAACGGGTCGTGGCTCAAGGACGGCGTGCCGCTCAACCTGGTCATCGGCGCGCCCAACGACCGGGCCCCCTATTCACAGCTGGCCGGCGTGCTCCAGCAGCAGCTGTCGGCGGCCGGCATCGGGGCCACGATCCTGAACACATCCGGTGACCAGCTGTTCGGCACGGTGCTGCCGGCCACCACGACCACCGCGCCGACCACGACCACCGGCACCGCCCCTGCCGACAACCAGGGCAGTGACGGCGACAGTTCGGTGGACATCGGCATCGTCCCGCAGGCGGTTGGCGGCGACCCGGCCAGTGTGCTGGCGGCGTCCTTCGGCTGCCGGGGACCGCTGCCCGACGGCGGCACGGCGCTGCCGGCGGCCAACCCGGACGGCTTCTGCGACCACGGCCTGCAGCCGACCGTCGAAGCGGCCCTGACCGGCGCTTTGTCGCTGTCGGACGCGCTGGCCACGGTGGAGCCGGCGCTGTGGTCCCAGCACGTCGCGATGCCGCTGTTCCAACTGGCCGATGTGCTCGCCACCGGTTCCGAGATCACTGGTGTGAACGGCGGACCCCCCTTGGTCGGGCCCTTTGCCGGCGCGCCGACGTGGCGGCGTTCTGTTCGCCGATGACCCATTCGTGTTGTTAATCGCTGTTAATTCGGGCAGCATGGCGGCGCTCGCCGATTTCAACTCTTGACAGATTTTTCCCCCGTTCGGGTAGCGAACGATCCCGCCCGGTAACTGCTCAATCGCTACGCGCTGTCACCGTGTCACCCTTTGGTCACGATCCCGGTGTGCCCAGTGACCCACGGGTATTCCTGTTCTTACGGTGCCTGGCACAGCGCGCAGGTCGAGTAGCTTGTTGCGCGCTATGGTCCCCGGGTGTGCAGATCGACCTGATCGGGTCGCTGCCGCCCTGTGCTAGGAGGGCACGTGTCAATGAGGAGATCGAAAGCGATCCCCGCGATCGCGGTGATGGCTGGCGCCGCGCTCATGCTGACCGCATGTGGCGGCTCCAGTGGTGGCGGTCAGGACAATGGGTCGGGTTCGGGCGGACTCGCGAGCGCGGCCATTGGCAAGGGTGAATCCGGGGACACCTACACCGCGCCGAAGGTCAACGACATTGGCCCGGTCGTTGTTTCGACCGACAAGCCGTTTACCGCGTACAACAACGCGACGGCCGACGCGGTCCAGTCCTACAACAGCTACGCCCTGATCCAGGTCCTCGCGCGGCCGTTCGTGTTGGACGGCAACAACAAGGTCCTGCTGAACAAGGACGTCATGGACTCGGTCGAGGTCACCTCGACCAGCCCCAAGCAGGTCGTGACCTGGAAGATCAAGAAGGGCGTGACCTGGTCCGACGGCGCCGCCTGGAACTGCAAGGACTTCTACCTGGCGTGGCTGGCCCAGAGCGGCACGGACCTGAAGCCGGACGGCAAGACCACGTACTTCCTGCCCGGCGGCACCACCGGCTACAGCCAGATCGACTCGGCCAAGTGCCAGGACGACCAGACCTTCGTCACGGAGTTCTCGTCGCCGTTCGGTGACTGGAAGAGCCTGTTCGGCATCTCCGACGACCTGCTCCCGGCCCACGTGCTGGAGAAGCAGACCGGCGTCTCGGACATCACCCAGGTGACCCCGAAGAGCCCGGCCGACATCCTGACCAAGGTCTCGGACTTCTGGAACACCGGCTGGAAGGGCTTCAAGGCCGACCTGGCCCCCGGCTCCGGCGCGTACATGATCAGCGACTGGCAGCAGGGCTCGTCCATCACGCTGGTGCGCAACCCGAAGTGGGCCGGCAACCCCGGCGGCCCGGCGAAGATCACCCTCAAGGCGATCCCCGACTCGAACGCCCAGGTGCAGGCGCTGCAGAACAACGAGGAGCAGGTCCTGTCCTCGGCGCAGCCGGACGCCAACGCCGCGCAGACGCTGCAGGGCCTCGGCTCGTCGGGCATCACCTACGGCGCCAACGCCGGCCTGAACTTCGAGCACCTCGACCTGAACCTGAAGCGCCCGATCTTCCAGGACGAGGCGGTGCGCAAGGCCTTCGGCCAGTGCATCAACCGCAACGAGCTGGTGGACAAGCTGATCAAGCAGGTCCAGCCGGACGCCAAGCCGTTCAACAGCGTGATCTTCTTCCCGGGCATGCCCGGCTACGCCGACAACTACTCGGACAAGCTGATCTCCAACCCGGCGACCGCCAAGGCCACGCTGACCTCTGACGGCTGGGCCCCGGGTCCGGACGGCATCATGGCCAAGGGCGGCCAGAAGCTGTCGTTCAAGATCAGCCACACCGACATCCCGCGCCGCAAGCAGACCGTCGCGCTGCTCCAGCAGGAGTGCAAGGCGGCCGGCATCGACATCCAGGACGACACCGACGCGAACTTCCTGGACAAGCGGGTCAGCGACAGCGACTACGACGTGGCGCTGTTCGCCTGGTCGGTGGCTCCGTTCCACTCCGCCGGCATCACCACCTACAAGACCGGTGGCAACCAGAACTGGAACGGCACGACCTCGCCGGCCGCCGACGCCGCCTTCGCCAAGGCGCTGTCGCAGACCGACGACGCCGCCGCGGTGACGGACTACCAGACCGCGGACAAGGCGATCGCCGACACCTACTCGACGTTCCCGCTGTTCCAGCCCCCGAACATGTGGGCCTACACCGGTGACATCGACAAGGCGTACTTCCAGAGCTACTACGGCTCGATGTGGAACGCCAACGAGTGGCAGAAGCCGAACGCCTGATCTGCTCTACCCCGGGTGTGAAGCTCCCCGGCGTCGGTCGCGCTCGCGATCGGCGCCGGGGCGCACCCGTGTTCACCACTGACCCCGTCCCCACCCGTCCAGGCAGACCTCGCTCCAGCCGGCTACCCGACCAGCGCCCGGTGAGGTCGTCGAGGAGCAACCCGTGTTCCAATACCTGATTCGACGGTTGCTGATCTCCATACCCATCCTGTTGATCGGCAGCTTCCTCGTCTTCATACTCGTGGCCTCGGCCGGCGACCCCCTGGCCGGGCTGCGCACCAAGCCGGGCGTCACGGCGCAGCAGATCCACTCCCTGTCCGTCCAGCTCGGCCTGGACCACTCGATCCTGGTCCGGTACTGGGACTGGCTGACCAGCTTCCTGCGCGGCGACTGGGGAACCAGCGTCGCGCTCGGCGAGGCGCAGAGCCCGGTGTTCACCACCGTGTCCAGCGCCCTGTGGGTGACCATGCGCCTGGTCATCGGGGCCGAGCTGATCGCGCTCGTGCTGGGCATCGGCGTCGGCGTGTTCTCGGCCGTCCGCCAGTACTCGATCTTCGACTACCTGATGACCAGCGTCGCGTTCCTGATGTTCTCGATGCCGATCGCCTGTGTGGCCGTCGTGGTCAAGAACTACGGCATCCAGTTCAACGACCTGCTCCAGTCGCTGCACCTCAAGCGCTGGCTGACCACCGCGGGCCCACCGCCCGGCGGCTTCGGCAGCAACCTCGGCCAGGTCATCGTCAGCTACTCCGGAACCTTCCTGCTACCGACGATCTCGCTGATGACCATCAGCTTCGCCGCGTACAGCCGGTTCCAGCGCGCCTCCATGCTGGAGACGCTCAACGCCGACTACGTGCGCACCGCCCGCGCCAAGGGCCTCTCGCAGAGCCGGGTGATCTTCCGTCACGCCATGCGCAACGCGCTCATCCCGGTCAGCACCCTGTTCGCGCTCAACATCGGCGCCATCATCGGCGGCGCCATCATCACCGAGCGGGTCTTCGGCTGGAACGGCATGGGCACGGTGCTGGTGAAGGCCGTGTCCAACTACGACCCACCGACCCTGATGGGCTGGTTCGCGGTGACCGCGACGGTCGTCGTGGTGTTCAACCTGATCTCGGACCTGCTCTACGGCCTTCTCGACCCGAGGATTCGCCTTGGCTAACGCAACCCAGACCGCAGGCGACGGCGCGGTCGCCGTGCGCCACGAGTTCGACGCCAAGGCGCGTTCTCAGACCTCGATCATTCTCGGCCGTTTCGTGCGGCACCGTCTGGCCATGGTCAGCCTCGCCGTGCTGGTGCTGCTGGCGGTCGCGTCGTTCGTGGTGCCGATGTTCCTGAAGTTCAGCTATGCCGACACCAGGGCGGGCAGCTACCTGCGGCCCGGCGGCGGCCACGTGCTGGGCACCGACCAGCTGGGCCGGGACGCCTTCGCCCAGCTGCTGCGCGGCACCCAGTTCTCGCTGGCCATCGCCTTCACGGTGGCGATCAGCTCGACCATCGTCGGCGTGCTGATCGGCGCCGTCGCCGGCTACCTGAAGGGCCTCGTCGACAGCAGCCTGATGCGGCTGGTCGACCTGTTCCTGATCGTGCCGCAGATCGCGCTGACCGCCCTGCTGGTGCACGCCTTCGCGCCCAGCTGGTACATCGTGGCCGCGGTGCTGGCGCTGTTCAACTGGATGCAGATCGCCCGCATCACCCGCGGCGAGGCGCTGTCGCTGTCGGCCCGCGAGTTCGTCGAGGCCTCCCGGGCCTCGGGCGGCGGCACCTGGCACATCGTGTTCAAGCACCTGATCCCGAACATGATCGGCACCATCACGGTCAACGCCACGCTGTCGGTGTCCACGGCCGTGCTGACCGAGGCCGCGCTGTCGTTCATCGGTCTCGGCGTGCAGCTGCCGGACACCTCGCTCGGCCTGATCGTCCAGGACAACTACACCCAGGTGCTGTTGCGCCCGTGGCTGTTCTGGGGCCCGTTCCTGGCCATCGTGGCGATCTCGATGACGATCAGCTTCATCGGTGACGGACTGCGTGACGCGTTCGACCCGAGGCAGACGAAGGTGCGTGCGTGATGACCGAGACGATCGACCCGAACGAGCCGCTGCTCCGGGTGGCCGACCTGACGGTCGAGTTCCCCACCGACGACGGCGTCGTGCACGCGGTGCGCGACCTGTCGTTCGACCTGAAGCCGCGTGAGGTGCTGGGGGTCGTCGGCGAGTCCGGCTCCGGCAAATCGGTGTCCTCCATGGCGATTCTCGGCCTGCTGCCGCGCAGCGCCCGGATCTCGGGCTCCATCTCGTACCGCGGCCAGGAGCTCAACGGCCTGAGCTACAACGAGATGCGCAAGTTCCGCGGCAACTCGGTGTCCATGATCTTCCAGGACCCGATGACGTCGCTCAACCCGGTTTTCACGGTGGGGGCGCAGCTGTCCGAGGCCTACCTTGAGCACCACAAGGTGTCCAAGAAGGCGGCCTGGGCCAAGGCCGTGGAGGCGCTGGAGCAGGTCGGCATCCCGCAGCCGGACCGTCGGGCCAAGCAGTACCCGCACGAGTTCTCCGGCGGCATGCGGCAGCGCGTGGTGATCGCCATGGCGATCATCAACGACCCGGACGTGATCATCGCCGACGAGCCGACCACCGCGCTGGACGTGACGGTGCAGGCGCAGATCCTGGAGACGCTGCTGCGGATCCGGGACGACACCAACGCGGCCATCATCATGATCACCCACGACCTGGGTGTCGTGGCCGGCATGGTGGACAAGGTGCAGGTCATGTACGCCGGCACCGTGGTCGAGGCCGGCACCGTCGACGACGTGTTCGACGCCCCGCGCATGCCGTACACGGTGGGCCTGCTCGGCTCCAACCCGGACCCGAGCCTGATCGGGCAGAAGCTGACCCCGATCAGCGGCGCGCCGCCGTCGCTGGTCAACCTGCCGACGGGCTGCGCCTTCTCGCCGCGCTGCCCGCTGGTGGCGCCGGTGTGCCACGAGTCGGAGCCGCCGCTGATCGAGATCGGCGGCGCCGTCGCGCACCTCACCCGGTGCCACCGGTGGAACGACCTCGCCGGCTACGAGGACCCGAAGAAGCTGTTCGCCCGCAAGGAGATCGGCGCCGAGGAGCCGCTCGCGGCCCTGCTGATCGACAACCCCGAGGTGATCGTCGAGGAGCACCTCGCGGACAGCGGCGACAAGAAGGAGGCCGCGTCGTGAGCACCGGCACCGAGACCAGGCCGGCCAGCGGCGACGCGGGCACCACCGGCACTCCTCTGCTCCAGGTCAAGGACCTGTACAAGTCGTTCCCGGTGCGGGGCGGCGGCATCATCCCGCGCACGGTGGGACAGGTGCAGGCCGTGCACGGCGTCAGCTTCGACCTGGCCGCCGGCGAGACGCTGGGCCTGGTCGGCGAGTCCGGCTCGGGCAAGTCGACCACCGGCCGGGCCATCCTCCAGCTGCACAAGCCCACGTCGGGCTCGGTGAAGTTCGAGGGCCGCGAACTGACCACCATGCACAGCAAGGAGCTCCAGGCGATACGCCGGGACCTCCAGATCGTGTTCCAGGACCCGTACGCGTCCCTGGACCCGCGCTGGCAGGTCAACGACATCATCGCCGAGCCGCTGCGGATCCACCGCTACGGCAGCGCCGAGACCATCCAGCAGCGGATCAACCAGCTGATGGAGATCGTCGGACTGAACCCCGAGCACCGCAACCGCTACGCCCACGAGTTCTCCGGCGGGCAGCGGCAGCGCATCGGGATCGCCCGGGCGCTGGCCCTGAACCCGAAGTTCGTGGTCCTGGACGAGCCCGTGTCGGCGCTGGACGTGTCCGTGCAGGCCGGTGTGGTGAACCTGTTGGGCGAGCTTCAGCAGGAGCTCAACCTGGCGTACCTGTTCGTGGCCCACGACCTGTCCGTGGTGCGGCACCTGTCGCACCGGGTGGCGGTCATGTACCTGGGTTCGCTGATCGAGGTCGGGCCGCGGGAGCAGATCTACAGCAAGCCCATGCACCCGTACACGCAGGCGCTGCTGTCGGCCGTGCCCGTGCCCGATCCCAAGCGGGAGCGGGAGCGCCAGCGCAGCCGGATCGTGCTCACCGGCGACGTGCCCAGCCCGGTCAACCCGCCGTCGGGCTGCCGGTTCCGGACCCGCTGCTGGAAGGCGCAGGACGTCTGCGCCACCGAGGTGCCCGAGCTGAAGCGGCGCGGCGACAGCGAGCTGTTGTCGGCGTGCCACTTCGCCGAGGAGATGCCGGTCGTCTGAGCTGGCGCCGTGGGCCGTTCGACGACTCCCCCTCGTCGGACGGCCCACGAGCCGTTCACCGGTGTTCCTCCCCACGGTGTCTCGACCCTAGCGAGAGGGTCTGACATTTTCGTGACGCCGAGGGGATCAGCTGGTCTTGAGGCTGGTCAGGAAGGCGGCGAAGGCCGTGGCGGGAAAGAGAAGATGCCTGCCCTCGGGGTTCTTCGAGTCCCGAACGGCGGTCACGAGGGGTTGCAGGGACAGCTCAACGCAGTCGCCGCCATTGCCGTTGCTGTAACTGGACTTGCGCCACTGCGCAAGCTCCACGCAGTTCCCGCCATTGCCGTTGCTGTAGCTGGACTTCCGCCAGCGCGGGGTCGCCATGCGGCCCTCCTAGAGTGTGCGCATCACCTGGTCGATCAGCTCCACCGTCTGCGCGGTGCTGAGCGCCGAGCCGAGGAGCCGTTCGAACGTGAGGCTACACGCGTCGACTTGCTCTTCCTGATCCAAATAGTCGGCGCTGGTGAGGCTTTCCAGGTAGACAATCCGCACGTCGTAGGGATCCGGCAGCTGCAACAACACGAACGAGCTCCCCATGGCCGCATGTGCGCCGGCGATGAAGGGGAGCACGTGCAGCTCCACCGTCGGGAGGTCGGCGATCTCCCTCAACCGTGTCAGTTGATCACCCATCACGGTGCTGCCGCCGACCACTCGCCGGACCACCGCTTCGTTGATCACCGCCACGATCCTCGGTGGTGCCTCCCCAGTGAGGATTCCTTGCCGCTCGGCTCTTCCCGCGACAAGTCGGTCGACCTCGCGCGCCGGACGAGTCGGGTCGGCGGCACGGGTGACCGCCCGCGTGTAGTCCTCGATTTGGAACAAGCCGGGGACCAACTCGTTCTCGTAGCTCCGGATTTCGCTGCTGGCCTGTTCAAGCCCGATGAACTTCTGGGCCCAGTCCGCGACGCGGTAGCTGGTCCTGCGCCGAGAATCCTTGGCCAGGCCGAGGAGACGGTCGCGGCGCGTGGCCGGCAGGTCGAACAACTCGGCCAGGGCCTTGACCTCCAAGGTGCTCAGCGAGCCCTTGCCGTTCTCGATCCTGCTGATCTTCGACAGGTCGCAGTCCAACACCTCGGCCATGGCCTCACGGCTGACCGAGCTGTTCTCCCGCAGCTCTCGCATCTCGAAGCCCAACAGGATCTTGCTGACCACCGGGTTCGCCATGGCGGACATCCTCACCTCATGCCGGCCGCATGTGCACCGACGTCACTCGATCGTGTCACATCTAAACCGCATATGTAGGTTGTACTGTGCTTGCTATGAGCGATCTGGTGCGGCTGACCGGCCCCCGGTTCGCGTGGCAGCCGGCCGACGGACGCCGGCACTGCTACCCGGACGAGCAGCTCCTGGCCTGGGGCACGCACGTCATGGCGCTGTGCGGCAAGGGCATGGCGGCCAAACGGGTCCCCCGCGAGCAGTGGCTGTGGCCGACCTGTCACGACTGCGCGGAACAGGCCCGCGAACGGCAGGCCGGCGGCTGACGTTTCCGCAGGTCGGGGCCGTCGAAACGCTACGCCACCGACGCGTCACGGAGACGTCACGCCCCCTTGGTTAGCTCAGACACGTCGACGTCCGGATGTTCCGAGTCGCTGCCGGCCTCGCGGCAGGGGGGAACTCGGGCCGCCCGGGCGCTGACGATCAAGGGGGGAAACGAGGCCGCGTTCGCAGATTCCCCAGTCCCGAACGCGGTCTCGGCCTCCCCACCACCGGTGGTCGTCAGACCCGAGCTCTACGCTTGGCCAGTGACCCTGACCGCCCCACCACGGCTCGCGCTGGTGCACGCGCACCCCGACGACGAGAGCCTGTGGACCGGGGGAACCATCGCCCACTACGCCTCCCTCGGCGTGCACGTCACCGTCGTCACCTGCACGCTCGGTGAGGAGGGCGAGATCATCCCCGCCCGCCTGAACGAACTCCGCGCCGAGGCCGCCGACCAGCTCGGCGGCTACCGGGTCGGCGAGCTCCGCTCCGCCTGCGCCGCGCTGCGCGTCAACGACCACCGCTACCTGGGCGGCATCGGTCGGTGGCGCGACTCGGGCATGGTCGGCGTCGACGCCAACCACCACCCGCGCGCCTTCGTCGGCGGCGACCTCGCCCTGCAGACCGAGCAGCTGGCCGAGGTGCTGCGCGAGGTCAAGCCGCAGGTTGTCGTCAGCTACGACAGCAACGGCGGCTACGGCCACCCCGACCACATCCGCGCGCACGAGATCACCACCGCCGCCGCGGCCTCCGTGCCGGACGTGCTGCGCGTCTTCCACGCCGTCACCTCGCGCGACGCCACCGCCGCCGGCCTGGAGAAGCTGCGCGGCGTCGAGGGCGTGCCGTACCGGATGCCCGAGCCCGGCGAGCTGCCCGTCGTCGACGACGAGATCATCACCACCCGCGTCGCCATCGAGCCCCACGTGCCGACCAAGCTCAGCGCCCTGCGCGCCCACGCCACCCAGGTCAGCGTGTGGCAGAACGGCGAGGGCGCCGCCTGCTACGCCCTGTCCAACGGCATCACCCAGCCCGTCGTCGGCACCGAGTTCTACGTGCTCGCCGCCGGCCCGGCCGAGGGCGCCGAGACCGACCTTTTCGGCGGCCTGAACGATGTGGAGCGCATGCGATGAGGCCCGGCGACTGGGTGGTTCTCGTCGTGCTCGTACTCGACGCGATCCTGCTCGCGGTCGTCGACACCGTCTTCCTGCCCGCCCGGTTCGACGGCTCCGTGCTGCCGGACCTGGGCGGCTTCCCGTTCCCGATCACCATCCTGATCGCCTTCGTCACCACGCCCATGCTCGTGCGGGCGGCGGCCCGGCTGCGGCCCGTCACCTGGGTCGGCGGCCTGCCCGGGTTCGCGTGGATCGCCGTGATCCTGTGGCTGGCCGTGGGCGGTCCGGGCGGCAACTTCCAGGTCTATCCCGACTGGCGGATCCTCGCGCTGCTCGCGGCCGGTGCGCTGCCGTCGGCGGTGGTCCTCGGCAACGCGCTGGGCCGGGCCCGAGCGCCGCAGCCCACCGCCGGTGGATGACGCGGAGGTCGTCGCCGCGCTCCGGCCGTTCGCCCGCGCCGCCGCGCAGGTGCTGGCCGTGCTCGACGACCCGGACCCCTTCCGCCTGCACGGCCGGGCCATCGGCGCTGTGGCCAACATCGACGGCGTCGACCCCAAGTACCTGGCCCGCCTCGGCGCCCTGCCCACGGAGCTGACCAGCCGCGTCGCCGCCCTCGTACCCCTGCTGGTCGCCTCCACGGGCGTCGACCGCAAGGCCCTGACCCTGTGCGAGCAGGCCCTGGTCGTCTGCGCCGAGGCCGACTCCGTCGAGCTGCGGGTCCGGGTCCTCGCCGCCGTCCTCTACGGCCGTGACGTCCGCGCCGCCTCCGTCGGCGGCGACGAGGACGGTCAGACCACGTGGCTGCTTGCCGAGCTCGTGGAGGCCAACCGGCGGCACGGCCGGGTCACCGTGCGGGCCCTCGCCGTCACCGCGCAGCGCCTCGGCGACCTGTTGGCGACGATCGACGGGCGCACCGGACCCCTGATCGGTGGCAGGCTGGTGCTGTGGCGTCTGCGCAAGCGTGCGCGGCGCTGGATGCGGGAGCAGAGCGCGGTCCGGTGGGACCCGCGTGGGAGGCAGTCATGAGTGTGCAGCGCAAGGACGACCGACACTCCAACGACCCGATCGACGCCATCAAGGCCCTGGTCGACGGCGAGAACGAGAAGCCCAAGCCCAGCACCGGCGGCCCCCAGTTCCGCATCGTCGGTGACGTTCGTCACACCGACAAGAAGAAAAAGGCCTAGGGCCGCAAGTAGGCGTAGCGGTGGTGCTCGGTGAAGCCGAGCCCCTCGTACAACCCGATCGCCGCCTCGTTGTGCACGGCGACCTGGAGCACCGCATCCCGCGCGCCACGGTCCCGGGCCCACGCGCCCAGCGCCGCCATCAGCCGCCGCGCGGTGCCCTGACGGCGCAGCTCCGGCCGCACGGACAGCCGTGAGATGTGCAAGGTCGAGTCCACGATGCAGCCCCGAACCACCGCCGCCCCCTCGACGTACCCGAAGCCCAGCAGCGGCCCGGTGCCCAGCACATGCCGCTGCGCCGCGGTCGGCTCGCCGACGGCCAACTCCCACCACTGCGGCGACGGCTTGTCCAGAACCTCGCCCTGGGGCTCCCCATCGGGCAGCGGGCCGGTCAGCACCGTGGCCACCGCGCCGCCCGGGTGGTCCTCGGCCAGACTCCAGCCCGCTTCCCGGATACGCCGCTCGGTCTCGGACCCTTGGGTGACGTGAGCTGCCGGCTTGATGCCGTGTCGCGCCGCGAAGGCGGCGATGGTTGCCAGCGCCTCGGGCATCGGCACGCCGGGATCGCCGGTGGTCAGCGCGCTGTTGGCCCGCCCCGTGAAGCCGCCGGCCGCCCTCAGGCGCCACTGGCCCAGGCGCTCGTCGACCAGCGCCGGCCAGGCGTCGGCACACCGCAGTTCCAGCTCCGTGATGGCGTCCATCGGGTGACTGTGCCCGGGGCCACACGGCGGTTCCAGCATTTTTCCCGACCCTCGGGACGTACCGTGGCGATTGGGTGCCCGGGTGCGAACCCCACCGGCCAGCCGGGGGATACTGGCCGGGTGCCCGCGGAACCACGCACCGATGTCCCGCGGCAGATGGACGAAGACGGAAGCAGGAGAACGCAGTGACCTACGTGATCGCCGAGCCCTGCGTCGATCTACTCGACAAGGCGTGCATCGAAGAGTGCCCCGTCGACTGCATCTACGAGGGTGACCGGATGCTCTACATCCACCCCGACGAGTGCGTCGACTGCGGAGCCTGTGAGCCGGTGTGCCCGGTGGAGGCCATCTACTACGAGGACGACGTCCCCGACCAGTGGAAGGACTACACCAAGGCGAACGCCGACTTCTTCAACGAGCTCGGCTCGCCCGGCGGCGCGGCGAAGATCGGCAAGACCAGCAACGACCCGTCGTTCGTGGCGGCGCTGCCGCAGCAGGCCGCGCACGAGTGAGTGGTTCTGCATCGGGGCCGGCCCTGCCGGACTTCCCGTGGGACTCGCTGGCCGACCACACCGCCACCGCGCGGTCACACCCGGACGGTGTGGTCGACCTGTCCGTAGGAACACCGGTCGACCCGGTGCCCGAGCTGATCCGTGACGCCCTCGCGGCCGTCAGCGACCAGCCCGGCTACCCGACCACGCACGGCACCCCCGAGCTGCGGCAGGCCGCCGTCGACGCGCTGGCCCGCCGCTTCGGCGTGACCGGCCTCGACCCGGTCGCCGTGCTGCCGACCATCGGCTCCAAGGAGCTGGTGGCCTGGCTGCCCACCCTGCTCGGCGTGCGCGCCGGGGACCTGGTGGCCATTCCCGAGCTCGCCTATCCGACCTACGAGGTCGGGGCCCTGCTCGCCGGCGCCGAGGTGGCGCGGGTGGAGGGGCTCACCGCGCTCGGGCCGCGCCGTCCCGCGCTGCTGTGGCTCAACTCCCCGTCCAACCCGACCGGGCGGGTGCTTCCCATCGAGCACCTGCGCAAGGTCGTCGACTGGGCTCGGGAGCGGGGCACCATCGTCGCCTCCGACGAGTGCTACCTGTCCCTCACCTGGGATGCCAACGCCGTCTCGATCCTGGACCCGCGGGTCAGCGGCGGCAGCACCGAGGGGCTGCTGGCCGTGCACTCGCTGTCCAAGTCCTCCAGCCTCGCCGGCTACCGCGCCGGCTTCGTCACCGGCGATCCCGTGCTGGTCAAGCGTCTGCTGGAGATCCGCAAGCACGCCGGCATGATCGTGCCCCGGCCCGTGCAGTCGGCCATGACCGCCGCCCTGGGCGACGATCAGCACGTCGTCGAGCAGCGGGCCCGCTACCAGGCCCGGCGCAAGGTCCTGCGGGAGGCGCTGCTCGGCGCCGGCTTCCGCATCGACCACTCCGAGGCCGGCCTCTACCTGTGGGCCACCCGGGACGAGGACGCCTGGGACACCGTCTCCTGGCTCGCCTCGCTCGGCATCCTGGCTGCTCCCGGCACCTTCTACGGCCCCACCGGCGGCCGCCACGTGCGAATGGCGCTGACCGCCACCGACGAACGCATCGCCGCCGCCGCCTCCCGCCTCGCTGGCTAGCCGGAGCCTAACGCCCCTACCTCTGGCCGCCCACTTTTTTGCCACATGCGCTTCCCACTTGGCACCAGACGCCACATAGGAAGCGCATGTGGCGTTTCCACCCCCAAACGCCACATGCGCTTCCCGCTTGGCG